>CAZYGE010000041.1:0-3907 GCA_964647535.1 uncultured Proteiniphilum sp.
ACAGACTTATTGACTTTTGATAATCTTAAGGTTATAGATCCTGAATCTAATTATGGTACAGGTGGTTACCCACGTCAAAGAGTTGTGAATTTAGGAGCACAAATTAATTTTTAAATAGTATAACGATGAGAAAATATATAATATCACTAGTAATCTTTTCGACTTTACTAATCTCGTGTAATGATTTTTTAGACAAAGCACCGGATGAAGACATGACAGTTGAAGATGTATTTACAAGCCCAATTTGGGCCCGGAATTTTTTAGCACACGTATATAGCTGGATACCTACTGAAGCTAATTTTGCCGATGACGGTGGTCTTTGGAGAAGTCCTTTTGTAGGTGGTAGTGATGAGATGGAAATTGCATATGGTGGAGCATTTGCACATGAAATTAATTCGGGTGCATGGAACTCTTCCAATATCACCAGAGTGCCGATATGGAATGAGACTTATCAAGCACTCCGCAGATTGAATACTTTTCTTGAAAATGTTGATAATGTACCTACATCTGAGTCGCAGATAAATTCATGGAAAGGCGAAGCTTATTACTTACGAGCTTATTTTCATTTTCTGTCTTTTAGGACAGTAGGACCAATTATATTATTGGATCATACAGTAAATACGACCGATGACTTACTTTCATATACACGCAGACCGGTTGAGGAATGTGTAGATTTTATGTTGGAAGATTTAAATAGAGCAACGTCGCTGTTAGATGATATAGTCCCTGATAATGAGGTGGGTAGAGTTACTCGTGTTGCAGCATTGGCGCTTAAATCGAGAATTTTACTATACGCTGCCAGTCCTTTGTATAACGGTAATAGTGATTATTCCAATTTTACAGACTCTACAGGCGTGCAGTTATTCCCTCAAAATTATGACGCCAATAAATGGAAGCTTGCGGCAGATGCAGCTTTGGAAACAATTGTAACTTCAGAGGCCGCCGGTTATGAACTATATCGCAGTGCCAGTAATAACCCTGTGCTAAATTATAGAGAGTTATTCATAAATAACTGGAATAGTGAGGTGCTTTTTGCAAAAAACCTAGACCGATACGGACACCATTTTAGATGTGCTGATCCAATTAGTTTATCAGGATTTTCAATTTTTAATCCCACTCAGGAGATGGTAGATGCATATCAGATGGAAGATGGCTCTACACCAATAATTGGCTATACAGATAATGGGCGAATTCCTATAATCAATGAAGCCTCGGGATATAGAGATGAAGGATATGCCGAAACAGGTAGAGAAGGAAGATGGCCTCAAGGTGTAAGGAACATGTTTGTAGATAGAGAGCCTCGCTTTTATGCAAGTATAAATTTTCCCGGACAGCGCTGGAAAAATCATACTCTTGAACTTTGGTACACCGGTATAGATGGAAGAAGAAATGCAGGTTCAGATTATTGTAAAACCGGATATTTAATGAGGAAAGCAATGAATGAGAGTAATAGATGGAATCCGTGGCAAGTTGACCAAAACATCTGGATTATTTCAAGGTTAGGAGAAATATATCTCAATTATGCCGAAGCTTTAAATGAATTTTCCGGTCCCTCTGCGGAAGTTTACAACTACGTAAATATGATTAGAGACCGCTCAGGTTTACCGGATCTTGAACCAGGATTAGATCAAGAACAGATGAGAGAGAAGATTCGTCATGAGCGCAGAATCGAACTGGCATTTGAGACTCATAGATTTTTTGATGTAAGAAGATGGAAAATTGCAGAAGAAACAGAAGATGGACCAATTCACTCTTTAAATATCATGGAAGGAACACATCTTCAAGATGATGAATTTTATCAACGTGTTGTTGTTGAGCGAAGAGTTTTTGAGGCACCAAAGCATTATTTATTTCCTATAGAACAAAATGAAATAGATAAGAATGATCAGAATTTAGTTCAAAATCCGGGTTGGTAGTCAGATTAAAATAAATAAATGGTACTTATGAAAAAGAATATTTTAATATACTTAACGCTGATAATCGGGCTCATAGTAACATCTTGCGATGATGGCAATATTACTAACGACCCCATACATTTTATTCAGGTAAGTCAACGAAAAATTACGGTATCAGTAGGTGATCAATACAAAATAACACCTACTTTTGATAGCAAAGAAACAGTTGCCAAAGGTTTCAATTGGAGAGTTAGGAACGCTGAAATTGCTGAACTTACTACAATTGCAGACACGATTGGAATAGTTAAGGGATTATCTCCCGGCGAATCAATAATTGAGATTTTCTCCAAGGATAATGAGCTCAGGTACCACTTGGCACTTGAAGTTGTTGACGAAGTTCCAGCTCTTAGAGTTCTTGCAATTGGTAATAGCTTTTCTGAAGATGCAGTAGAGAACTATTTATATGATTTGGCAAAAGCTGCCGGAGAAAATATAGTAATAGGCAACATGTACATAGGTGGTGCTTCTCTGGCGCTACATTGGGAAAATGCAACGGATAATCTGCCTGCCTATCAGCTAAGGAAAATTGATAATAACGGAGAATTGGCTCGTTTCAATGATAATAGCATTTTTCAAGCCATAAGAAACGAAAACTGGGATTATATAAGTTTTCAAGAAGTAAGTCAGCAGTCTGGTATAATTGATGGTTACGCTGAATTTTTGCCTCAACTGGTAGAATATGCAGCTAAGTTTGCAACAAACCCCCAAGTGAAGTTTATTTTACATCAAACTTGGGCATATTCAAAAGATTCTAATCATGAAGGTTTTCATAATTATGACCGAGACCAAGACAAAATGTTTAATGCCATTGTGGATGCTGTAGGGATTGCCAGAGACATCGCTGATATTGAACTTGTGGTTCCCTCGGGCACTGCTATTCAAAATGCTAGAACAAGTTATATTGGAGATAGATTTACAAGAGATGGCTATCATCTTGATTTAGGAATAGGTAGATTCACTGCAGCAAGTACATGGTACGAAGCACTCTTTGGTGGGATATTAGAAAATCCTTTTTATCCTGAGAATCTTTTAATGTACGATACAGAATTAGCAAAACAGGCAGCATATGACGCTGTAAATCAACCATTGGTTGTTACAGATCTTGTTGATTACAAAGAACGTGGACCAAATGAATTCGTATTGGATCACCCGTTATTTGTAGATTTTGGTCCAATACTTTCAGGTGCACCATATAATAATTTTAAAAGATGGCAAGATGGTAGTATTTCGGCTTTAGCTGATGAGCAAGGAAACAATTCCGCTTTTATACTTAAAGCTGGCATACCTTTTCACGAAGGAGTAATTGAGCGACAAATGCCAAATTTACTTGGTTTACCTTTGACTGCTTCACAAGATGCTTTTTTTAACGATGGACTGGTTGCTCCCGACGGAAGTAGTTTGATATTATCTAATTTGAACACTGAGCAGACATATTCATTTGTGTTGTACGGAACAATTAATGATAAAGGAACACAATCAGAGTATCGTATAATTGGGAAAAATGAAGGATCCGGATTACTTGATACAGACCATAATCTAAGTAAAACGGTAAGAATTAATGATATTGAACCAGATGAGAATGGAGAAATTACAATAATCATTAAAAAAGGTCCTGATGCTACACAACATTGGGGTTATTACGGTATAAATGCAATGATTGTGTTACCGGGAGAAACCACTTACGAGTTCCCTGAGAATGACTTTGAGCTGAAAAATCCACTATATGTTGATTTTGGTTTATGGATATCCGGAAATCCTTTCAATAATTTAAGGGATCCATGGGATGCCGGTTCAGATCTTGCAGCCCCTGTTTTAAATATGATAGATGACAAGGGAAACAATACACGTTTTGCTATTGCAATAACTGATGGATGGTCAGCAGTAAATGATTTGGGTGCATTCGGAAATACTTTAGGACTACCAGATGAAGTTGCTGTGGATGCTTTCTGGGG
>CAZYGE010000041.1:4007-21236 GCA_964647535.1 uncultured Proteiniphilum sp.
TTTAATGGGAGTGAACGTCCGGGAGCGGTTTATCTCAGCGCTGCACTAGCGGTTCATAATCAGAAAGGTCTTCCGGCCTTCGGTATCTATGGAAAGGATGTACAAGATGCTGGAGATTTTTCTATACCTGATGATGTTAGAGAAAAGCTGCTAAGGTTCGCAAAAGCAGGGATGGCAGTGGCAATAATGAGAGGAAAATCATATTTGTCGATAGGATCTGTTTCTATGGGAATTGGTGGTTCAATGACCGATCCAGATTTTCTACAGGAGTATTTGGGAATGAGAACAGAATATGTAGATGCATCAGAAATTCTTCGACGCGTTCAGCTTGGTATTTATGATAAAGATGAATACGAAAAAGCTCTTGCTTGGACAAAGGAAAACTGTATAACTAGAGAGGGTGAAGATTTTAACCCTGATCACTTAAAACACGATCGTGAGCAGAAAGACAAAGATTGGGAGTTTGTTGTAAAAATGACCTTGATTTTCAGAGATCTGATGATTGGGAATCCGGTTCTAGACGATATGGGCTTTGGAGAAGAAGCATTAGGGCATAACGCAATATCAGGTGGTTTTCAGGGACAGAGACAGTGGACTGATTTCCTGCCTGATGGTGATTTTTCTGAAGCAATATTAAATTCTTCATTCGATTGGAATGGAATTCGTGAACCGTTTGCTTTTGCAACTGAAGATGATCATTTAAACGCAATAAGCATGTTGTTTAATAAATTATTAACCAACACTGCACAAATATTTGCCGATGTAAGAACTTACTGGAGTCCCGAAGCAATTGAGAGAGTTAGTGGTTGGAAACCGGATGGTATACTTAAAGATGGAGCAATTTTCCTTAAGAACTCCGGATCATGTACACTCGATGGAACAGGGCAACAGTCTGATGCGGATGGGAATCCGGTAATGAAGCCATTCTGGGAGATTTCAGAAGATGAGGTGGAAAAGATGCTTGACGCTACAACGTGGTTTCCTTCAAACCTTGAGTATATGCGTGGCGGGGGTTATTCTTCACAATTCCTCACCAAAGCCAATATGCCGGTTACAATGTGTAGAATCAACCTTATAAAAGGTCTTGGTCCGGTTCTTCAAATTGCTGAAGGTTGGACAGCCACTTTTCCCGACGAGGTATTTAAACTGATAGATGGTCGTACAGATAAAATTTGGCCATCAACATTTTTTGTTCCTCGCATAACAGGAGAAGGTAGATTTAAAGATATTTATTCGGTGATGAACTACTGGGGTGCAAATCATGGTGCCATTAGTTTTGGTCATATCGGTGCCGATTTAATAACTCTTGCATCGGCATTATCAATGCCTGTTAATATGCACAATGTTGATGAAGATGATATTTTCCGTCCGGATGCATGGTCAGCATTTGGATCAGATAGCGAAGGCTCAGATTATAGAGCATGCGCTAATTATGGGCCACTGTATAAATAAATAAATAAAAAACTGTTGTTATACGTTATAAACGTTATAGAAGTTATGGTGATGTCAATATTTTCGAGAAACTCTAGCATATATACTATCCTTACCACACTTGTGGTACTCATTATAGTGTCATGTAGCGATGAGGATAATGGAGAACCTTATGTACCCATAGATGAGATTTCAGCTTCAGAAACGATGTTATTTCCTGATAGTGAAAAAACTGTTTCCACAACGCTCAGGTTTAAAAATCTCGGAGATATTGACTACCTGCTGGTAACTATGCCAAGTAGCTCTGTTTTCTCACAAAAAATAGATGGAAATGAGCTTTCTTCATCATACCAATTTAAATATATACTTAGGCCGTCAGATCCAGAGGCATTTACACTTATTTTGAGAGCAATTTATAAAAATGGTAATGTATCCAGAGATGTTTATTTGAATATTGATTATAAGAAAGGTTTTTCCATCCGTGGTCAAATTGAAACAGTAGCCAGACTTACGGGCACTCCTATGGCAGGAGAAAATTTCCTCAATCCAAATAATACTACCGTAGATTGGAATGTTGGTGGAACAGATCTTGGGGTTATCTGGGAAATGGAACCAGGCAATTATGGAATCTTTTTTGGAGATACTTTTGGGCGTGATTTTAGACCAAATCATGAGCATCCGGGACCCAATGGCAGTGACTGGAGAAATAATGTACTAGCTTTTTCAGATGACAAGAATCTAGAAGATGGGCTTAAAATTAATAGTATGGTAACTGACGCTTTCGGTAATGCCAAAGAGATTATGCATAGCCCTAAAACAGCAACAGATATAACTAACATTCCCACCGCGGCAATAAGAGCAAATGGAGCCGATTATGTGCATTATTTTAATATGAGAGATTGGGATACGTGGACTACCAATTATTCGGGGATGTATAAATCTACAGATAATGGTAACAACTGGACCAAGTTAGATCATGTAAACTTTACCTCAAATAGTCCATTCGGACAAGCAGGTTACTTTAAAAAAGATGGCTATGTTTATATGATAGGAACTCAAACAGGCAGATCAAGCCCAGCTTATCTTGCAAGATTTACCGAAGCAAATATAGAGAACAGAAACCAGTATGAGTACTGGAATGGGCAGACTCGAACTTGGGGCATGGGCAATGAAAATACTGCAACTGTTATAATTGACGATGCAGTAGGAGAATTATCTTTTATATATAACAATAAATTGGATTTGTGGATTATCGCATACTTTAACGGACCGCGATATAATATTACTCTACGAACAGCAGTAAATATTACCGGGCCATGGAGCGAACCATATGAAATTGCCTCAGGTTGGGATTACCCACAATTATATGGGTCATATTTTCATCCATTATCTGCAGATAGCGAAACACTCTACTTCACTATGTCTATGTGGTTACCATATAATGTTTATTTGATGAAGATAGTTGTTTCAAATATCAAATAGGAAAAGAATTGCTTAATGTAAAAATTACAGCTTAAAAATCTAAGAATAACAACTTACATTAATTACTAATTAAAAATTAAAAAACTATGAGAATAAAATCAGGTTTACTTACTGCTTTTATCATTCTTTTTTCATTCGGAACGATAGCGCAAAATCGCTCTTTTTCCGGTTTAGAGATGAATATGGGTAATCTGCATCGCCTTTCAGATGCAGAAACAAGATCAATTAGTCCGGAGAATTTTACCGGCGAAAAGGGTAAAGGAGGCATGGCAACACCAGATCCAAATGCACCACGAAATACCGCTAATGCATCGGAACCTGCAAGAGATTTAGGTCAGGGTTGGAAAGTGAATCCTTTTGTTACTATCGAGCCGGGTGAAACATTCACAATGGCAGAGATTGACGGACCGGGTGCTATACAACATATTTGGATGACACCTACCGGAAATTGGAGATTCTCTATTATCAGAATATATTGGGATGATGAAACAGAACCATCTGTAGAGGCTCCCGTAGGGCATTTTTTTGGCATGGGATGGAATGAGTATGCGCACTTAAACTCTCTACCCGTTACGGTTAATCCCGGAAGTGCATTTAATAGCTATTGGGTGATGCCCTTTAGAAAAAAAGCACGTATTACAATGACAAATATTAATGATTCTCAGCCAATGAATTTATACTATCAGGTTGATTATACATTAACAGATGTTCCTGAAGATGCTGCATATTTTCATGCTCAATATAGACGCACAAAAGTAAACGAAACATCAGACTATACAATTGTTGATGGTATCAAAGGTGAAGGACACTACGTTGGTCTATATATGGCTTGGCAAGTTAACAACAATGGCTGGTGGGGCGAAGGTGAAATTAAGTTTTTTATGGATGGAGATAAGCAATTTCCCACAATTATTGGAACAGGTACAGAAGATTATTTCCTTGGTTCATATAACTTCGACAGGCATGGCAAGTATATACCCTATTCAACCCCATTTGCAGGGCTTGTGCAGGTCTTACCTCCCGATCAGACGTATGTGGCAGGGCAAAGATTTGGAATGTATCGCTGGCATGTAATGGATCCCGTGAGGTTCAAGAGTGACTTGAGGGTAACTATACAAGATTTGGGCTGGCGACATGGACATCGTTATCTACCTCAACAATCTGATATATCATCTGTTGTTTATTGGTATCAAACAGAACCGCACGCAAAGTTCCCTGCTTTTCCTTCTTGGGAAGAACTTGAAATGAATTAGGTTTTTGAATCGGTTTGACTCTATAAATAAAAAAATTATGAAAACATTATCAATAAAAACATTAGTTGTATTAACTTTTTTATTTACTCTATCACAAACATGGAGTCAAACTGGTTCTTATAACTGGAGCGACGAAGTAGAGCAACTTAAAAGAGTTGATCAGTTGCCTCAATACAGGCACAACCAGTTAATTGAACAGGAGTCTAGCTGGGATAGGACTCACGGCAACGATGATGGTTTTTCGGGTAAATATTCATATATCAGAAAAGAAAAAGGAAATCTTGTTCTTGCAGAATTTGAAGGTCCGGGCATTTTAAATAGGTTCTGGACCCCTACCCCAACTGAAGATACACTCGCATTTTATTTCGATGGAGAAAAAACTGCACGATTAAGGATTAAATTTATGGATCTCTTCTCCGGAGAGATCTATCCATTTACTAAACCTGTTGTAGGAAATGAAATTGGAGGGTACTACTCATATATTCCTATTCCATTTAGTAAATCTCTTAAAATAGTTTATGAAGGTGATCATATAATGTTTCATCAGATTCAATATCGTCAGATGCCCGGTGTCAACATAGAAAGCTGGACAGGGGAGTTCTCTGCTGCGGATAGAAAATTATTATCTGAGGTAAACGCGTTGTGGGCTGATATTTCACCAACGGTAAACAACTACACATCGGGTCTATCTTCAAAAACGCAAACTGAAGAAAAGACTTTTACCCTACAACCCGGAGAAGAACTTACATTCTTTGAATCTAGCGATGGCGGACGCATAATCGGATTTGATATAGATGGTGGTTCATCGTTTGAAGGTTTATACAAAGATGTTATACTGTCGGCTACATGGGATAACGAAGAGGTGGAAGCGATTTATTCACCTGTGGCAGATTATTTTGGTTACGCATTTGGTAAACCGGCAATGAGAAGTATCGTTATGGGACGACACGGTACAACAAATTATAGTTATTTGCCCATGCCATACGATACCTCAGCAGCAATGAAACTTATATACAAAAAGCGAGAAGGTGTTCAACAGACTCCTATTTCAGTATCAACTAGAGTTTACTTTAACAACAATAATCGCAATATTGACGAAGAGGGTAAACTATACACCGTTTGGAGACGCGAAATACCGGATATCGGAAAATTTTACACCTTTTTGGATACAAAAGGTAAAGGACACTATGTGGGTACTGTACACCATGCACAAGGGCTGCGCCCTGGTATGACTCTCTTTTGGGAAGGAGATGACACTACATACGTAGATGGCAAGATGCGCTTACATGGTACAGGATCCGAAGATTATTACAACGGAGGATGGTATGCAATTCTAGATCGATGGGACAGAGGTATAAGCATGCCAATTCATGGTTCGCTTGATTATTCTCTGCCAATGGGTCGTACAGGCGCATATCGTTTTTTCCTTTCTGATAAAATGTCTTACGAAAAAGAGATATATCACGGGATGGAGCATGGAGAGGTTGGCAATGATTTCCCGGTAGATTATGCAACTGTATCTTTCTACTATGCTGCTGAGCCACTAGTGGATCGAATGGAACCAACTGAAGATTTAAGGGAGGTATATCTACCAACAAAACATATATACTTTCCTCAGTTAATGGAAATAACACTCGAGAGAGGTATTCAAGCAATTTTGGGAAGAGGGCTTGCCATAAATTCATTTGGACAAGGTGCTTTAAGGATAATGCTTAATGATGTTCCGGAGGGAAATTATAGAGTGTTGCTTAACTATCATGAGACTCCTAACGGAGCCGATTTCCAGATATGGCAGAGACAAAATCAACTTACCGATTGGATATCAACAAAGTCTGATGAGGATGGGCATAAAGAGAATGTGCATGTAGGTGATATATTTCTAACACCGCAAACTAACTCCATTACACTGCACGTTAGGGATAATGATAAATCTAGTCTTTTTGAGCTGACACTCATTACACTTGAAAGGGTTGAATGATTTTAAATTAAAAGTTTGTTTTATGATCGAAATGAATCACAAAAATAATGCTGTTAAATTAAGCGTAACACTCCTTTTGGCAATGTTTTGTTCATTTTCTTCTGTTTTTGGTAACAGTTTTCTTCAGAAACAAAATATTGACTTACCTGCTACATTCGATAAAATAGTTCAACAAATACAATTTGACAATATTGGTGAAGTAAAAGGGTTAAGTGAAGTTACCGTAATAGATGAAAATACGCTTCATTTTAATATTACTTTTGCTCTTTCAGATAATGTTATACAAGATGATTGGCGAGTGATTATTACTCCGGGGTTTGAGCCTAGTTTTCATTGGGCCCCCCACCTCACCCCAACTGACAATCATATAGTTGAACAACACGTATTCAGGTCTCCTGCCCTTATTGTAAACGATGATAGCAGAGCGTTTATGCTTATTCCAGATCTTGATATAATGAAAAAAGGGACTCCGGTTAGATGGTATATGGATTTGAATGCGCCGGAAAATCAGCTTGTATTAGGTATGAGCGATTACGAAGTTGAACAGCATATACTTTTCAAACGTGCATCTAGCACACTTTATCCAAAGGGAGAAATTGAGATCGGCTTTTATCTGATGCATTATCAAGATGAAGAATCAATAAATAATCCATTCAGAAAAGCTTTGGATTTTTTATGGAGCAATTGGGGGCATGATTTATATGAATCGGGTAATCCGGTTGATGTGGATCTAGAGCGTTATGTTGAACATACTTATAACTGGGCTTTTAATAGCTGGGAAGAAAGTGTGTGGCAGGAGTTCGAGATAAAGGGTAAAAAGGTAGGTGCACCGGTATTCATAGTAAATGTAACACAAAGTCCAAATTATCCGGGTGAAGTAAATGAACGTGAATTCAGATCTATCTGGAATCAAGCATGGTTTAGTTCATTACGCTCTGCAAGCGGCTTGTATAGATATGCAAGACGCACATCTAACGATGATTTAATGGAAAAAGCATTGCTTACAAAGGAGCTGGCGTTGTCATTTCCAATGAAGGAAGGATTCTTTTATGGATTGGTAGGTACCCATATGCACGAAGTGGAAATTGATGGACATAAATACAATCGCAGTAAAGGATGGGATAATCTTTATTGGGGAAATTCAAACCGAAATCCTTATACATGGAATCCTGCCGAATCTCCGTTCCATATTCTAGATATGAGCTGGACTGCATTACTTATGCTTCGTTGGTATGATGAGCTTGAAAAGGATGAAAGACTGTTAGAGTATGCAAAAACATATGCCGAATCTTTATTGAAAACTCAAACTGAAGATGGATTCTTTCCCGGTTGGTTAAATATTGATACTCTTGAACCACTGTTGCATATGAATGATTCTCCGGAATCTTCGATGTCGGTAACTTTTCTGCTAAAGCTATACGAACTTACCGATGATGCTAAATATCGTGATGCCGCATTAAAAGCAATGAATGCAATTATTGAAGATATTATTCCAAGCGGACGTTGGGAAGATTTTGAAACATATTGGTCTTGTTCGAGATATGGTTCAGAACATTTAGTTGGAAATAAAGAATTGAGAAACAATATGTATAAACATAACAATTTCTCAATGTTTTGGACAGCAGAAGCTCTATTTGAAAGTTACAAGCTAACCTATGACAAAAAATACCTTCAATATGGCCAACGAACTCTGGATGAGCTATTAATGACACAAGCATCTTGGCAGCCACCTTACATGTATGTTAATGTACTTGGAGGTTTTGGAGTGCTTAACGCAGATGCAGAGTGGAACGATTCAAGACAGAGTCTTTTTTCTGAACTTATACTGCAATATGGGAAATTGCTTGATATGCCCGAATACATGGAGAGAGGACACGTTGCCTTAAAAGCATCGTTTGTGATGATGTATAGTCCTGATAATCCGGAAACAAAGGAACAGTGGGAAAAAGTTTATCCTTTTTTCGGAGAAGAAGATTATGGATTTATGATGGAGAATTATGGTCATGGAGGAAGAACCAGCCCCGAAGGCGAAGGAATAGGTGAATTTACAATATACGACTGGGGCAACGGTGCCGCAGCAGAAGCTTACAATAGAATATTAGACAAATTTGGAAAACTAAAATAACAACTAAAATGAAATCAAGAAACTTCAAATTTATAACTTCTGCCTTTCTACTGGGATTCCTAGTAATATCCTGTACAGGCAACAGACAAACATCAGAAAGTATGGAAAAAGAGTATGAAAAAGGTACATTTGGATATGATCTTAACTACCTGTCTAAAAAAGATAGTCTGATTGTGTTAAAATCAGACGATGAGCAAGCTCAGGTTATACTGTCTGCAAAGTATCAGGCCAAAGTGTTTACCTCCACTGCGAAAGGACCGGAGGGTAATAGCCATGGCTTTGTAAACTACGACTTTTTTGATTCTGGAGTAGTTGATGAACATATGAATGGGTTTGGAGGAGAAAATCGTTTCTGGTTGGGTCCTGAAGGAGGTCCTTATTCAATATATTTTGAACCCGGAACCGAACAAGTGTATGATAACTGGCATACACCAAAAGCAATTGACATAGAAGAATGGGACTTAAAAAGTGCTACTGATAAAGAAGCAACCTTTACAAAAGATATGGTCTTAAACACTTATAATGGAACTCAACTAGATCTTTCAGTTGAGCGCACTATCTCAATTTTGTCAAATACTGAAGTAGAAAACAGTCTTAATATTAATCTACCCAATGGAGTCAATTCTGTAGCATACTCTACACGTAATACAATCTCCAACAACAATGATTTTGAATGGAATAAGAAAACGGGAACAGTTAGTATTTGGATGCTCGATATGTATAATCCATCAGACTCTGCTGTAACAGTCATACCTTATAATGAGGGAAGTGAAAGTGATTTGGGCCCGGTAGTAAAATCTGATTATTTTGGAGAAATACCCGCTGAACGTCTCATTGATGAGGACGGAACTTTATATTTTAAAACCGATGGTCATTCTAGAGGAAAGCTAGGTATGAATGCTTTAAGAACAACAGGTTTGGCAGGTAACTATGATCCCATCTCCAAACGACTTACTATAGTTACCTATGATGTTCACCCCAATGCAGTTTATTTAAATCAAGAGTGGAATCCTAAAAGTGATCCTTTGGTAGGTGATGCATTAAATGCATACAATGACGGACCGCTTGAGGACGGAAGTATTATGGGACCGTTTCTTGAACTGGAAAGCAGCTCTCCGGCAGCATTCTTGAACCCTGGTGAATCACTTACTCACAATCATAATGTTTTTCATTTTGTTGGAGAAGAAGCACACCTCTCCCCTATTGCCGAAGAACTACTGGGAGTGAGTTTAGAAAAGGTGAAGAACGTTTTTTAAATTAATCAATTATTATTAGTAGTAAACAAAATCCAGTAAAATTATAAACATGAATGCAAACACAGAAAAGCATCGATTAGTACCACCAGGGATTGTTTTTCCATTTATACTTTTAACTGCGCTGTTCTTTATATGGGCGGTTCCCAATAACATGACCGATACCATGTTGGCAGCATTTAAACGAATAATGAGCTTGTCTGATACACAGACTGCATGGATACAAGTGGTTTGTTATCTTTTGGGTTATGGTTTATTTGCTCTCCCTGGAGCATTATTTATAAAAAAGAGAACTTATAAAGCAGGTGTGCTTTTAGGATTGGGATTATGTATTACCGGAACTCTCATGTTCTACCCTGCAATGTTGATAAATGAATTCAGTTCACCCCTCAGTTTTGCTACTTATCTATTTGCTATTTTTGTACTGTTTGCGGGATTATCGGTGCTTGAAACCTCGGCTAATGCTTACGTTTATTCACTTGGAGATCCAATTACTGCAACTCGGCGGCTCAACTTTTCACAGTCATTTAATCCATTTGGAGCACTTTCAGGTGTTTTGGTAAGTCAGATATTTGTGCTATCTCAACTTAATACAATGACTGCCGACGAAAGAGTTTCATTAACTTCCTCCGAGCTTAGCGCTGTACAATTTGGAGAGCTGAGTGCTGTTACTACTGCTTATATGATATTGGGGCTTATTATGCTCATACTTTTCATACTTATTTTAATAACAAAGATGCCCAAAGCGCAGGATGACGATAAAACTATCAATTTGAAAGCTACATGGTCAAAATTAAAGAGGAATAAAAATTATGTATGGGGTGTTATAGCACAGTTTTTTTATGTGGGAGCACAAATTGCTGTTTGGTCATTTATAATTCGCTATGTAATGCAATCTTTATCTCTCGATTCTGTCATAGCAGGATTAGGAGCTAGCCCCTCACAAGAAGCAGTAATTGAAGCATTAAGATCGGTTGAGCCGATAGCCGGGGGATTTTATAATTTGGCTGAAAAGCTAGGAATTGATGTCCTTCTACCTCGAACAGCCGAACAAGCAGGTGCAACATATTATGTTTTGTCTCTTATACTTTTTGTTATTGGTAGATTTATCTGTACTTGGCTTATGAAATATACTAAGCCTGTAAATGTTTTATCCGCCATAAGTATACTTGCAGTTATTGCTTCTATAGTAACAATTTATGGTACCGGTTTCGTAGGTGTATATGCGTTAATGTCTATTTCGGGATTTATGTCCGCAATGTTTCCTACTATTTATGGTTTGGGAATGAGAAATTTAGGAGAAGATACCAAAATTGCCGGTTCCGGAATGGTAATGGCAATTGCGGGTGCAGCATTACTTACACAGATACAAGGAATTCTTTCAGATCAGGGCGGAAGTATTGCATTTGCTTATTGGGTACCTGCAGTAGCTTTCGTAATTATAGCTACATATAGCTTTACTATAGCACGCAGAGTTGATATTGCTCCGGGTGAACCATTAATTCAATAGAATTTAGGTATATTAGGTATATATAGAAATGGGAAAAATAGTTATTGGAATAGATTATGGCACTGATTCATGTAGAGCAATCGCAGTTAATAGTGTCACGGGAGAAGAGCTAGGTTCTTTCACATCATTTTATTCTCGATGGAAAGAAAGTCTTTACTGCAATCCATCTTTGAATCAATATAGGCAACATCCGCAAGACTACATAGATTCATTGGAAGAATCAGTTATAGGGTTACTTAAACAGCTGAATAATGAGGATCAAGAAAACATAGTATCTATCGGTATAGATACAACAGGTAGCACCCCTACCCTAACAGATGATAAAGGTACGCCATTAGCACTTTTGCCTCAATTTTCTGAAGACCCCGATGCCATGTTTATTTTGTGGAAAGACCACACTTCAATTAAAGAAGCCGAGGAAATAAATATTTTAGCAAGAAGATGGGATACAGATTTTACGTCTCTTTCAGGTGGCATATACTCTTCAGAATGGTTTTGGGCAAAAGCTCTGCATGTTATGCGTGCTAATAAAGAAGTTGCATCTGCGGCATATTCTATTATTGAACATTGCGATTGGATGCCTGCGCTTTTGACAGGTAATATTAAACCGGAAGAGGTGAAAAGAAGCCGTTGTGCCGCCGGACACAAGGGTATGTGGGCAGAAGAGTGGGGTGGATACCCTACTCAAAACTTCTTGTCAGAACTTGATCCTCTTTTTGATGGATTTAGAGCGCGTTTAAGCGACCAGACATATACAAGTGATATGTCAGCGGGGACGCTTAGTAATGTTTGGGCAGAGAGGCTTGGATTGCCTTCAAATGTGGAGGTAACTGTAGGAATCTTGGATGCTCATGCGGGAGCAATTGGTGCCGGAATTAGTTCCAACAAGATGGTAAAAATTGTAGGAACATCAACATGTGATATTGTTGTAACACCGGTAAGCGATATTGCAGATAAAAAAATACCCGGAATAAGTGGTCAGGTAAACGGCTCTGTTATACCGGGTCTTATAGGTCTGGAAGCAGGGCAGTCTGCTTTTGGCGATGCTTATGCTTGGCTGCTGAGCATATTGTCATGGTCTATTAATTCCCTTCCCGGGCTAGATTCTCTTTCGGAAGAAAATAAAGCAGGAGCTATTAAAAATATTTTATCAACACTTACAAAAGAGGCCGAAGCACTTCCTTTAGATGCTAATGATATAATTGCAAGTGATTGGTTAAACGGTCGTCGTACACCATTTGCAGATCAAACCCTGAAAGGCGGATTTGCAGGAATAACATTGGGCACAACTCCGGCGCAGATTTTTAAGAGCCTTGTGGAGGCTACAGCGTTTGGTTCAAGAGCAATTATGGAGCATATTGAAAAAGAGGGTGTTGAAATCTCCGAAGTAATTGGAGTAGGGGGGATTTCGTTGAAATCACCTTATGTTATGCAAACTCTTTCAGATATCATGGGTGTGCCCATAAAGGTTGCAGCCGCCCAACAAGCAGGAGCACTGGGAGTAGCAATGTGTGCAGCGGTGGCTGCCCGATTGCACGGATCGGTACAAGAAGCTCAAAATGCTATGGGGCAGGGTAGCCTTGCCGTATATAAACCAAACGAGTCGCTTCGTGAATTATACGATTCACGTTACGACCGTTATAAAAAGTTTGGTAGTTTCTTAAAGGAAAAGTAATTTACTCCTATCTGGTTCTTACCTTGTCCCTTTATAATAGGAAAAGGTAAGACCAATAGGTTTTTTAATCAATTACTGTCTGTCCATATTCATTACTTTCAACACAAAGATGGAATCAGGCAGCTCAAAAGCATTTTTAATGCATTTTGTTATTGTAGACATAACTTCGTCATAGTTGCCAAATACGTGTGTTGACAACCTATTTGCTTTTACCGTAATATTTTGATTTTCCTCTAAAGAGGCGATGAATTTTCTTATTGGATCTTTGTAACCTTCTCCTAGTGGATAGTAACTAATTTCAATTGAAGTTTTCATAATTTCTTTGATTTATATTTAAGTTTATAGCCTAAGTTAATGTAACTTAGTTCTATAAGTATTAACCATGGTGCATAAAATTTGTTCACTCAAAGCGTAGCAAGCAACTGTAGCGAGTTAGCAAATAACTTTTAGGACTTAACCGGCAACATTAGTCTCAATTCCCATCGTCTTTACTTTGTCAGATATGCTTAGCAAGACTTCTAAAGGCGCTTTTTCCAGTCCTTTTAAGGGGGTTTCTCTATCAATGGTATAAATCATAACTTCTCGAGGATTGAGTTCTCTAACAACCTCTAGCCATGCCGAAATCTCATCTTCTGAGGTGTTGTCTATTTTGTCGCCCTCAAATTCACCTTTTAGAAACATAGTCTGCAAAATAAAATCGCCATTAAATTGTTTATAACGGTTTATTTGTTGCGCCACGTTATAAGACTTAGAATTGGGTCTGTCAATTAATCTTACTGTAGCATCAAATGCCGAATCTAGTTTCAATACGGGGCTCTCTATCCTTTTAAGTGCTCTAATTACACCAGGTTTATCTAAATGCATCCCATTACTGAGCACGCTTATTTTACTATTTGGATAGAATTGGTTTCTTAGCAAAATTGTATCATCAATTATACCTTCAAATTCAAGGTGCATAGTAGGTTCTCCATTACCTGCAAATGTTATTACATCCAGAATAACACCCTCATTTTTAAGAGTATTCAGCTTATCTTTAAGTGCCAATTGTACATTTTGCCTATCGGGTAGCTTTGTTTTTGTTCGAAAGTCTTTGTTAAGTCCACACTCACAATAAATACAGTCAAATGAGCATAGTTTGCCATCATATGGCAATAAATTTATACCAAGTGAGTTTCCCAATCTGCGGCTGTGAACCGGACCAAACACTATTTCATTAAATAAAATTGTAGACATTTCTATTAATCGAATCTATTTTAAAACCAACCGAAAATCTCGCCTGCTCCATAACCTAAAACAACATATCTTGCGAATTTACCAAATGTCATGCTAATCATCACCATGGTGGTATTTGCTCGCATATAGCCTAGTGCTACAAGTATTAAATCACCAACCGCCGGAAGAAATCCGAAAAAGCCCATTAACGCGCTTTTACCTTGAAGTCTGTCAATGGTTTTAGCTATTTTTTCATCACTTATTTTAAACCATTTATTTAGCCACTCAGTTTTTCCTAACATGCCTAGATAATAGCACGTAACACCTCCTGCGGCATTTCCTACTGTTGCGTATATGATAAGAGTCCACAAGTCTAGTCCTGCTGCTATAAGTGCTGCAAAAACCACTTCGGAGCTGAAGGGTAATATTGTTGCAGCTAAAAATGATGCAATTAATAAACCCCAATAACCATATTCTGCGAGCTCTTCAAACATTATAAATAATATTGTTTAATGAGCAACAAGCCAATTTTCTCCTATCCCTACCTCTGTTTTCAGTTCAACAGATAGTTTTGCTGCATTTTCCATCTCTTCCGTTACCATTTGTTTCATATAGTCAATCTCATCGGGAACTACGTTAAAGTTCAATTCGTCATGTACCTGAAGAATCATTTTAGACTTTTTATTATCCTTCTTGAGTCTCTCAAAAATGCTCACCATTGCTTTTTTTATGATGTCTGCAGCACTTCCTTGTATTGGTGCATTGATTGCATTGCGCTCTGCAAATCCTCTTACAGTTGCATTACGGGAGGTGATATCAGGAAGGAATCGTTTGCGTCCGAATATTGTTTCAACGTAACCATTTTCTCTTCCCATTTCAATGCTCTCATCCATGTATTTTTTAACACCTGAAAATGTGTGAAAATACTCGTCAATCAAGTCTTTTGCTTCAGACCTCGGAATTGTAAGTCTTTCTGACAAACCGAAAGGAGTAATGCCATATATTATTCCAAAATTTGCTGTTTTTGCTTTTCTCCTCATATCTTCGTCAACCTCGTCTATCGAAGTTTTATATATCTTAGAGGCAGTTGCTGCATGAATATCTTGCCCTTTATTAAAAGCTTCAAGCATATTAGCATCTTTGCTCAAATGAGCCATAATACGAAGCTCAATTTGTGAATAGTCTGATGACATAAATAGATCATCTTCGTCTGCAATAAAGACCCTTCTAAGCTCTTTTCCCCTCTCATCACGGATAGGGATATTCTGAAGATTTGGATTTGTGCTACTTAGCCTCCCGGTTGCGGCAACAGTTTGATTAAATGAAGTGTGAACTTTACCTGTGCGTGGTGTAACCAATAATGGAAATGAATTAATATAGGTGCTGAGGAGTTTTTTGAGACCTCTTTGTTCAAGTATCTTGCCAATTATTGGATGCTTGGTTCTTATCTTTTCTAGCTCTTCTTCACCGGTTTTGTATTGACCGGTCTTAGTTTTCTTAGCCTTTTCAATGATTTTGAGCCGATCAAAGAGAATTTCACCAGTTTGTTTAGGTGAGTTTACATTAAAGTCAATACCGGCCATTTCAATTATTTCTTCTTCAATTTTTCTAAGCTCTTCAGTATACAGTAAAGAAAGATCGCCAAGTGCTTTCAGGTCCAATCTCACGCCTGTCCACTCCATGTCAGAAAGAACATAAATCAGAGGTGCTTCAATTTCATAATAGAGCTTTTCTAACCCATTTTTACGAATATTTTTCTCTAATATGTTTTTAAGTTTCAGGGTTATATCTGCATCTTCACATGCGTAATCAGACACTATTTCAGGATCTATATCACGCATGCTTTTTTGATTCTTTCCTCTGGGACCAATAAGATTCTCAATTGGTATTGTTCTATATTGCAGGTGTATATCAGCCATATAGTCCATGCTATGGCGCAGTTCCGGATTTAGTAAATAGTGGGCTACCATAGTATCAAAAAGAGATCCTTTGAGCTGTATATCGTAATTCCGGAGCACTAGAATATCATATTTAATATTTTGCCCCGATTTCTCTATCTTTTCATTTTCAAAAAATACTTTGAATATATTAACCTGTTTAAGTGCCTCTTCTCTGTTTTCTGACACCGGCACATAATAGGCTTCTCCTTCTTTATAAGCAAAAGATATCCCCACCAACTCACTGTTTATGGGGTCTAGGCCAGTAGTTTCAGTATCAAAAGCAACTGTTTTTTGTTTTAATAATTGAGTGCAAAGAGCAGCTATTTCCTTTTCCCCTTCCACCATTTTATATTTATGCGGCGAAGAATTTATATCGTAAAAATCTGTAGGAAGTTCCGGATCCGAACTCTTTGGGAAATCTAGTGTATTAGCTGAAGTATTATTTATAGTATTACTTGCTGCAAAGAGATCACCTTGAACGGGTACATTAGGTTTAACATGAGTAGAAGAGCTATCTTCTTTAAATACTCTGACAAGTAATGTTCTGAATTCCAGATCTTCGAATATCCTTTTTACCTCTTCTTCATTTTTTTCTTTAAGTATAAAATCATTTTCATTAAATTCTATTGGAACATCAGTTTTTATGGTCGCCAGATATTTTGAAAATATAATCTGTTCGCGGTTCTCTTCAACATTGCGTTTTTGAGCCCCCTTAAGCTTATCAGTGTTATCGAGAAGGTTTTCAATCGTACCAAATTGTTTTAACAATTTGACTGCAGTCTTCTCACCTATACCCGGACAGCCGGGAATGTTATCTGAACTATCTCCCATTAGCCCAAGTAAGTCAATCACTTGAGAAGGGTATTCAATGTCGTATTTCTCTACCACTTTTTTGTCATCTAGAATCTCATAGTCATTGCCGCCATATTTAGGTCTGTAAATTTTGATGGTAGATTCGGCTAACTGGCCATAATCCTTGTCGGAAGTCATCATATAGACATCAAACTTTTCTCTGTTTATTTTTTTTGCAACTGTGCCTATAACATCATCTGCTTCATACCCCGGTACTTCTAAGATTGGTATATTGTAAGCTCTAATAATCTCTTTTATAATAGGTACAGATGCTTTAATTACTTCCGGAGTTGCTTCTCGCTGAGCTTTATAAGCTTCATACTCTAAGTGTCTGAAAGTGGGACCTTCAGGGTCAAATCCCACTGCAATATGCGTTGGATTGCCATTGCGTAGCACATCCTCAAGTGTATTTACAAAGCCAAATATTGCAGATGTGTTTCTGCCTTTTGAGTCTATTCTAGGGAATCTGATGAAAGCGTAATAAGCTCTGAAAATAAGTGCATATGCATCAAGTAGGA
>CAZYGE010000042.1:0-21221 GCA_964647535.1 uncultured Proteiniphilum sp.
TCCTCATGTCCACCCTCTTTGAGCCTCCCCATAACATTATCACCCCCAACTATATTGTTAATAAGATATTTACCATCCTGCTGAAAACGATAATAGTAATAGGGTGGAATGCGTGAAGCGTTAATAATTGTATTGCCGGTTCCTCCTGCTATTGTTCTTTCTTCACGGCGGTTATAAGCCATTAGTGAGGTAAGTCTGAAGCGACCGTATTCAGTAGTTAAGTTTGAACGCAGATTATATCTTTCCATTCCGAATCCGCCAACAAAGTTGCTTTCTTGGTTCATATAGCCTGCAGAAACCATGTAAGTTGCGTTTTCGCTCCCTCCAGAAACGTTTACATTATAGTTTTGTTGCAATGATTTTTGCATAATTTCTTCATAAAACCAATATTCTTCGGTTCTATGTTCATACAAATCGCGTATCTGTGCCGGAGAGAACAGAGGTGAATCACCCGAGTTCATGTTAGCCTGGTTCCTGTACATTGCATTTTGCCAGCCTTCTACCGGGCTAAACAAGATTTTTGGATCCTGATATCCAACTAAACCGCTAAAACGAACCATTGGTTTCTGCATTTTAGCACCCTTTTTTGTTGTTACAAGAATTACTCCATTAGCAGAACGAGATCCGTAAATTGCAGCACTACCTGCATCTTTCAATACTGAAACACTCTCAATGTCATTATGATTCATATTATTAAGAGTATTTGTCGTTGAGATAAGACCATCAATAACAATAAGAGGGTCATTATTACCCATAGTACTAACACCCCTAATGTTGATACTCATATTGTTATCATTAGGGTTCATGTTTTTTTGCTGAACTATAAGGTTTGCAGAAGCACCTTGTAGAGCTTGAACTGCATTGCTTACAGGACGATCTTCAAACATATTTGAACTTATCTGATCAACAGCACCCGTAACACTACTTCGTTGTCGTGTTCCATATCCAATTACAATTAATTCATCTAGCGCTTTAGTGTCTTCAACCAAACTTATATTAAAATTTACCTGGCCGGTTGTGTTAATAGTTTGATCTATATAACCGATATATGAGATTTGTAAATGAGCATCATTTGCCACTCTCATATTAAAGTTACCATCAATATCTGTAACTGTTCCGTTTGTTGTGCCCACCTCAATGATATTGGCACCAATTACTCCCTGACCAAATTCATCTATTATTCTTCCGTATATTTGTTTTCCTTGTTGCTGTTGTAAAATATTAGAAGTCTCAGCCGCTAAAACTATGGCCGATTCAAAATCTTCTGACTCATATATTACAATTTGATTGTCTAAAATACTATAAGCGAGTCCTGAGTCAGTTAAGATAGTGTCCAAAACATTCTTAATACCAGCACTATTTGCATTATAGCTTACTTTTTTATCAATCATTTTCTCGCTGTTATCCGAAAAAACAAAGATATAATCACTGTTTTTTTCTATTTCATTGCAAATCTCTTTAATTGAAGCTGACTTCATATTCAAATTAATCATTTGCGAATAACTTGTTGCGTGAGAAAACATGATGCTACATAGAAAAAATACCACGATTGTTCTCATTATTTTCATTATATGTTTAAGTTTAAAGGGTTCCACATTTTTACCACTAAGTTTCTTATATTCATAATATTATATTTATTAATTATTAATGATATTCAAATTTGAATTTTTTTTTCTCTCATAGGCATGTTTTTAATCAATCTTTATTGGTAATATAAATACGATTATTTTCAATTTGATACTTAGTTGAAGTAAGCAATGCAACTGTTGTTAGAACATTATTCAAATCATTTGATAATTGAATTTTTCCGGTACATGTTCTTTTTTGCAGTTTTAGACCCTGATCAAAATTAAAAGAGAGATTGTAATACCTACCAATTTGCTCCAGTACTTCAGTCATAGGTGTTTTGTCAAGCGACAAATAACCATCTTTCCAGCTGGTGTAATTTATAACAGCATCAACGTCCTTTTTTATAAAAGAGTTAGACAGTGCATTAAATTCTGCCAGTTGATTAGGCAACAGAGATAGACCTATATCATCACCTTTTTTCAAAAGCGAAACATTTCCTTCCACTACAACCACGGTGGAATTAGAATTATCGTATGACGAAACATTAAAAGTAGTTCCAATAACTTCTATTTTATACTTAGGCGTTTTTACATAAAATGGTTTAGAATTGTTTTTTGCGACTTCAATATATATTTCACCTGACCTCAATTTTATAACACGTTCATTCTCATTGAACTGAGCCGGAAAATCTAGAATAGTGCCAGAATTCAGCCATACTTTTGAGCCATCCGAAAGAATTATATTCGATCGTTTTCCATAGGGAATAATCAATGAGCTGAATAAATCCTTGTTTATATTTATATTTTTTATCGCTTTATCTTTCTGAACTATTTGAGCTGTACCCTTCTCATCTAGAGATACTTCTATATCATCTTCAAATGAAATAATATTGTTGTTTGTTATAAGTTGCACATTTTCACTTGTAAGTTGTTCTCCAACAATAACATTTTCGGAAGAATTTATTTCTACAAGATCTTTTTTGGTAAGGAATTGCATCAACATGACAATCAAAAAGACAGATGCCACACTAGCAGCGATAGAGTAGATACTTCGTCTTGTTTTATGTCTTTTATGGTTGCTATCAACATTGTTTAATATTTTTATTAGCAGATCTTCACGTTCTGAAATGGTTAAATCACTTTTATTCAATCCCTCTTTTTTGAGAAATTCAATAGCTTTATTAATTTCACATTTTAAAACAGGATTGTCTTCAGAAAGATTTTCCCAGTATGAATTTAGAGTTTCGTCAGAGCTCAACTGCCATCTGAGAAATTTTGGATTCTTCAACAAATTCGAGTATTTTAAATATGTCATTGTTTTTTATACTAAACAAGTTATTATTATATAAACGATTCAGACCTAAAATTGTACCCTTATTTTACAAATAACTGTAAAATTAACATTTTACTATAGAGGAGTCAATGGTATGTTCTTAACTAACAAGTAATAAAAGAGATATTATTCCATATTTATTTCTAAGACTACTTAAAGCTTTCGAAACAAGCTTTCTACAACTGGAATATGTGATATTTAATATTTCTGAAATTTGTTCGTATTCATATTCCTGCACATACCGTAAATATATAATTTCTCTTTGGCGGTTAGTAAGAGATTCAAGCATCTCTTCTATTTCCTCTTTCGTCCTAACTCTGTCTTCTTCTTCAATATACTTAGATTCAACAGTAACTCTAATTTGAAAAGGCAGTTCTTCTTCAATATTAAAATTATCAAGTGATAATAGTCTTTTGTTTTTTCTGTATATATCGCTTAACCTGTTTTTCAATGACTTAAAAAGGTAAAATTTAATATTTGAGATATCAAATATCTTATCATCTGTAGATATTCTTACAAATATATCTTGAATGGCATCCTTAATAATTTCTCTTTCAAAACCAAGATACAATCCGTATGTGAACAAATCGTCCACATACGTATTATAAATTTCCGATAATTTATCTCTATTCACTTGTTTAAAAATCAGTTTAATAAGACACAAAATAAGGAAATAAATATGAACTTACAATGGGAGTTCATTTTACTATTCAGAAAATAGTATTATTAAGTTTCATGTTCACTAATTCAAGACTAGTTTTTAATGGAAAATAAATTTTAGCCCACCGGACAACCAAAATCCGGGTTGCGGTATATTACCAATATCCATATAAGTAGTATTGAATATATTATTTGCATGAACAAAAAGGTCTATTTTGTTAAATGCATAAACAGCCTTAAGATCAAGTAACCCAAAAGGAGTGTAGTTTACCTGTTCGCCTGGTTGTAAATCAATATACTCAACATAAGAGCCAATGCGTTCTTGCCAGCGAAAATTCCATGAAAGAGTAAGATTATCTATCACATTATGGTGCAAACCTATAGTCAATTTATTTCGAAGATAATTAAGTCGGTAGTTAGATATAAGCTCACCTTCGTCAACGTCCTGATTAATGTACTTATAACCAAGTGCAAGGGAGTTAAAAGGCTGATTATTTCCTATCAACCTTTTAATGTCAATGTTTAATGAAGATTCAATGCCTCTGGTATTTATTCTTGTATGATTCCTCGACTCCCACAATGCATCAATATCAGATTTAACCCAATCGATCATATCTTTTCCATTCATCATAAATGCTGCAATAGACCCATTAATAATGGAGCTGCCATACTTCAATCCTGCTTCAAACGCTTCTGATTGCTCCGACTTCAAATCGCTATTACCTATATGTGTAGCTGTTGTGTAATATAACTCTGTGAAAGTAGGCATTCGTGTAGCTCTGTTCCAGGATCCATAAAAGCTCAGATTATTTGTTGCCCTAAAAGAACTATTAATTGCAGGATAAAAGTCAAAATTGTCAACCACTGCCGTATTATAATTCATAAGTCCACCCAACGAAAACGTGAACTTGCTAAGAACTATAGTGTGTTCGGCATAATAACTTACATTGGTTCTATCATCAGTCTTTGTGTAATTTCCAATATTATTTTCCATTGGTATTCCTAACACGTTACTTAAAATACCCTCGTTTCGGAATTCACCTCCAAAATTTGTAATTCCATAACTTGATGCATATTGCATATTTAAATTCATACCAAAAACATTACTTCTATGGTAATTATGATTGGTATACCATTCTGGGACATCGGAAGCACCTTCGCGTATAAGTTGAAATTCATCAAAGTGCCTGTTCCAGTATATATGAGGTTTAAACTTTAGCTTTCCGTTTGTTTCACCTCTTACTGACATAAAAACACCTCTTGTATTATCAAACTGATTAGGGTAGGCCGGGGAGTAGAATGTATTGGCTCCGTATGCTTTTTCGTTTATACCTGCATTAAAATCGAGAGATGAGCCGTTGATATCAAAACTGCTCTGCCATAAAAGATTAAGGATATTGTAATCACTATTTGCAATATATCCGTCTGAACGTTTATAGCCTGCCGAAAGTGAATGTGAAGACGTGTTGTTTGTATATGCACCACGCGTTTCTGCAGCAAAAAGGCCATACATGCCACTTTCAAGCAACGCGTAACCGTTTGTTTCACTGTCTTTCTTAGTAATGATATTTATCCCTCCCGAAAATGCGCTTGCACCATAAACCAGTGATGCTGGGCCTTGTATAATTTCTATACGTTCTATGTCAGAAAGATTTATTGGGATGTCGAAGCTGTAGTGACCTGTGTGTGGACTGGTTAGATTTATGCCGTTAATTAAGATTGCTGTTTGATCAAAAGATCCGCCACGAAGTGAAATGTCCGCCTGTACGCCGTGCGGTCCGCGTTGCAGGATATCAACACCTGCTACATAATTAAGAATATCTTCAATACTTCTTACCGGTGTTCGTTCAATTTCCTTGCTTGAAATCACAGTTACTAGTTTAGCTGCCATATTTAATGGCAAATCAGCCTTCGATGCAGTAACCACCACTTCATCGAGCTCTGTGGGAGGAATTGAGTCTGTAGATGTTTCAATAACATTATACTCAACCGGTTCAACTGATGATGCATGAGCAGTAGAAAGAGTGCATCCTGTTAACACACCAATTGTAACTGCTTTGCTCAAACTGTTGAACACGCTGTAAGATTTACGTGCGAACCGCTTGAAGCGAAATGCCTTAATACTGTTTAAATTCTTTTTTCTCATACAATATAATGTTTTATATAAAAAGCAGCATAAGTAGCTCACAATATCAAAACTACATGCTTGTAATTATAAAGCTGCTTAAAAATAATTTAAAGTGCTAAAAAACTGCTTGCTAAGGAGAAATATATAAGCACACCGGCAATATCTGAAATTGATGTAATAAGCGGTGCACTTGCTGCGGCAGGGTCTAGTTTAAGACGAGTAAATATAAAAGGCAATAACATTCCAAGAATACTACCAATCATAACAGATAAAACCATAGATAAAGATACCACCATCATAATTTCCGGTGCACGAAATCCGGCAACAAGTGATACTCCTAGTGCCATTGTAATACCTAAAAGAAGTGATACAAGTATTTCTTTACTTAGCAATTTGAGCCAATCGTTCATATGTACATCTCCCATGGCTATTGCTCGAATCATCAGTGTCGCAGACTGTGAACCGGCATTTCCGCTACTAGCAATAATCAGTGGGAGGAAAAATATTAGTGACACAACAGATTGAATAACATTCTCGTAATTTGATATAATCGCTCCAGAGAATATATTTACTACAACAAGCGCCATTAACCATCCAATACGTTTCTTGTACAGATAACCAATAGTTGCCTGAATTGGGCTGACTACAGCATCTTGGAGAGCACCAAATCTATGGAAGTCTTCAGTGTCCTCCTCTTCTGCAACATCAAAGATATCATCAATCGTAACAATACCCAACAAAGTTCCAACACTGTCAACCACTGGCAATGCTACGCGATTATAGTCCTTAAAGACCTTAATAGCAGTTTCCTGATCATCAAAAGCACTTAATGCCACGAACTTGCTGCCAATTATATCCGTGATCTTATCATCAGACTGCGCAAGAATTATATCACGTATTTTTATATCATTTATTAATTTCCATTGTTGGTCAACAACGTATATAACATTTAAAGTTTCGGAGTCGTCTCCAAATTTACGAATATGTTGGAGTGTTTCAGAAACTGTGAAATGTTCTTTCACAGCAACAAACCTAGGGGTCATAAGTCTACCGATACTATCTTCCGGATATCCTAGTAATTGAGTAGTTTGTTTGAGGTTTTCAGGATTCAGCAACTGCATCAGTTGTTGAGCAATATTTCCCGGCAGCTCTTCAAAGAAAGCAGTACGGTCGTCGGGGTTCATATCGTTCATTAAGTCAGATAAGCGTGTTGCATGGTTGGCAAGCCCCTCAATAATATCACTCTGTCTAGAAGGCATTAGTTCTTGAAACACCTCCTTGGCTTCTTCCCTGGTAAGGAATCTAAAAATTATGGTAGACTGCAATTCATTACTCTGTTCTATTAGAGAAACGATTGATGGGATATCTAATCTGGTCAGTTCAGCTTTTAACTCTCTCCATGCCCCTTCTTTTATGAGCATCTGAAAATCTGTGTCAATCTCTATCATTTTCCTTCCCCCCTCTTTAATAACCTAAAATACAAAGGTAGGAATTAATTACCGAAGATTGAAAAACGAACATTCCCATATATTCTCATGTTTTTAAAACTTGGATGTGAGGATAAATCAATCTTTTTTGAATGTTCAAGAATAAAAATCCCTTCCGGTTTGAGCAGATTTCTTTCGAATATAATATTTGGTATTTTTTCAATCTCAGTCATATCGTAAGGTGGGTCTGCAAATATTAAATCAAACTGCTCCCTGCAAGATGTAATAAATTTAAAAACATCTGCTTTTAATGGTTGGAGTTCTTCAGCACTTAATAACTCTTTTGTCTTATTGATAAATTGCCAGTTTTTGTAATCCGATTCAACTGTAACAACTCTGGGGCTTCCTCTAGAAACAATCTCAAATGCAATACTACCCGTACCCGAAAAAAGGTCGAGTGCAATCGTCTCTTCCCAATCAATTATATTAGCAAGAATATTAAATAGCCCCTCTTTTGCAAAATCTGTTGTAGGGCGCGCTTTTAAATTGGGGGGCACCTGTATTCTCCTCGATTTATACTTTCCGCTTACTATACGCATAATAAAGCTATCAGATCGGTTGGTATTGCATCTTTTTGTTCTTTTGTGAGATGCACAGTCGGATCCAACTCAGTGTATTCAATATTTTTAATCAAATCTTTTAGTTCAGTTTCAACTTCACTTAGAGATTTCGATTTGCCGGAAATATATAGTTTATCTCTATTTTGGTCAAACCCTAATTTCTCCCAAATACCCATCATTAAATAACAAATATTGTTGCTGTTTGTTTCTGCAAATGTGTTAACAGTAAGAAGCTCGTTTTCAGAAAAACAAATAATGGTAAAATAATCTTCATGAAAATCTAAGAAGCAATGATGTCTTAGTTTCCGATCAAAATAAATAAAGTTTTGAATTAGTGAGGTGGAGTGATGATGAATTGTGGGATTAAACAGATGTCGTGTCAAAAAAGAGTGTAATTCTTCATGCATATTGAAAATTACATGATACTCACCGTTTAATACTTTCTCACTTAATACCACACCTGTTTGGTTATGAAAATTATAATCAAACAACTTTTTTATATGTTTGCTGTCAAAGAGTTGTTCAGGTACAATTGTGTAATGTTGAGAAACCACTACAACACTACTTTTGTTGAATTTATTACTGAAAAAACCGAGATCGAAAACTATTTTCTTAATGCTTTCAATGTATGAAAGCTTGTTCCCTAAGCCAGTTTCTTGAAAATGAAAAACCGAGGGGTCGTCGTTGGAATAAATACAAAAAGAAAATCCATTCGGCGCTAGCCGAATGGATAAATTATATTTTTCCGAATGTGCTAAATCTATATTTTCAGGTAGAAACATAATATTAGTTGAATCAACCAATTATTCCCAGTTCCCTGCATTATTATTAGCAACTTCTAGAGAACCTACCTGCATACCTGGGTATCTGTCACCTGGACGGTCAAGTACTTCCTGAATCTTTTGTCCCAATTGTTTACGATCAAGATCACTTAAATATGACGTAAATGGCGCTTTAGCTTCAAATACTTGAATGGGGTAACCAGATGCGGTAGTTAAAGAGTCTACGCCCATTTCAAATCTAATTCCTGCCGGTGCATATGGAACATATTGAAGCGAATCGGGTGAAAAGTCTGGACGATTAGGGTAAAGAACCTCCACTGCAGGTTGAAAAATTGTATCCCTTACAAGTTGGGGAGCATTCTTACTTTCATCCCAAAGTCCCGCTTCTCTTATTGCACGTTCATTACCTGAATTTATAATTTCCATTGCTCTTGCCTCAGTCATACCTGATTCTAATTGCGATTCTGTAAGATCACCTGATCTAGCAAGTGTGGAAATTTGGCCATCCCTTACAAATTGGATAAGAGTGTCGAAACTGGCTGTGTATGTTCCTGTTTGAGAGCGTAGTGCAACTTGAGCTGTACGGATATCAACAAGGCGTTGTATAACCGCTCTATCACGTTTGGCAACCTCAGTGTTGAAATCTATTGGTCCCTGAATACTTTTCCAGCTGACCCAAGCTAAAAGAACAATGGCTAACGCTAAAAGCGTTCTCATTACAACTTTCATGGACTTTTTTCTTTTTTAATTTATACTGTTTAATTTGATCTTCTGAATTAAGACTACAAATTTAGAAAAAGAATGATAATTATGCTACTTTTACCAGAAAAATTATCGATAATTATGATAAATCGCTTTTTCACAGACAAAATCAGAGAAAATTTCCAATTCGAGTTTACAAATGACCAAAAATACGCTCTAGAGCAAATAACAGAATTTTTGTTTTCAGAATCTGAAGACCAAATATTCCTACTTACCGGCTATGCAGGAACCGGAAAATCTTCTTTAATCGGTAGTTTGGTTAAATCAATGACACACTTCAAACAAAAGAGCGTACTTCTGGCCCCAACCGGCAGGGCAGCTAAAGTCTTTTCTAGTTACGCAGCCACTCAAGCGTTTACAATTCACAAAAAAATATACAAACAACAGAAGTTCGCAGAAGGAACACTCAATTTCTCACTTTCAGAAAACCGTCATAAACACACACTTTTTATCGTAGACGAAGCATCAATGATAAACAACGAATCTCCTGATTCTTCAATATTTGGAACCGGAAGATTGCTCGACGATCTGATAGAATATGTTTATTCCGCACAAGGGTGCCGTATATTACTTATTGGAGACGATGCACAGCTGCCTCCTGTTAAACAGGATTTCAGCCCTGCACTAAACCGCGAAATTCTACAAACCTACTCACTAGATGTTATTGAAGCTACTCTAACCGAAATTGTGCGTCAAGAAATCGCATCAGGAATTCTTTACAATGCCACATCTCTAAGAAGTGCATTAATGTTTGATGATACAGAAGATTATCCAAAATTGAAATTAGACGGTTTTGCCGATGTAAAAAGAATTACCGGAAATGACTTGATTTCAGAAATTTCAGACGCTTATAGTAGAGATGGAGAGGAAGAAACCATTATTATATCTCGCTCCAATAAAAGAGTAAATGCATATAACAACGGAATAAGAAACACGGTGCTTTATAGAGAAGAAGAATTGTCATCAGGAGACATACTTATGATTACCAAAAACAATTATTTTTGGGTAGAAGAATATGAAGACTTAGACTTTTTAGCCAATGGTGAATTTGTTGTCGTACAGCGTGTAAAGGGAGAAGAAGAGCTCTATGGATTCAGGTTTTGCAATGTTGTTTTATATCATAGAGAATTTGATATTGAATTTGAAGCTAAAATAAATCTCGACGTTCTTCACACAGAAGTTCCTGGCTTAACACGCGAGCAAAATAACATGCTGTTTACTAGCGTAATGGAAGACTACTCGGATGTCTCACAAAAACGATTAAAATATAAAAAAGTAAAAGAAGACCCCTTTTTCAATGCTCTTCAAACAAAGTATGGATATGCCGTCACCTGCCATAAAGCTCAGGGAGGTGAATGGAAAAACGTCTTCCTCGATCTGGGATATATTCAGAAATCATATATGGGGGAAAACTTCTACAGATGGCTCTACACATCCATTACCAGAGCCACACAAACATTATATTTTGTAAATTTGCCTAACGAATTTGTGGAGCATTCCAAAATATGATTACATTTGTATGTTAAACCATTGTGTTTTCAACTCATTATGATGAACAGAAATACTTATATAGATCAACTTCTGCATGAATTAAAAGCTTTGGAAGAGAGCTTACATGAAATCAAAACCCCTAACTCAATGCCTCTTTCATTCTTCAAGGAGTCATTCAACAAAACTCAGGAGATTACAAAACTACTTCATAAACTAGAGTTTCTGCAAGTTGACGAAATGAAAATCCAAATGGAGAAACTTGTCTATTTTCTTTCTGAAACAGAAAAGAAAAGTAAAAATCAGGAAAACGAACTTCAGCTTGCTCGCGTAAAGCTCAGAGAATTAGAAGAGCAAATAAAAAGAGAGCAAATTCAAGAAATAGAGAGTCTAAGTGAGGAGCAAAGAAGCTTTGAGAATCAAAAGGATCTTAAAGAAGAACTCAACGCTGATCGAGAGAATGAGACAGAATTTGAAGCGCAAAGAAGAATTGATCAAATAAAAGAATTAGAGAAGCAAAGGGAGATTGAAAGGAAAGGAAAACTAGAAAACTCTTCTACTGAAAAACAGATAAGTTTCGAAGATGAAAAAGAGATTCCCAGGACAATGGATGTAAAGGCCAATGAACAGGTTGCGAAAACTTATTTAGAAGGATTTGTACTTCCAGAATATAAAAACCCCAATCGAGATAAAGTAACACCTCCGCCCACGATATCTTCTACAGGGTCATCCACATTACCTCCCGAATATCATTCGCCAAGAATTATCGACCTCAAAAAAGGTGTCAGCATAAACGACCGTTTCTTATTTCAGAGAGAGCTGTTCAATAATAACAGCCAATTTATGAACAATACAATCGAAGAATTAAATAGAAAGGAGTCATACGATGAAGCTGAAACATATATTCGTGAAAACTTTACATGGGATTTTGAAAACCAAACAGTTAATGATTTTCTAACAATCGTAAGAAAAAGATTTAAGTAACTAATAGATGGGAAAACTCTACGTTGTACCCACACCAATAGGCAATTTGGAAGATATTACATTGAGAGCAATCAATGTATTAAAAGAGTCAAATCTAATTTTAGCAGAAGACACGCGCACAAGCGGTTTTTTGTTGAAACACTACGAAATTGACACACCCATGCAATCGCATCATAAATTTAACGAACACAAAACCAGTGAACAAATTGTTTCGCGCATCGAAGCGGGAGAAACTATTGCAATAATTTCTGATGCAGGCACTCCCGCTATATCAGATCCAGGATTCCTTCTAGTAAGAGCGTGTGTTCTAAATGGTATAGAAGTTGAGTGCTTGCCGGGAGCAACAGCCTTCGTTCCGGCACTCGTAGAGTCTGGGCTACCCAACGATAGGTTTACCTTTGAAGGATTCCTTCCACACAAAAAAGGAAGATTAACTCGATTAAAAAAGCTTGTCGAAGAAGAGAAAACTATGATATTTTATGAATCCCCCTATAGAATAGTAAAAACCCTCACCCAGCTTGCAGAACATTTAGGTGACGATAGGGCAGCATCAGCATCGCGTGAAATATCAAAACTTTATGCAGAAACAATAAGAGGAACGCTAAGCGAACTAATTTTACACTTTACTTCAAACGAACCAAGGGGTGAGTTTGTTATAGTTGTAGCAGGAGAATTAAAAAAAAATAAAGAGAAATAATAATATAAATATTCTATTTATGAAAAATGTATGGTTTTTATTTATAGTAATGGGGCTGGCAGTTTCATGTACAAACGTAAGAGAAACTAAAGAATACAAAGAATTGCAAGCTGAGCGTGATTCGCTGTTAATGTATTCATCGGACGCCCAAGGTGAAACTGCAGAAATGATGGCAGTAATTAGTGAAGTGGAGGCAAATTTCGAAAAGATTAGAGAAGCTGAGAAGTATATCTCTACTCAATCTGCCCAGGAGGGTGAAATGAGTCAGAGCACTAAAGAACGTGTTAATGACAACTTTCAAATGATAAACGAAATTCTTCAGCGTAACAGACAGCAGCTTGCCGAGCTAAACAAAAAATATAGCGGAACAAGCACTGAAATAACCACTCTGAAAAACACTATTAACAGACTCAACAATGAGATGCAAGAGAGTTCAACAAGGTTAGCAGCTTTACAAACAGAGTTGGCATCTAAAGATGAGCAAATTGCTCAATTATCTCAAGATATAACATCTTTGGCAGTTGAAGCAGAGCAACAGTCTGCAACAATCCGCGAGCAAGAAAGAGCACTTAATACAGCATATTATGTATTTGGAACTGTAAGCGAGTTGAAAGAACAGAAAATACTCACCGGTGGATTTCTAAGAGCAACACGTGTTTTGCAGGACACATTCAACAAAGACTATTTTCTTCAAATAGATATTAGAGAAACTACCGAAATACCTTTGTATGCCTCAAATGGAAAACTATGGTCAAATCACCCCGATAACACATATGAATTTGTTAAGGGTGCAGATGGTAATCTCACTTTCAGAATTACAGATACACAAAGATTCTGGAGTCTTACAAAATATCTCATTATAGAAGTTAGCTAGAGCTTAATTTCTAAGAACGCAACAGAGGCATTGTCATACATCGGGGGCCACCTCCACCGCGAGGTAGCTCCGATCCCTCTATTGTTATTACACATTTGCTGGGTCCGTCCAGGCTATACCTGTCATTTATAACATCTCTAGCAGTAACAACTTCATAACCCTTCTTATTAAGTTCATCAAGTGTGTGGACATTACGTGCATAGGATATAATCTTTCCCGGTGCTAAAGCCAAGAAGTTGGCGCCGCTATGCCATTGCTCTCTTTCCTGATTCCACTCATCTGCACTACCACCACAAACAACAAATTGCAAATCTAGCCCCAGTTTACGAGCTACGCCTACTATATTTCTTTCAGAAGAAATCTTCGCCACTTTCCCATTGTCAATCTGCATATGGACAGTTTGGTAAGGAGAACTCTCAATTATAAGCGGCTTGTAAACCATTGCAGTATTGTTGTCTAACATAGTAAACACCATATCTAGATGAATAAAAGATTCGGGAGATGATGGCAATTGTTGAACGATCACATGCTTGCTTCCCGATCCGGTTTTACAAAACTCCCTAACAAGCAAATCAATACCCTCGGCACTTGTTCTTACACCGTTCCCAATTAATAATATATCTTCTCTTATAACGAGAACATCGCCACCCTCAATAAACACATTTGGGTTGTTATTTGATAAATCGTAACTGTTGCAAACTTCTGTATTAAAACACAAGTTACTACGGAAAATTGCATCCATTATTAAAGCCTCGCGAACTCTAACACCATTCGCCATTTTGCATATAAGAGCTGTATTTCCTATCACTACAGAAGGATCCCTTGTAAAATAGAAATTGTATAAAGGTTTAAGAGCATAATATTCATCTCGCAAAAAATCCGTCAAGGTGTTTATTTTTATAGGTAACCCTTCAATTAAGATTTTCGATAATTTAGAAGCAGGCAAATCCATCAGAAAATCAAAATAATTGGAAACCTGCTCCATGCTACAAATCTTTCCAATTAAATCTTCTTTCAAGTTCTCTTTTCCTAAAACTTGTGTAAGCAGCTCAGAAACTTCATAAACACGTGAATGTTTTTTTAAAACCCCCATTAACTGGTTATGTTCTTTTCTTGCAATTGATAAATTAAGGATATCGCTGTATAACGCTCTCTGCGCATTGCGAGGCGTCATATTCTCAACCTCCGGACCGGGATAATGTGTTAGTACCGCTTCAAGTTTTCCTACTTCAGACTGTACATTTAAGGTTGTTTGTGATAAGTTCATAACATGCTTTGATTTGATCAGTTTTAACAAAGATATTAATTTACGTCGTAATTTTTATAAGATTGATTGATTTCTTCTTTTATTTTCTCTATTTTTGAAATCGGCTTATCTTAAATAATTTAGTTTTAATAATCATATGGCTCAAATTACTTTAAAGGATATCGCAAAAGCACTAAATTTATCCGCATCCACAGTATCACGTGCTATGAGAGACAATCCGGCCATCAGTGCCAAAACTCGCTTTAAGGTAAAAGAGTATGCCAAAAAACATAAATACAAACCCAATTTACTTGCTCTTCAACTCAAAACAAATAAAAACAATACAATCGGAGTTGTTGTGCCTGAGATAGTACACTTTTTCTTTTCCACCGTGCTTGACGGCATTCAACAAGAAGCAGAAAAAGAGGGCTACAACCTGCTCATAACTCACTCCAAAGAAAATTATGAGCGTGAAGTAAGGAGTGTTGAAACACTACTTGAAGCAAGAGTGTGCGGAATACTTATTTCACAATCAAAAACAACAAACAGCTACGACCATTTTCAGGATATCATAGATAATAGCATTCATCTCGTTTTCTTTGATCGAATTTGCACGGGCATAAATACCGATAAAGTTGTTGTAGACGATTATGCAGGTGCATACAATGCAGTTGAACATCTTATAAGAACAGGTTGCACTCGCATTGCATATTTAGGTTCAACACCGCAAATGCCTATATCCAACAACAGACGCATGGGATATGAAGATGCACTTAAAAAGCACAAACTGCCTGTTGATAAGAACCTTATGAGGGTTTGTGATACGGTAGATCAGGCAATACAAATAGTACCTCAAATGTTAGAAAGCAAAGTGGTCCCGGATGCTTTCTTCTGCATCAATGATGAAGTGGGCGCTTCTTGTATTCAAATTGCAAAATCTCTAGGATTTAAAGTACCCGAGGATATATCGGTATGTGGTTTTACAAATAGCTATATCACAAACATCACATACCCCAGACTCACAAGTGTAGACCAACATGGAATAGAAATGGGCAAAGTAGCAGCCAGACTTCTTATAAATAGAATTGAAGGGAAAGAGATAAAAGATGGTATTGTGAGCAGATTAATCAAAACCGAACTAGTTGTTAAAGAATCAACTAGATAATTGCACACGATTGCACAAAATAATTTGTAAGTAACTCTTTGATTAACAAACGGTATTATACAAAAATCTTGTATGTTTGTTAAAATATCACATACCTAGCAACATGAAAAAAAGAAAATTATCCTTTTGGGAGATATGGAACATGAGCTTCGGCTTTCTGGGAATACAATTTGGCTTTGCCCTGCAAAACGCCAATGTCAGTAGAATATTTGAAACGCTTGGAGCAAGAATAGAAGATATCCCGATACTATGGATTGCCGCACCAATAACAGGTTTAATAGTTCAGCCCATAATAGGCCATCTTAGCGATAAAACTTGGAATAAATTCGGCAGACGCAGACCATATTTCATGGTTGGTGCAGTTTTTACTACCCTTGCACTATTTATAATGCCGAACTCTCCAACTCTATGGATAGCAGCCGGCATGTTGTGGATAATGGATGCATCCATAAACATATCCATGGAACCATTCCGAGCTTTCGTGGGTGACAATTTGCGTTCAGACCAACGTACCATGGGATTTGCAATGCAAAGTTTCTTTATCGGCACCGGAGCCGTAGTTGCATCTGCACTACCTTACATACTAACAAACTGGTTTGGCGTAGCAAATACTGCACCCGAAGGGGTTATACCTCAGTCGGTTAAAATTTCATTTTATATTGGAGGTGTAGTGCTGCTTGCATCAGTGATGTACACAGTCTTTACTTCCCGAGAATACTCACCACACGAGCTTGCAGATTTTGAGGAAGAGGAAAATAAAGCAGCCGGTTTGAGAATAGTAATCAAACCCCCTGTAACATCCTCACAGTTTATGAAAAGGGGAATGATTTGGGCACTAATAGGGGTACTAACCACAGTTCTCATTAGAGCTTTCAATCTTGATGAAGATAATGCACAACTCTATATTGTTTCAGGGATTATTCTTGCATTTGGAGTAATACTACTTCTTTCGGGCTTTACAACAAGAAAAACAAACGAACCAAAAGGAATGATAGGTATCATGAACGATTTGCTACATATGCCTAAAACAATGGGGCAGCTTGCTGTAGTACAGTTCTTCTCCTGGTTGGCATTTTATGCAATGTGGATTTACACCACTCCGGCAATTACGCAACATATATATGGCACTACCGATTCAACCTCAGAACTATATAACTTAGGCGCTAACTGGGTTGGAGTCCTTTTTGCAGTATATAACGGAGTATCGGCAATGAGCGCATTCCTACTTCCACTAATTGCCAAACAGATAGGTCGCAGGGCCACACACTCCATAGCACTTGCGCTAGGAGGGCTTTCTTTTATATCATTATATTTTATACAATCACCAAACGTATTACTCATTCCCATGATTGGGGTAGGATTTGCTTGGGGGAGTATACTATCAATGCCTTACGCAATTCTCACCGGATCGCTACCAGCAGACAAGATGGGTACATATATGGGAATATTTAATTTCTTTATAGTAATACCTCAAATACTTGCAGCGAGTATACTTGGTTATATCACTCGTGAGTTGTTTGACGGACAAGTTATTCTTACAATGGTACTTGCCGGCTGCTCTCTTGTGCTTGGTGCAATTAGTGTATTCATAGTTCAAGACAGAGATGATGTTTACAGATTAAAAAGGGAATAAACAAAAACACAAATATAATATGCTATTTAAACAAAACATACTGTATTACTTAACAGCTTCGGCAATATTTTCTTCTTGTGTAAACAAGCCCATTGAGCAAACTACCAACGGAGGTATGCATCCCGATTGGGCTTACAATGCAGTAATATACGAAGTGAATACTCGCCAGTTCACCCCCGAAGGAACTTTTGAAGCTTTTGCTGAACATCTGCCAAGATTAAACGATCTGGGTGTTGATATACTCTGGTTCATGCCCATTCAGACCATAGGAGAAAAGGATAGAAAAGGTACCATGGGAAGCTACTACTCTATACAAAATTACAGAGAAGTTAATAGCGAATTTGGCACATTGGAAGACTTCAAAATAGTTGTAGAAGAAGCCCAAAATCTTGGGATGAAAGTGATACTCGATTGGGTAGCAAACCACACTTCTCGCGATGCAGTATGGGTAAATGAACACCCCGATTGGTATGTAAGAGACAGCTTAGGCGAACTCAATGTAATGTATGACTGGACAGACATTGCACAGCTTGATTTTACAAACCCTGATATGCGCAATGAAATGATAAATGATATGCTGTTTTGGGTGCGTGAAACCGGTATTGATGGATTTAGATGCGATGTTGCAGGAGAAATACCTACTGACTTCTGGGAAGTAGCAAACGACTCATTAAAAGCTTTCAGAAGCGATCTGTTTATGCTTGCCGAAGCAGAGAAGCCCGAACTTAATGAAACAGTTTTTAATGCATACTACGCTTGGGACTTTCATCATAAAATGAATGCTGTTGCACAAGGCACAGAAAATGTTGATTCACTAAGAGCATCATTAAATAAGATGAAAAATAATTTTCCCGATCATGCCATTCCTATGTTTTTCACCTCCAATCACGATGAGAATTCATGGAACGGCACAGAGTTTGAAAGGATGGGCGATGCTGCTAAAACATTTGCGGTGCTCACATACATGATGCCCGGTATGCCACTAATCTATAACGGACAAGAGGTAGGATTGGATAAAAGACTCGAGTTCTTTGAGAAAGACCTCATAGACTTCAGCCAAGATAATGATGGTTTCAAAGAGTTGTATAAATCTCTCAATAGCCTTAAAAAGCAACATCCCGCTCTACAGTCGCAAGAGAGGGATGGCAATATGAATGAGATTTCCAACAATCACCCACAAGCAGTATGGTCTTTCAAAAGGACAAACGGCGAGAGTGAGGTAATCTCTATTTTTAATTTAAATAGCGAACGAGTTGTTGTAACTTTTACTGAAAATTTAGGAGGTGTAAAATATCAAACTTTTCCGGATTCCTCCGAAGAGGAGTTCTTGAATCAACTAGTTTTACAACCCTGGGAATATAAAATCTATTATAAGTAGTGTAGGCTTAAGATAAATGAGGCTTTAACTGCTCCACCCATTTAATTATGCGCTCTTCTGTAAGTTCGGGCTCATAGTCATCATCAAGTGGAAGTCCCACGAACATGTCGTCTACTACTGCGCGCGAATACTCAAAGTCATATCCTTCGGTAGACACCTGACCAATTACAGTTGCACCCTGTTTAACAATAATCTCATAAAGGATTCCTATAGCATCCACGTATGAACTTGGGTAGATTGATGCATCTCCCATACCGAATAATGCAACGGTCTTTCCTGATAAATCCATCTGATCAAGTTTAGGATAAAAGTCATTCCAATCGTCTTGTAAATCCATCACCCCCCATGTAGAAACACCGAGTATTAATATATCGTGATTGTGAAATGGTTCTTCATCTCCATCATATATATCTACCAAAGTAGGAGAGTGATCTGCAAGCAGTTCTGCTATTCTTTCAGCTGCATCTTTTGTGTGTTCGGTACTTGATCCGTAAATGATTGCTATTGACTTCATATGATTTCAGTTTTATGATTGTGATTTTAAAATTTTATTATTAGCAAAGATAACATAAGTTTCAAAAAAGACAATATTTCATTGATTTGATAGTTCGAATGTAATCCTTTTTAAGGCATTTTTCTTTTTTGAATTTAATATAGGCTCTATGAATTTAATATAGGCTCTGGTTAAGCGTTTTTCTTTTTCAGAATTATAGATGTTTTCTCGGCTGTGATAATTCTATCACCCGCTTGCTGCTCATTCGCTATTTGATTTGAAACTCGCTGCGCTCAAACAACAAATCAAACTTAACGCTCTTTTCGCAGATCGGGTCCCTATAGAATTATCTTAGGTCTCCAAAAACATCTATAATTCTAATCGAAAAAGAAAAACTTACAGAGTGATTTTGATTAATAGTCTTATACAGAGATAGCTCAAATATCTAGAATGCTCTTGAATATTGTTTCGGGATAGGACCCTCAGAACGCAATTCTTCGGCAGCTGACAATGGGAAATATGGATCTCGCAATAGTTCTCGTCCCATTATAATAAAATCGGCATCGCCATTCACCAATATAGTTTCTGCTTGTTGGGCTGAGGTGATAAGACCCACGGCGCCAACCGCAAGAGAATCGTGAACAGCTCGTTTGATTGTCGAAGCAAGAGGAACTTGATAGCCTGCACCAACCGGGATAGTTGCTCCGGGTGCAGTGCCCCCCGAGGATACGTCTACTAGGTCGATTCCCGCTTCGACTAACCGTTGGCATAGCCAAACAGAGTCTTCAGGTGTCCAACCCCCTTCTAGCCAATCCGTAGCCGAAATACGTACCCCAAAGGGGAGGTTCTCCGGCCATACTTCCTTTACCTTTTCGATAGTTTCGAAAAGCATCTTAGAACGATTCTCGCGGCTACCTCCATACTCATCATTTCGGTGATTTGTTATCGGAGATAAGAATTCGTTTATGAGGTAGCCATGTGCTCCGTGCAACTCAATCATTTTAAAGCCAGCTTGGAGAGCTCTTTGTGCAGCATCGGCAAAAGCTTGTTGTACCGCTTTTATTTCGGTGTAATCCATTTCTTTGGGAATCTGATGCATGGAAGAGAATGGGATGGGAGAGGGGGCAATAACTTGCCAGCCACCATCTTCTCCCGGTTGAAGTACACGGCTTTCGCCCCCGGAAGCCCACGTGCTCGCTTTTCTGCCTGCATGGGCAAGCTGAATGGCCGGCACGGCTCCTTGCTGTTTTATAAACGAAGCAATGCGTTGTAATCCTTCAACATGTTCATCTTTATAGATCCCCAAATCATTTACACTGATTCTACCGTCTGCTCTCACGGCAGTAGCCTCTAGCATAACAGTACCTGCACCTCCTACGGCACGGCTTCCGTAATGGACTAAATGCCAATCGGCAGAAAATCCATCATTGGAAGAGTACATGCACATGGGTGACATGATCAATCGATTTCGAAAAGTAACCGATTTGAGGTTAGTGGGGCTGAATAATCGTGACATAGTTCTTTAATTATTCTCCTTCCATTCAGAAAAAGACTTCTCTAATGTTTGTAAGAATTGATTTGGAGGCTGCGCTCCCGATACACCATATTTACGATCGAATACAAAAAATGGTACACCTTGAACGCCCAAAGTTTGGGCCTCTGCAATATCATTCTGAATCAACTCTGCGTATTTATTATCTTCCAAGGCATTTTTAATATCCTCTTCGTCCAGACCAATCTCTTTGCCAATTTGCAGCAGTGTATCCGTATCGGCAACGTTTAGGCCCTCCGTGAAGAACGCACTAAACAGCTTCTCTTCTGCTTCATCACCCAGTCCTTTGTTTTTTGCTAGTTGAATGAGTCGGTGAGCCTTGAAAGAGTTCACCATTACAGATTTATCCAAGTGATAATCCAGCCCGGCGTTTTGCGCCATTTGAGTAACGTTGTCAAGCATCCCTTTTACTTGTGCATCGGTCATGCCTT
>CAZYGE010000043.1:0-13094 GCA_964647535.1 uncultured Proteiniphilum sp.
TTTACTAAATCGAAACACCTTCCCTGCCACCCCTTCATTATCTCCTCAATACCCCTTCATTACCCCTCATATTTCAATGAGGAGAACCCAGAGAAAATATAGCCATGATAAAGACAATATCTTATCAAACCACATCTCCGGTGCAAACAAAATCAAAGAGAGTTATTAATAAAATAACCCTCTCAATTTAATCAAGTAAAATTGTAAATAATTGTTGCAATAAAAATACGTGCTAAAATCTATTGAAGAAAATCTGCAACATTGCCGCTAATTTGCATTAGCGAAATCTCATAAAGTTTGGTGTTGTATTGTGCTGTTAGGAGCCTTTGTTCGGCTTCGAGTAGGCTGTTTTGGGCTTCACGTAGTTCGAGACCTGAGAGGTCGCCAATTCTGTATCTTTCCATGGCTATCTCGTAGTTAATCTCGGCATTCTCGAGGCTTTCAACTTCAAGTTGGGTGAGGGCAATGTTGTTTTGGTAGGCCATCCACATATTGGCAAAGTCGCTTTCGATGGATAGCTTGTCTCTTTCAATTTCAAGCTCTCTGTTTGTTATTCTTATCTGCTGATTCTTTTGTTCGCGCTTGCGGTTGAATCCATCAAACAGAGTGTAACCTAAAGTGACGCCAACATTGGGACCCCAATTTCGCTGTCGGTCTAGGTTTCCGGAGCTATAGTCATAATGGGTGAATCCATAACCGGTGTTTAGCCTCAAGTATGGATAGTTTCTGCTTTTTAAAGTTTTGAGCTCCAGCTCGCTTAGTGTTAAGTTGGTTTCACTTAGCAATAAAAATGTGTTTTGATCCATTGTTCGGTTATACAATTCATCTTTTAACAAAGATCTGTTTACTTGTATGGTTGTGTCTTCTGCAAGAAAATGCATGTCGACATCATTTCCCATGAGCTCATTGAGGTGCACGCGAGAGCGATTAAGAACCTCATATTGTTGAATGAGCATGGAACTGTCGGCATTAAAATCTACTCTTGCCTGTTGCAGATCTAGGCGCGAGAGCGAACCCACTTGATAGCGTGCTTCCACTATGCGTAAACGCTCCTTTGAGAGCGACACTGCAGATTGCAGGTTGCCTCGTCTTATTTGCTGCTGCACATAATTATAATATTCGGCTGTGAGCCCAGCTATAAGGTTTTCCATTTCAAGACGGGTGTACAATTCACCTACAGATTGCAACTCTTTCAGTCGTTCATAATTTGTTTGCACTCTAAATCCCTCGAATATAGTCCAGTTGAGGTTTACGCCGGCATCAAATGTTTGAGTGTTTGAGTTGCTGCTTCCCACTGATACGGAACCATCGGATGCCGATTGATTTGAGCTGTTTCCGCGGATATTGTAGCCAGAGTTTATATTTGCACTAGGTAAAAAACCTGCATTGCCCAAGGTGACATTGTTATCAGAAATAAGCTCTTCATTGCGAGTTATCTGCAAATCGAAGTTATTCTCCAGTCCTATTCTAAGAATCTCCTTCAGGTCCAATACTACTCCATCATCTGGTGGCTTTTGAACCTGTGCATGGATTGACGCAGTTAATAGGATAAATAACAGTAAAATATATTTATTTCTAAAATGAAACATCTTGATTCTTAAATAATATTGGTTTAATTATTTTCTGATTCTAGAAGATTTTTTTCTTCTTTCTTTTTAGCTACAACCTTTCTGTCGGTAGAAAGATAAACATACATTGCAGGAATAATATATAGTGAAATAAGCGTAGATATAAGAAGACCGCCGATTACTGCAGTACCCATAGCAATACGTCCGTTGGCACCTTCACCTGTTGCAAGAGCTAGTGGAAGTAGCCCCAGCACTGTTGAGATACTTGTCATAAGAATTGGGCGCAACCTCTGAATTGCAGCTTCAACAATTGCGACATTTTTATCAAGTCCTGACAATTGGCGTTGGTTGGCAAACTCAACAATAAGTATCCCGTTTTTGGTTACCAAACCAATAAGCATAATAATACCAATTTGACTGTAAATGTTTAGTGTAATGCCAAATAGCCACATAAACAGCAAGGCTCCAAATACAGCAAGTGGTACAGTAAACATAATTACGAATGGGTCTTTAAAGCTCTCAAACTGAGCTGCCATTACAAGAAATATTAATAATATTGCCAGACCAAATGCAAATAGGAGGCTAGATGAGCTTTCACGAAAGTTACGCGATTCTCCTTCAAGGGCTGTTCTAAATGTGTCATCAAGAACATCTGCGGCAATGCGGTCCATCTCTTCCAATCCTTCTCCAAGTGAGTATCCCGGAGCAAGACCTGCAGACATGGTTGCAGAGTTGAATCTATTATAACGGTATAGTTGCGGAGGAGCAACAGACTCTTCAAGCTTTACCAAATTGTCCATCTGAATCATTTGACCTACATTGTTTTTAATATAAATTGTTCTTAGGTCGATAGGAGTGTTTCGCTGCTGTCTGTTAATCTCCCCAAGAATCTGGTACTGTTTGCCATTCATGTAAAAATAGCCCATACGCTGTCCGCTAAGTGCGTATTGCAGAGTTTGACCTATGTCTCTTGTGCTCACTCCAAGCATTGCAGCTTTGTCTCTATCAATAATAATACGAGTTTCGGGTTTGGTGAACCTAAGGTCTACATCGGTCATCTGAAAGTAGGGGCTGGCATTCATCTTATCTAGAAAAGGAGGTATAAATTCTTCTAACTTTTCTATGTTTGGTGCTTGCAATACATATTGAATAGGCATACGTGCTCTACGACCACCAAAAGTAGATTGTTGTTGAACAAATGCACGTGCAGCTGTTTCGTCTCTCACTGCAAGTGTTAATGCATCAGCAATCTCCATTTGAGTTCTTTCCCTTTCTTTCATATCGGGAAGCAAGATTCTGACCATTCCCCATCCACCTCGTGTCATGGTTACATTAGACTCTTTTTCATAAACTACCGAGTCGGCTATGGCCGATATTCTATCAGTGTAGTCTCTTATAAACTCATATGTTGCACCCTCGGGGGCGGAGCTTCTTATCGTAATTTGTGAGCGGTCTTCAAGTGGAGCCATCTCTTCGGGAATATTATTCCATAATACTGCAATTAGAATTCCTGAGAGAATAATTATCGGAAACACAATCCATTTTTTGCTTAGGAATGAAACAAGTGTTCTATTGTAGAATTTGTTCATTCTTAAAAATACAACTTCGGTCTTTTCGTAAAATTTGCTTTTCTTTTTATCACTTTTTAGAAGCTTGGTTGAGAGCATTGGAACAAAAGACAGGGCTATAAAGGATGATATTATAACGGCACCTGAAATTACTATACTAAACTCTCTAAATAGCCTACCAGTCATTCCTTCAAGAAATACAATTGGAAAGAATATGGCAACGAGGGTGATAGTGGTAGAAACAACTGCGAAGAATATTTCTTTTGATCCTTCTATACCTGCTTCCTCGGGGTTCATGCCATCTTCAATTTTTTGGAAGATGTTTTCGGAAACCACAATAGCGTCATCAACTACCAATCCCACAGCCAACACAAGTGCAAGCATAGACAGTACATTAATTGAGAAGCCTGCAAGAAACATCACAAAGAAGATTCCAATTAAGGATATTGGAATAACAATGGCAGGAATTAGCGTAACTCGCCAGTTTCTTAAGAATAAAAAAATAATTATTACAACCAAAATAAAGGCAATAATAACGGTGTTCTCTACCTCATTAATAGATGAGCGAATAAAAATTGTGTTATCAAAAGCAACATCAAGAATAACATCTTCGGGAAGATCTTTATTCATCTGCTCCATGCGCACTCTCACTTCATCTGATATGCTGATATGGTTAGCCCCGGGTTGTGGTATTATAACCACACTCACCATGGGGATACCGTTTCTTCTGAGTATACTTTGTCGGTTTGCTGCATCAAGCTCTGCATAGCCTACGTCTCGAAACCTTACTATTCGAAAGTCATCTTCTATTAGAATAAGATTATTAAAATCTTCGGGAGTCTCCATAAGTCCCATAGTACGGATAGACTGCTCAAGATGGTCGCCCTCTATGCTACCTGCCGGAAGTTCAATGTTTTCCCGGTCGAGAGCATTCCTGATATCCATTGGGGTGATATTGTAAGAGGCCATACGGATGGGGTCGAGCCACAGGCGCATAGCATATCTGTATTCTCCCCAAATATCCACTGCACTAACGTTGGGGATGGTTTGCAATCTTTCCTTGACAGTTAAATCTGCGATCTCTGATAGTTCCAGCATAGAGCGGATAGGGCTCTGCACGGTGATTTGCATAATTGGGTCGGAGTCTGCATCGGCCTTAGAAACGGTTGGAGGGTCTGCATCACGCGGAAGGTATCTTTGAGCAACGGAAACTTTATCTCTTACGTCATTTGCGGCCGTCTCCATATCTACACTCAGCTCAAATTCAACAGTAATTCGTGAACTTCCTTGGCTGCTTCGACTCACCAAAGAGCGTATGCCTGGTATTCCGTTAATATGCTGTTCGAGGGGTTCGGTTATTTGATTTTCTATAACCTCGGCATTTGCACCGGGGTAAGAGACTTGTACCGTAATAATTGGGTTGTCTACGTTAGGATATTCCCTAACGGGCAAACTCGTGTAACCTATTATACCAAAGATAATGATAATCAATACCATTACTGTGGCAAGAACGGGCCGTTTTATACTTAATTCTGATAAATTCATTTTATTATTCTGCGACGTTTTCTACCACCCGGTCAATTCTCACCGGCATTCCACTTCTTAGTTGCATAACTCCGGTTGTGAGTAGAGTATCGCCCACCGAGAGTCCGCTAATTACTTCTACAGACGAAGAAGTTCGCATTCCTGTAATAATTTCAACCTCCTGTGCAACACCATCTCGGTAAACGTATGCAATGTCGCGCCCCATCTCCTTGACACTCGATATGCTGGGTATAACAATTGCATTTTCTATTTGATCTAGCTTAATTTGGATGCTTGCAGACTGTCCGGGTTTAATCTTTCCATCGCTATTGGCGTATCTTGCACGGGCAAATAGGCTTAGCGTTTGTATGTCTAACCTAGATTCAACCGCATATACAGTTGCATTGTAAACATTAAGATCGTTTTCAACAGTAAAAGCAATTTCGCTTCCCGGTCTTATAGAATTTACAAAGTTCTGGGTAAGAGAAAACTCAATTTTTAGGGGGGATATCTTGGTGAGGGTAGAAATGACTACGTTGGGTGATGCATAAGCTCCTTCACTTACTTGTCTTAACCCAATGACACCACTAAAAGGTGCTCTTAGTTCTGTTTGATCTATACGAGCCTTCACAAGTTCTATGTCGGCTAGTAGAGTTTCGAGTTGTGTGGATACAGATTGGTAGGTTTCTTGGCTGATAGCATCTTTTGCCAGTAATGTTTCCTGACGATAGAGTCTATCTTCCGCGAGCGGCAATTGAGTTTCAAGTTTTTTGAGTTCTGCCTGCAGGGGCGCATCGTTAACTTTTGCAAGCAGGGTGCCCTGCCTAACAAATGTTCCCTCTTGAAAATTGATATGAGTTATTTTTCCGGGCGACTCAAATGTTAGATCAACTTCTTCATCAGGTAATAAAACACCTGTAATCCTAAACAAATTGTTTAGAACTTGAGGCTCTAATACAGTAGCCGACACAACCAGCTCAGATCTGGCAGCACCTCCGATGGGCTGAGAAGTTAGGGCTTCCCCATCACTGTTTGATGTAAACATCCTTTTGATTGAGGGATAAAACACCATACCCAATACAATAATGGCAATGGAGGTAAATACAATAATTTTGGTTTGTCTGTTCATAATTTAGTGTAAAGATGCTTTAAAAGTAGCTCTTTTAGTTTTAACAATATAGGATTTGAGACAGTTTTTAGTTTTTTTAGCGGATTAAATCGACTGATAGCCTTTTTCGGTCGACAAACAATTTTTATTACAGACAAAATATAACTATTTTTGACAATTGTTTAAAGTGATAAGGTCATTATTTATTCAGTAAATTAAATTGTCTATATGAGAAAAATATTATTAATCCTTTTGTGTATGATGGGTTGTCTTTATGTTGCTGAAGCTCAAGACTGGGCAAATTTAGAGCGTTTTAGAGAAGCTAATGAGAAGTTGCCTCCGGCTAAAATTTGCGACAATAGAGTTGTATTCATGGGAAACTCAATTACTCAGGGGTGGATAACACAGGTGCCTGAATTTTTTGCTGAAGAAAAGCAATATATTAATAGAGGAATAGGTGGGCAAACAACTCCTCAAATGCTATTGCGTTTTCGTCAGGATGTATTAAAACTTTGGCCTAAAGTGGTAGTAATTCTGGCAGGAACTAATGATATTGCCGGAAACACGGGTCCTTCAACTCTTGAAATGATAGAGGATAATATTCACTCAATGACAGAGCTGGCACAATCTCACGGTATTCAAGTGGTGCTATGTTCCGTTTTGCCTGCATATGATTTTAAATGGCGTACTGGATTGGAGCCGGCACCCAAAATTGTTGAGCTCAATAAACGAATTAAAGAGTATGCGGCAACTCGTGGAGCTGTATATTGCGATTTTCATTCAGCCATGGCAGATAATAGAGGAGGATTGCCTGCGGAGTTATCCGGTGATGGAGTGCATCCCAATAAAGCGGGCTACGCTATAATGGAGCCTATTGTTGAAAATGCTATTGCGAGAGCCTTTCTAATGTGGAAGGAGTTCAAGTAGTATCAATTTATTTACAACAAATGTAGTTGTAGAGCTGTTATCTCTTTACTACAACAAATATTTCATTTTTAGAAAAAAACAATTCATGGAAGAGTTAAATAAATATTCAAGAACTATAACGCAAGATCCTACACAACCTGCTGCACAAGCACAGCTTTATGCATTGGGTTTGTCAGACGAAGATTTAAGAAAAGCACAGGTGGGAATTGTAAGTATGGGTTACGATGGAAACCCATGTAATATGCACCTAAACAGTCTCTCAATGGAGGTTAAAAAAGGTGTTTGGAAAGAAAATCTTGCCGGATTTATATTTCATACTATTGGTGTTAGTGACGGTATGAGTAATGGAACGGATGGCATGCGTTACTCACTTGTGAGCCGTGAAGTGATTGCGGACTCTATTGAAACAGTGTGCGGTGCTCAGTATTATGATGCTTTAATCGCCGTGCCGGGGTGCGATAAGAATATGCCCGGATCGTTAATGGCAATGGGTAGAATCAACAGACCTTCTATTATGGTATATGGTGGGACTACTGCTCCCGGACATTATAAAGGTAAGGATCTTAATATTGTTTCTGCTTTTGAAGCTCTTGGTGAGAAGATTGCGGGTAAGCTAAGCGAGGAGGATTTTAAACAGATTGTAAAACGTAGTTGCCCGGGTGCAGGTTCTTGTGGTGGTATGTATACTGCCAATACTATGGCTGCAGCTATTGAAGCAATGGGCATGAGTTTGCCATACAGCAGTAGCAATCCTGCCATAAGCAAGGAGAAGAGACAAGAATGTCTTGATGCCGGCAAGTATATACGATTGTTACTCGAAAAAGATATTAAGCCACGCGATATAATGACCCGCAAAGCGTTTGAGAATGCTATCACTATTGTAATTGCGCTTGGAGGTAGCACAAATGCTGTTCTTCATTTATTGGCAATGGCTAGAACAGTTGAGGTTGAACTTACAATTGATGATATTCAGATGTTTAGTGATAAAACACCACTTCTTGCAGATTTCAAACCAAGTGGTAAATATTTAATGGAAGATTTGCACAATAGAGGAGGAGTGCCCGCTGTGATGAGGTATCTTTTGAAAAAAGGCATGTTACATGGTGATTGTTTAACTGTTACAGGTAAAACAGTTGCAGAAAACTTAGAGTCTGTTCCAGATTTGGATTTTGATAAGCAGGATATAATTTTTCCTATCGAAAGACCGTTGAAGCAAACAGGACACTTGCAAATTTTATATGGTAATCTGGCTGAGAAAGGAAGTGTAGCCAAAATAAGTGGTAAAGAGGGTGAACGATTTGTGGGACCAGCACGTGTATTTGATGGTGAGAAAGACTTAATTGCAGGTATTACCGCAGGTCGGGTGAAAGCAGGTGATGTTGTAGTTATTAAAAACGAAGGTCCAAGAGGTGCACCAGGTATGCCTGAGATGTTGAAACCTACATCTGCCATTATTGGTGCAGGATTAGGCAGCTCAGTTGCACTCATTACCGATGGGCGATTTAGTGGTGGTACTCATGGTTTTGTAGTTGGTCATATTACTCCAGAGGCTTTTGAAGGAGGGTTGATTGGTCTTGTACATGATGATGATGTTATTGAGATTGATGCTGTGGATAACACAATCAATGTGAAGTTGTCAAAAGAGGATATTTTAAACCGTCGTGCTCAATGGGTTCAACCATCTCTTAAGGCAACAAAAGGCATTCTTTACAAGTTTGCTAAACTGGTAAAAGATGCCTCGCATGGTTGTGTGACGGATGAGGATTGAATCAGTAATTTGAGACTTGAAACTTTACATAATTCCTTTTAAATGATATGAGCCAGATCCAAATTCAATTTAAACTATATGATCATACACGGCATTAAATATTAATTCATAAACTGATAACTTCCAGCTTCCACTTCAAAAAGAAGATACCCATTTTGTTCACCAATTTGTTTAGAGATACCACTTTTTTCGTTTATTTCCTTACCTTCTATGTTTGGAAACCAAATGGTCGCTTTGCAGTTAGGAGGAACCGTTACGTCAAGCTTAAGAGATTCCTCATTATGTTGCCAATAAGATTTAATAAGTCCTGCCGGAGAGTTATAACTCGCTTTTGCCCATGATATCTCTGTTTCGTTAAAATGAGGTACTCGTACAATGAATTTTCGATATCCGGGGGTTTCAAGGTCTTGCCTGATTCCGGCTATCCCATCAATATACCAAGCTCCGGGATATAGATATGAGCTGTGAAGTAGAGAGTGACCGGGCAGGTCTTTTTCCCACATTTCCCACATAGTTGTGGCACCATTTTCGCGCATTAGCCCCCAACTTGGATACTCAACTTGAGATGTCATGGAGTATATCAAATCATCGCGTCCTTCATTACGTAATACTTTGAATAGCATTGCGCCTCCGGTGATTCCTACGTCTATGTGCCCGTTTTGATTGATGAAAATTTCATCTTCAAGGCTTTTCATTACATTTTGGCGTAATTCTGGTGGCATAATATTACCATAGAGTGCTGCTGCAAGACTTCGCATGGATTTATCGGAGTAGTTGTTTTCATTGGGATGAAAATACTCTGCATGTATGGTCTCGGATGACAGTTTAGCTTTGTCATTCCATTGTTCGGCATATTCGTGCTTGCCAATTATATTTGCAATTTTTGCTGCAGTTCTTAGGTTATAAACCCAGTAACAGTTGTTGAAGAAGAGGGTTTCATCGGAATAGTTATTCATCCCTTGATCTTGTGCTCCCGGCCAAAGCCAGTCGCCTAAAAAGTCCCATCGTCCTCCATACCTCTTAAGCATGTTGTTTTCAACATGGCTGTCAAGGAATTCCAGCCAGCCTTTTATCATTTCGAAGTTGTCTTCTAATACTTTTGTGTCGGCGTGATATTCATATAAAAACCAGGGAAGAGTAACTACTATGCCTCCCCAAGCGGTACCTCCTCCGCCATGGTAAGTGGGCGCGGTTTGTGGTAATATGCCACCACCCAATTGTCTACCGCTGCCTTCTTGAATGCGTGCCCATTCGGGGTCGTTCATATTGCCTACCATTGGCTCTGTTCCCTGCACATCACGCCAATCTTCGAGCCATTTGGTGTAAAATGCACCCAGTTTGTAATTTAGCAATCCTGTTTCTGATGTTGCGTGAGCATCGCCACCATATCCAAATCTTTCACGTTGCGGACAATCGACAATGAACCCACCAAGTGATAGATTCTCGAAGGTCCATTTTACCGTCTTGTATATCCAGTTCTGTAAAGAGTCTGAGCTTTCGAACTCGGCTGCATCGGCAAAGTCTGTACGAACCATCCATCCTTTTACATCATTTTTGGTTGGAGCTTCGGTTGTACCGCTGATAGTTATCCATTGTCCCGACATGTAGTTGAAGCGGCTATTGAAGGTCCCTTCACCTTGTTCGCCCATTACATAGGCACTGCGTAGAGCAAATGTCATGTCGTCTTGTTCTCTTTCTGAGAACTGAAAATAAACTGTATCATGGGGATTGGCTTTTACTTTGATTTCAGTCCATCCTGCAAAATTGACTCCCATATTCACTCGGTAAGATCCATCACTTCGACCTTCAATATCAATGGGTTTAATTTCATCAAATAATTTGTTTGTTTCAACTTGTTGTGCGGATAGGGTGAGGGAGGGGTTAAAAGTTTGTGCGTTTTGCCAGTTATGATCATTGTAGTCAATTTCATTCCAATCAACAATCTCTAGATTGGCATCCCATATTTCGCCGCCATATCCACCAATGCCTGCACCAAAACCCCAGCTGCCTATAAGTTTGTTTGGGCTGGGGTGCCATTTCCAACTCTCGTCTGTAGCTATACGCGTTAATATTTCACCCTCTTTATTGTAAATGTCTGACTGCGCAATAACTATTGGTGCGCGAGGTTTATCGTCTGTTGCATAAGGTGCAAAAATAGACCAAGCTGTGCCCAACCATATTGCAACTACATTGTCACCTTTATTTAGTTGAGAGGAAATGTCATATGTAATATAGCGTGCACGTTTTGTGTGATCTGTAACTGCAGGTGCAAGCACATGATCTCCTATTTTTTCTCCGTTTACATAAATTTCGTGATATCCTATTGAAGCTACAAAAATGTTAGCTTTAGATGGTTTTCCCTCTAATGTTATACTTTTCCTGAACCAAGGGTCATTCATTTGGTTAGATCCCTCTTCGGGTTTGTAAGTTTCACCCGAGCCAATCCATTGAGCTGTCCATTCGTCTTGAGAGAATAAACCGGTGCTCCATTGTGCAATATCACTGTGAACTGATTCGACTCCTTCTTCATCTTTTACTACTACTTTCCAATAGTAAGTTTTATCTGATTGCAAAGGGGTACCATTATAATTTATCAGTTGCATGTTGTCAGATTCAACCCAGCCGGTGTTCCAAATATCTCCATTTTCTTTATTGAGATCTTCCGAACTGCTAGCAACGATTATTTTGTAGGCAGTTTGTTTTTGACCATACGCATTTTCGTTGGTTGGATTTAATATCCAACTAAATCGGGGTTGTTTTGCATCCAAACCTGTGGCACTCGAAAGATATTCTACTGTTAGCTCCACTGGCATAATACTGCATTTAGCATTTCTTGCGCAAGATGGGATTGTAAATGCCAAAGCAATTGTTGCAAAAAACACAGCTGATATTATAATGGAGCATCTAAACATGTCTTTTGTTTTCTATTTTCCTAATTGCTCTAATGCAAAGTTGGTGGCATGATTCCACTGTTCGGGAAATGTCCAATGGCCTGATTCTTCTGCAAGATATAGTGTTTTTGGTGCCGTAATTACATTATATGCGGCGTGCATAGAAGTTGGCGGACAGGTAATATCGTTGTAACCCCATGAGTAGAAACCGGGTACATTGAGATGACGGGCAAAATTTACCACATCATAATATTTAGTGGTTTCAATTTTTTTGGGTGTGTTGTTGAATTCTAAATTATTTTGATTAAAAAGATGTGGCCATCCTCCCGCACGACCGTGCAGATATCCTGTGACATCACTGATTGCAGGGTAAAATGATACTAGCCCTTTAACACGGCTGTCTAGTGCAGCTGTAACAATGGCAAGAGCACCTCCCTGGCTTCCACCCATTACAACAACGTTTTCTCCATCAAATTCAGGCATGCTGTATATAAAATCAACTGCTCTGACACAACCAAGGTAAACGCGTTTATAATAGTATCTGTCTTTGTCATCTAGGTTGAAGTTTTGGTAGCCGTTTAGAGCACCTTGTCCTAAGTTGCTGTATACCGAAGCATCCAGTGTTACAGGAATTCCGTGGATGCCAATTTCAAGTGTTATAACTCCTTTTTCTGCATTTCCAATATCACCATTATATCCACGAACTCCTGCGCCGGGAACACGAAGTAGTGCCGGATATTTCCCCTCTGCTTTTGGAACGCTTAATATACCATAAAGACGCGCTCCATGTCTGAAGTTTTGCAAATTAACTTCATATACGTTTACTTTCTCTGTACTACGTTCGGAAAGAAGAGTCATTCTTGCATCAATTGGTATTTTTGCATTATCATCTTTGGCTTTTTCCCAAAATTCAATAAAATCGTCGGGTTCATTTGTTGTTGGTTGAATGGTTCCCGGACTAAAAGCAGCTGTTCCAAGTCCTGTGTAACTTCTACCTTCATATTCGGCGACAACTCTACAGCGTAAGAAACCTGGCTCTTTCATTGTTCCACCGTCAATAGTTGCTGTTCCGTTTTTAAGAACAATTGTTTCTGATTTTGTAACAGGCATCATTTCTGGACCATACTCATATCGTATTGTTACATCACGTAAAGGGATGTTATTTTTTGATACTACTACATCGAACTTAACTTTTTCGTTTGGTTTATAAACCCAATCTTTGTTCTGGGGCGCAACTCTTACCTGAACAAGAGTACGTGCAGGTTGTGCTGAAATGTTAGAAACTAATAGGACAATAAATATTGCCGATAAAAGGCTTGATCTTAATTGCTTTTCCATTGATTAAAAATTGTTTGTTATTATTATTGATGTTTATTTTTCAGAAGCTGTTTTTGGTTGCTCTTTTTGTTCTTATTATTTTTACTATTTCTAAGAATTACTGTGTTAGTGTTATTGTTTTCTTTGTTACTATTAGTACTACTAGTTAGTTATTGTTTTTATGCGTTACGGTTGTTGTAAAAGTATGATTACCACTACTAACCGAACGAACTTCATCCTCATAGGGTAAATATATCTTTGCTGTACTACCGGTAGGTATTGTTGTGTTAAGCGTAAAAAGCCCATCTTCTATTTTCCACTCGACCTCTATTGTTCCTTGTACAGAATCGTACGACGCTTCAATAAATGTGAGGTCACCTACAGGTTGTGGCGCAATTATAATATTTTTATAACCACTATATT
>CAZYGE010000043.1:13194-21158 GCA_964647535.1 uncultured Proteiniphilum sp.
AGATCGAAGTTATAAAACAATCCAGGTCCATTTAGATGAACCTGTTCAAGCCACCCTAACTTTTCGCGGTGAGGACAGTCAGTAAAAACAGCATGCATATTGCTTTTCATAGCATTGATAATGAGACGATGAGTGTTGTTAAATATCTCATTTGAGCTTCTGAAGGTTGATGTTTGTGGGTTTGAGTTGTAAACAAAAAGTGATTCTATATTTTTTATAATAGGTTGGTTGAGATTTACATAAGTTGAGTCTTTTATATCTGTTTTGTCATTTATAACGATTTTGTTTTTTGCATCTATATCTTTTTTGTCAATTGTAGCACCATTAACTTGAATATATCTGTAACCATAATATGAGAAGCGTGGCTGCCAAATCTCCTCTTCGTCTCCTTTAAGGGTGTATTCGTAATAATAGGGAGTTCCTGATTGTGATTGGTTTACGGAACCATCCTCATGTATATTTTCACCCACAATTAGTCTGATTACATCTCCTTTTTTGCCTTTTACTGTAATTCTTGGAAATCCCGATAGATTTTGTCCCATATCAAATACGTAAGCATTTCCAACATTGTTTATAGATTGTGCTAAATGGGTTTCCATTACTTTTATTGGATAAGTATTTTGAGGGGTTAATCTGCCCTTGGGAGCTTGCTGAATAACAATTGGTTGCCAGTGTGAATCATCAAATCCATATTTATTCCAACCATGTTGCTCAAGACGTGCATCATAGTCTTCACCTCCATACATATCGTTAAATATAATTGGACTTGGTGAATATTTCCAACTCTCATCAGAGGATATTATCTCAGTTGATCCATCAACATAAGTTATTTTCATTTGAAAAAATAGGGTGGGAGGTCCAAAACTTACCATCATCTTAGTATATCTGCCTCCTTGTTGGTTATAAAATCCGTTTCCTAATAAAACGCCAATTGCGTTTTTATGATTTAGCTCTTCGGTAACGTCAAATGTGTTATAATAAATAGTTTTGTCATAATCACTCCACATAGGATCAAACTGATAATCGCCAATTTTATCGCCATTAAGAGTTAGTTCATAATGCCCCAATCCGCTTATATCAATAATGGCATTTTTAATCCTTTTGGTAGTGGTAAACTCTTTTCTTAAATATATACTCCGTTTTGAAAGAGGATCAGTATTCTTCCATTTGTCACGTTCTGCGACATCTAATGCCGGTGTATGATACACTCTACCTTTGGGAAGGTTTGAATCTTCACGACTTATTGCACCTATCCATTGGACATCATCAGAAACTGGTTCATTTTCCGTTGTAATATAAAATTCTTGATTCGTAAATGCTATATTCGCTTCTGTTTTTGGAGCATAATATAAAAACAAATAAAGTATTAGGAGGGGCATAATTTTGGTGAAGCTAAAAGCTATAAAAAGCTCCACTGCTCTATGTGATTGAGTTGTTTTTTTATTGTAGAATCCTTTTGGCGGCATATTATATTCAATAATTTGTAAAATAAAATAATGTGGTATGTTCAGTTAAAAATAAAATTTGTTGTATTCTATTACAATTATACAAAAAAATAAATTGCTGCCAAGGACTTTAGTGAATTTAGGCAAAGTATATATGTATGTTCATGGTAAAAAAGCCAAAATTATAAGAATTACGAAATACTGAGAAGCCTTAATTAAAACAATATTATTCCAGGGGTTCTTCGTGGATGATATTTCAATTTTGTATCTTTGCGTAGATTACAAAATTAAGAGACATGATAATAGCCGTAGACTTTGACGGAACGATAGTGGAGCATGCCTATCCCGAGATTGGTAAGCCTATACCTTTTGCAATAGATACCTTACTACAATTGCAAAAAGATGGACACAGACTTATAATGTGGACAGTTAGACGTGGTGCTCTTCTTCAAGAAGCTGTAGACTATTGCGCCGAACGTGGTTTGCACTTCTTTGCAGAAAATGAAAATTATAGGGGTGAAACAATTGAACGCGATGAGTATTCACGTAAACTTAAATCTGATATGTTTATTGACGACCGCAATCTTGGTGGGCTGCCAGACTGGGGTGTGATTTATAATGCGATTAAAGCAACAGAAAGTGGCGCTAATGTATTCGATATATTGGCAGGTAATTCTGGAATGCCGGAACCAAAAAAGAAGCGTCGTTGGTTTTAATATTTCAGGAGTAATAGAACTAAGAACTTAAAAATGAAAATTCGGAAATCTGGAATCATTTAAAGAACAATCATTAAAATAGGAGAGTAAATTTTGTTGCATGTAAATTTGAAGCAAAAAAAAAGCAGGGTTTTAATCCCTGCTTTTTTTGAATGTGTGTAGTTTGTTTCGGTATATCTATTTGTCCTTTGTCTTTTCTTTGTGACCATATCCATATCCAAATCCATACCCGTATCCATAACCGTAGCCTCTGCTAAATTCGCTAACGTCATTAATAACGAGTAGCATATTTTTTAGCTTATTGTCTTTCATCAAATCATTGGCATATCTTAAGTTGCTCTTTTTTGAATAATCTACTCTACAGACATAAACAGTAGCATCCGTGATCCTACTTAGAATTAAAGTATCGGTTACAAGTGCTGATGGAGCAGAGTCTATGAAAATATAATCGAACTCAGCTTTTAGCATTTCTATTGCATTATCAAGAGTAGATCTAGACAACAATTCGGCAGGATTAGGTGGCACTGGACCCGAAGGCAGCACATAAAGGTTTGGATGAATATTAGAGGGAATTATTAAACTATCGAGATCTTTCTCGAATCCGGATAAATAACTAGTAATACCATCGTCGTCATTTAGGTTCATATATTCCTTAAGTCTAGGAATTCTCAAATCGAGCCCTACAAGAAGTACCTTTTTATTGAGTAGTGCAGTGCTCACTGCCATGTTTAGTGCTATAAATGTTTTTCCCTCGCCTTGTACAGTTGAAGTAAAGACCACTACTTTATTGTCTGAACCTAATGATAGGAGCAGATTTGTCCGTGACATACGGAATGCTTCATCAATAGGTCTTGTTTCGTTTTCTTGTACTACTATTCTTTCATCATCATCGTGTTTTGGTATTTCACCCAAAATCGGCAAATTGCTTAATCTGTCTACATCTGCACGAGTACGAATTTTAAACTGTAATATATCCATTAGATAGATAATACCCGCAGGAATTAAGATGCCCAACATTAATGTTGCAAGCAATAAAATCATAGTACGCGGAGATACCTTACCCTCAAGTAAGGCTTCGTCCAATACTTTTGCACTATTTGCTGTGGCAGCTAATTCAAGCGCATTTTCTTCACGCTTTTGAAGAAGCATCAAGAAGAGGCTTGCTTTAATTTGCTGTTCTCTCGATAGCTCCATAAATTCTCTTTCTTGAGTTGGCATCATTCCAACACGTCCACCATAAATATTAGCCTGATTGCGTGCGTCTCGACGCTGTATACTCAAACCTTGACGTACACTATTAATAGAGGAGTTAATGTTCTGTCTTAGTCCGGCAATTTGCTCCTCAAGGCGAATCATAGCAGGGTTATCGGAAGTCATACTTTGTGACAAGCGTTCTCTTTCAAGAACCAGTCTGTTATATTCACTTGTGGTTGCAGAAAGATTTGGATCTTCTAAACCAATATTTGATGGAATAGTTTTTGATTCATTAGATGGATCATTTACATATTCATTAAGTGCATCAACAACGTTCAGCTGTGTTTCTACCTGTACAAGCTGCTGTTCATATTGGCTTCCCATTTGCATATTACGCTGAAGATCTATTTGCAAATCAGATAATCCTTCTTGTTGTTTATAACTCTCAACATCGCTCTCAGCCTCCGTCAGCTCTTGATCAATAATGGCAATACGTTCATTAATAAAGGACTGCGTATTGAAGGCCTCCATCTTATTATCCTCAATCGTTTCATTATTATACACTTCCACCAATGCATTTAAAAAATCTACCCCCTTCTCCGGATATGGAGTATTGATAGTAAGGTCGAGTACCGACGACTGTCTCGAAGCTTGTTGTATGGAAAGATTGCCTCTGTACTGTCTAATAACTGCGTCAGGACGATTAATATAAACCGTAAGCTCTCTATCACTAAACTCTACCCCGTGTCTCTGTGTAAAACTCAAACTGCCGTGTGAAGTATGAAGCAACGCAGGCAGTGAAGTAAATACCGTGTCGATATTATCACCATTAAATAGACCCGAAATAGCGACGGTATTAGCATTAGCATTAAGCCGCATTTCAAATTCGATATTTTCTTTCAAACTATCGAGTTTGTTTTGGTCCATGCTTACAACTATAGGACTGTTCTTATACAAATCAACACTCTTAATTCGTCCGCTTGTAATATAAGATGTGTGCAAATCAAGCCTGTTTATCACGTTTCTTATAATTGAACGGCTTTGTAAGATATAAATCTCATTTTCAAGATTAGTAACGGCTCCTAAAGAACCAAGTTGAATGCCATCCATACCACCTATTGAGGTCTGAAGACCCTGACTCTTTGCTTCTTTAAGGACTATACTTGATGATATTTTATATACAGGTGTAGTATATCTTAGATAAACAAATAATATGATAAGTGCAGCCACCACGCCTAACACAAACCATTTCCAATAACGTAAAAAGCGAAGTAGTATTTCCATTATCGAAATGGTCTCATCACCTCTTTCATCTGTAGTTCCTTCTCCAGGAGTACGTAAAATTGTATCACTCATATTATAAAGATGGTAATATTAAGAAAGTATTTTATTTTAAGATATTAATTAATAATGTAGCAACCGATATTAGGATTGATGTTCCTGACAACCATATGCTTGTTGCACTACCAATTTCGGAGTTTTTAGCTTTGGTTTCGTTTGGTTCAACATATACAACATCATTTTGTTGCAAATAGTAAAATGGCGAATAGATAACTGATGGATCATTGAGATTTAATACAATGACATTCTTATTGCCGTTTACATCTTCACGAATAATCTTCACGTTATCACGCTTACCCCAAATAGTCATATCACCGGCCATGGCAAGTGCTTCAAAAATATTCACCTTTTCATTTACAATTGTAAAGGTGTTAGGGCGCGCAACTTCTCCGATAATTGAAATTTTATAATTTACAAATTTCACAGTAACAACTGGTTCCTCCTTTAAATATTTACCTAAAAGTGCTGTTACTTTTTGCTCTGCTTCTCCTTTAGTTAAACCACTTAGTGTTATAAGACCAATAACCGGAAAATTTATTTGACCATTATTGTCAACTAAATAAGCTTGTAGAGAAGGTTGGGAGTATGTACTTGTACCTGTTGTAAGACTTGGAACGGTGAGGTTAAAAGGTTTCACTGCCTCCGGATCGGTTGCACTAACCGTTATAGTTAGAAGGTCTTTTGGCATTATTTGTGCATCATAGAGTGGGGTAGATTGCATATACTCACTCATATCATCTTCTCCAGCTCCTTGTATATATGCTACCTTTTTGGACGCATTACATGATCCAAGAGTTATTATAACTGCAGAAATTGCAATGAGATAAAGAAATTTCTTCATAAGTAATATTTTCGATAAATGTTAAGCACAAAAGTAGCAAAATTAGCTTATATAACAATCGAATTATAATATAATCGATTTAAATAGGATTTTTTCCACAGAATAATGTATGAAATAAAATTATGCAACGTTAACTTAACATCAATTTGTAAAACAATTTTGACCTTATTGTGTTATATCTTTTGAATTATAAGGTGTCAAATAAAATAAAAAGAGTAATGAATTTCAGGACCACTGAGATAGAAGGGGTTATTATAATTGAGCCCAAAGTATTAAGAGATCATCGAGGATATTTCTTTAGATCGTATTCTCAACCAGATTTTGAAAAAAGAATAAGAAAAATAGATTTTGTACACGAAAATGTTTCAAAATCCATGCATGGTGTTTTAAGAGGTCTTCATTTTCAGAAGATGCCATACACCGAATCAAAGTTGGTTCGTGTTTCAATGGGTAAAGTATTGGATATTGCTGTAGATTTGAGAAAGAACTCTCCAACTTTTGGTCAACATGTAGCAGTTGAACTATCGGAAGATAATAAAAAACAACTTTTTATCCCCCGTGGATTTGCCCATGGATTTGTAGTGTTGAGCGATGTAGCCGTTTTTCAGTATAAATGCGATAATGTTTATGCATCTCAAGCAGAAGGCTCAGTTCGTTGGAACGATCCTGAATTGAATATTGACTGGAGATTGCCCGAAGATCAAATCATTCTTTCCGAGAAAGATAAAATGAGTCCTTTTTTGAAAGATTTGGACTACGTGTTTGATGAAGGTAACCTGTAATGTTACAAAGAAGATTATTTAATTAAATCTATTAATGAAGTAACGAAATGAGCAAAGTAAAAGTAATGAGAGTTTCGAAAGTCTTACAAGAAGTTGAATCTACCGGAAATACAATTTCACAAGGTAACATTTCAAGTGATTCACAGCTCGCAGAGAGCGAGGTGTCATATTTTGACTTTCGTATATGCATTGTAGGTCTTCCAGACGCCGGATTCCGTTTGGCTAAACTTTTTTCAACAAAATATTATACGATAGCATATGATTATGATAAAGAAAGATTAATCCGCAGAGAAAATGAATTACGCATTGGTCTTACTTATAATCAGCTTGCCAATAATCTACTTTCTTTCACAAATGATATAGAAAATATAAGAAAGAGCAATTTTTATGTATTGGCAGCAAATACTTCCCAAGAACTTTGGAGAGAAGGAGAAATTGTTGGTCGTGTAATTTCAAGAGGCGATTTTGTAGTTTTAAGTAATCCGGAATCTACACTTGAAAGATTAAATGAATTCATTCCTGCAATAGAGAAAGTGAGCGGATTAATTTACAATGAAGATTTTTTTGCCGGAAAACATTCTGATATCAAATTTGAATCAGATACTGAGCAAAATTCCAATGAAGTAAGTAAAATAGTAGGCTACGTGTTTTTGTCTGTAGTTAGTTAAGATAATGTCTATAAATTCCAATATAAAAATTAATTAAACATGAATATTACAATTGTTGGTACCGGTTACGTTGGTTTGGTAACCGGTACCTGCTTTGCAGAGCTTGGGTCGATGGTTACTTGCGTCGACATTGATAAAGAAAAGATCGAAAATCTTAAAAAAGGAATTATTCCTATATACGAACCCGGTCTTAAAAGCATGGTTGAAAGGAATATGAATGCCGGAAGACTTCAATTTGATACTAAGTTGGAGGCAATATTGAATAATAGTGAGATAGTATTTATAGCTGTTGGCACTCCTCCAGACGAAGATGGAAGTGCTGACTTAAAATATGTGCTTGATGTTGCAAAAACTATTGGACAAAATATGAGTAAATACCTTCTGGTAGCTGTAAAAAGTACTGTGCCGGTTGGAACATCTGAAAAAGTTAAACAAACTATTTCAAAAGAACTGGAAAAAAGAGGTTTAGCTGATTTATCAGAAAATGAAAAGAATAATAACAAGAGTATTAGCAAAGTAAATAGATCTCAAACAAACGGAAACCCAAAAAAGAAAAGTATCCAGTTTGATGTTGCATCTAACCCTGAATTCCTCAAAGAAGGAGATGCCATTAATGATTTTATGAAGCCCGATAGAGTGGTGATTGGAGTAGAGTCTGAACGCGCACAAGAGCTTATGACTCAGCTTTACAAACCGATACAACTTAACAATTTTAGAGTGATATTTATGGATATTGCTTCAGCCGAAATGACAAAATATGCAGCAAATGCGATGTTGGCTACACGAATTAGTTTTATAAATGAAATTGCAAATCTTTGTGAAATAGTTGGAGCTGATGTAAATATGGTTAGAACCGGTATTGGCAGCGATACCCGTATTGGCAATAAATTTTTATATCCCGGAGTGGGATACGGTGGCTCTTGTTTTCCTAAAGATGTGAAAGCATTAATTAATACATCTGCCAAAAATGGGTATAA
>CAZYGE010000044.1:0-9448 GCA_964647535.1 uncultured Proteiniphilum sp.
GATAAGTAGGGTTGCTCGCCCGATGCCGAGGGGTAGGCCGCTTAGATAAATGACAAGCGCTCTTTTAAAGAGTACAGAACCCGGCTTACAGACCGGCTGCATTTTTTATTTTTTATAGATTATGGTAGAAAAAGAGACTGATAAAGACCATGATAAGGATAAACCCGGTAGGATTGAACGTTGGGGTGAAAAGGTTAGAGAATTAATACATTTTCTTACTTATGGCATTTGGCGATCAGACCCTGATAGTATATCCAACAAAAGGAATATACTCTATAATGCCACTAAAACAATAATCTTAACCGTAAGAAATATTAAAGAACTTAATATTCCGGATAGCGCAAGATCTCTTACATACAGAACCATACTTTCTATTGTTCCGCTATTGGCAGTTCTTTTTGCAATTGCGCGTGGGTTTGGGATAGAAAACATATTAGAAAGTAGTATTTTTAATCTGTTCTCAAGTAACGGTGAAGAATCAGAAATTACATATATTGAGACAGAAGCTACAGATACATTAGCTTTATCTGCAGATTATTTTAATGAAACTGACACTGTTGCACTGGGCGAAACCTCAGATTCGGGCGGTATTGTTTTCGCTGAAGAAGCCACAGCCGAGGGCAGAACAAGAGAGTTCCTTGATCTATTATTTAGTTTAATCGAAAACTCACTTGAAGAGGCTAAGGGAGGGGGGCTATTTGCCGGAATTGGTGTAATATTGCTACTTTATACTATCATGCTCCTTTTTAATAATATTGAGAAAATATTCAATCAAATTTGGCAGGTACGAAAAGGAAGGAGCATAGGCCGAAAAATTACCGATTATACAGCTATGGTTATATTAATGCCCATACTTTTTATTCTTGTTAACGCATTAAATATTCTTAGTTATCCGGAGAATCAGACTCTTAAAATTATTTATATACTTTATCCATTCATCCCACAGTTAATTGGTATAGTTCCATATGTGGTGATAATAATGTTGTTCACTGCATTATACAAATTTGTGCCTAATACAAAAGTTAAGTTCCAAAATGCGCTTATTGCGGGAACTATAGCAGGAGTAGCTTTTCAAATATTTCAATTGATATTCTTGAGTGGTCAGTTATGGATTACCCGTAATAATGCAATTTACGGAACATTTGCTGCAATACCGCTTATGCTTTTATGGATACAGTTTTCGTGGTTCTTGACGTTGATAGGTGCAGAGATATCATATGCAGCACAGAATATCGGAAAGTTTTCATTCGAAAAAGAGACCCGAAATATAAGCCGAAGATATAAAGACTTCTTTACACTTATAATAACTTCCGAAATAGTAAAACGATTTGCTGATGAAAAGACTCCACTTACAGCCGAGCAGTTATCAGAAAGGTGCAAGTCGCCTTCTCGATTAACGAACAATATCCTCGATAATTTGTTGGAGTTAAATATCGTTTCTGCTACCGTTTCACCCGAGGATGAAAAGGAGACAGCATTCCAGCCGGCAGTTGACATACAGCTTATTTCGGTCAATTATCTTATGTCTAAGCTAGACAAGAGTGGATCTGAAGACTTCAAGATAGATACACAAGGAGATTTTCATAAACACTGGAAGGCGTTAGTAGAAAGCCGTATGTATATATACGAAAGCAGTGAAGATGTCTTGCTAAAAGATTTATAAAACAGAAAAGCCACATGAGTTTCTTCAGATCACTTGAGAATGTTGGTATATATGCATTACTGATGAGGAGGGTTATTACTGTCCCTGACAGAATGCGAGAATTTATGAAAGAATTCATGAAGGGGTTGTATCAACTTGGATTTAACTCTATCTGGATTGTTGTTGTTATTTCGATATTCATAGGTGCAGTAATAGTTCTGCAAATTGCAGTAAATATAGACTCTCCTATGCTGCCAAGATTTACTGTTGGAGTGGTGTCACGCGAAATTATTTTGCTTGAGTTTTCTTCAACAATAATGTGTCTTATACTTTCGGGGAAAGTTGGGTCAAATGTGGCTTCTGAAATAGGCATTATGCGAATCACAGGGCAAATAGATGTATTGGATATAATGGGAATTAACTCAGCCAATTATCTTATCTTACCCAAGATAATGTCATTTGTGGTATTTATACCGGTGCTGGTGATATTTAGTATGTTTATGGGATTGTTTGGTGGTTATGCTATCTGTATAATTTTAGGAACCCCCTCTGTAGAAACATATGTATATGGCATACAGGCCTTTTTTAGGGAATCGTTTGTTTGGTACTCCATAGCTAAATCAATGCTGTTTGGGTTTATAATAGCTTCGGTAGCAGGCTATTATGGTTATAATGTAAAAGGAGGGGCATTGGATGTTGGTAGGGCTAGCACCGATTCTATAGTGATTAATAGTATACTTATTCTTGTAACTGATTTGGTTTTTACTCAACTTGCAATGGGTTGAAGAAGCAATTAAATGATAAAGGTAAAGAATTTAAATAAAAAGTTTGAAGAGAAAACTGTCCTTGAAAATATTGATGCGAGGTTCAAGAAGGGGCTTGTAAATATGATCATTGGGAGAAGTGGCTCCGGAAAAACTGTGCTTCTAAGATGTATTGTGGGGCTGCTTAGTCCCGACAGCGGAGAAATATTGTATGAAGGGCGTGACCTAATTACAATGAAAACAAGAGAGATTAAAAGACTGCGTCGTGATATAGGAATGCTATTTCAAAGTTCGGCATTGTTTGATTCTAGAACCGTACTTGAGAACGTAATGTTCCCTTTGGATATGTTTTCTAAAGAGAGTAAGAAAGAGAGGATAAAACGATCGGAATTTTGTCTCGAAAGAGTTGGATTATCGCATGCTACACATTTATATCCTACCGAAATCAGTGGAGGAATGATGAAAAGAGCCGCAATTGCCAGAGCAATTGCACTTAATCCCAGGTTTCTGTTTTGTGATGAACCTAATTCGGGTCTTGATCCAAAAACGGCGCAACTAATTGATGAACTGATAGCTGATATTACAAAAGATTTTGCGATGACAACTATTGTGGTATCTCATGATATGAACTCTGTAATGAATATTGGAGATAATATTATCTTCTTGAACGAAGGAGTAAAAGAGTGGCAAGGTTCCAAATCCGAAATAATGGATGCTGAGAATGAGAAGTTGAATGATTTTGTGTTTGCATCAGAGCTTTTCAAAAAAATAAAAGAAGCTGATGAATTAATTTCAATAGAGAGAAATAAATTGGGTGGCGAACACCCGCATTATTAATATATATATTAAAAATTGAGTATGTTAACAATAAAGAACTTGCATGCAGTTGTAGAAGAGCAAGAAATATTAAAAGGTATAGATCTTGAAGTTAAAGCAGGAGAGATACATGCTGTTATGGGGCCAAATGGTTCAGGTAAAAGCACTTTGGCTTCTGTACTAGCGGGGCACCCAAGATTTGAAGTTACTAGAGGTAGCATTGAGTTTAGAGGAGAAGACTTGGTAGAAATGGACCCTGAAGACCGTGCGCGTCAAGGTTTATTCTTGAGTTTTCAGTATCCTGTAGAAATACCGGGTGTGAGTATGGTAAACTTCATGCGTTCTGCTTTAAACGAACAAAAAAAATATAGAAAAGAAGAGCCAATCTCAGCAACAGATTTCCTTAAGCTTATGAGAGATAAGAGAGAGCTCTTAGGAATGGATAGTCAGCTAGTGAGCCGTTCGGTAAACGAAGGTTTTTCGGGAGGTGAAAAGAAGAAAAATGAAATTTTTCAGATGGCTATGATTAATCCTCTTTTGGCTATACTTGATGAAACCGATTCGGGTCTTGATATTGATGCCCTAAGAGTGGTTGCCGCAGGTGTGCTAAAATTACAAACAAAGGAAAATGCAACAATCCTGATTACGCATTATCAAAGACTACTTGAGCATATCAAGCCTGATTTTGTACATGTGCTTCATGACGGAAGAATAGTTAGATCAGGAGGTGCCGACCTCGCTTTAGAACTCGAAAAGAGAGGCTACGAATGGCTTATAAACCCGTAACCAGTTATTAAAATGATAGAAAAACAATATATAGATCTGTTTCAACAGTTCCGTAGCGACATTGATTCATACTCATCAGCGGGTATGAACAGACATCGAGACGCTGCTTTTGAAAAGTTTAAACAAATAGGATTTCCATCCTCAAAGATTGAGGAATACAAGCACTCTAATATTGCTCGTCAGTTTGATGCCGATTTTGGACTCAACCTAAAAGATGTAGAAGTTTCGGTTAATCCCTATGAAGCTTTCAAGTGTGATGTGCCAAACTTAAATACTTTTACTTACTTTCTTATCAACGACAGGTTTTATTCTAAAGTTGAGCAGAAAGAAAGTTTGCCCGAAGGTGTGTTTGTAGGCAGTATGAGAGAATTCGCAAACGATAAACCCGATATCTTTGATAAGTATTACGGGAATATTGCCGACAATGAAGAAAACGGCGTTGTGTCATTCAACACAATGTTTGCTCAAGATGGGTTTGTGGTATATGTACCAAAAAATGTAGCAATTGAGAAACCTCTTCAACTGATAAACTTACTTAATGGTAAGGTGGATATGAGTGTAAACAGAAGAATTCTTATAATTGCCGAAGAAAATGCTCATGTAAAACTTCTTGTTTGCGATCATACCATAGATGATGTAAAATTTGTAGTAACACAGGTTACCGAGGTTTTTGCAGATCGTAGTGCGCAAGTTGATGTGTATGAACTGGAGGAAAACTCAGATAAAGTAACCCGCTTGAATAATTTTTACAGCGAACAGTTAGATGACTCTAAGGTTGTAACAAGCAGCATCACACTTCATAACGGATATACAAGGAATAACTTCCGTTACCGTCTTCTTGGAGAGCATGCCGAAGCACATGCCGGAGGATTGGCAATATGCGATAAGGAGCAGCATATAGATAACTACGCTTTCCTCGATCATGCTAAACCCAACTGTATGAGCGATGAGCTTTTCAAAAATGTTTTAGACGGCAAAGCTACAGGTGTATTCTGTGGGAAGATACTAGTAGAAAAGGATGCTCAAAAGACTCTGGCATATCAAACAAACAGAAATCTGCTTAACTCAGACAAAGCTCAAATGTTTGCAAAACCACAGCTTGAAATATATGCAGATGATGTTAAATGTTCACATGGGCTTACAACCGGACATCTCGATGATGAGGCTCTCTTTTATCTTCGCTCAAGAGGATTGGATAAAGAAGAAGCTCGTTTGTTGCTGCTAATTGCTTTTACTAGTGATGTAGTAGATTTAGTGCGTATTCCAACACTGCAAGAGAGGCTTACAACATTAATAGAAAAAAGATTCCGAGGAGAATTGATGCGTTGCGGCAATTGCGATGTATTCAAATAACTAATAAACTATTCTGAATGGATATAAATAAAATTCGTGCAGACTTCCCTATACTCTCTCGTGAGGTATATGATAAGCCTTTAGTATACTTTGATAATGCCGCCACATCGCAAAAACCGCAGTGTGTTATGGATAAAATTACTGAAATGTATACAACGGTCAATTCTAATGTCCATAGGGGTGTCCACTTTTTAAGTCAGGCTGCCACCGATGAGCATGAGGCTGCACGAAAAACCGTTCAGAAGTTTATTAACGCCCGTTCTCCAAACGAAATAGTATTTACACGTGGAGCAACAGAATCTATAAATTTAGTTGCTTCATCATTCTGCCAAACCTTCTGCAAAGAAGGGGATGAGATTCTGATAACTGCCATGGAACATCATTCAAATATTGTTCCTTGGCAGCTTCAGGCAGATAAGCATGGGCTTAAAATTAAAGTAGCTCCCATCAATTCGCAGGGAGAATTAATCTTAGATGAATTTGAGAAAAAAATTAGCAGCAGAACTAAACTGATAGCTGTAACCCATATCTCAAATGTACTGGGCACAATTAATCCCATACAAGAACTTACAAACATCGCTCATAAACATAATGTGCCAATTTTAATTGATGCTGCCCAAAGTGTGCAACATGCAAAAGTTGATGTGCAACAGCTCGGTTGCGACTTTTTGGTGTTTTCATCACACAAGGTATATGGTCCCACAGGAGTGGGTGTTTTATATGGCACGGAAGAGTGGTTAAATAAGCTTCCACCATATCAAGGTGGTGGGGAGATGATATCGAGTGTCTCATTTGAAGAGACAACATTTAATGAGCTCCCTTTTAAATTTGAGGCAGGAACTCCAGATTTTGTGGGTACTGCTGCACTTGCCACTGCACTCAATTATATTTCATCAATAGGGATTGAGAAAATTGCAGACTATGAAGATGAACTGTTGAAATATGCTACTGAGAAGATGCTCAATATACCCGGGATGAGAATAATTGGCACCGCTAATAACAAAAGTAGTGTTATATCATTTCTTATAGATGGAATACACCCCTATGATATGGGCACACTGCTTGACAGAATGGGTGTTGCCATAAGAACCGGCCATCACTGTGCCGAGCCTCTTATGAAAGAGCTTGGAGTTGAAGGAACAGCTCGGGTATCTTTTGCTTTTTATAATACCAAAGAGGAGATTGATACTTTTGTAAAAGGCTTGGTGAGAATCGTCTCCATGTTTAGCTAATCATTTTATTTTAAATTAAAATTTACATACATTTGTCATGATAAGTTTATGATAGATGAAAAAAAATCTGCCTAATTTTTCAAGAAATGAAGATCATACTTTGTTTATTCTTCTAAAAAAGAGGGATAGAGAAGCTTTTTCTGCGATTTATGAAAAATATCATAGATATCTTTATGCACTTGCATTGAAGTATCTGAAAAATATGCAGATGGCCCAAGATGCTGTGCAGCACGTTTTTGTAAAATTGTGGGAAAGTACCTCAGATATTCATATAGAGATTAATCTAAAAAACTATCTCTATACAATGACAAAAAACCATATCCTTAACCTGATTCGCGATCATAAGGAAGAGATTTCATTAAATTATATAAATGCACAAATAGATATACCGGGTCATGATGATGTGGTAAAAGCGATGGAAGATAAGCAGATGCGAAATCTTCTTTATAAAGGTGTGGATATGCTGCCTCCACAAAAGAAAGAAATATGTCTGAGGAAACTCGAAAGTGCTGATAGTAATCAACAAATTGCTGAAAAGATGGGAATTTCGGTAAATACAGTAAAGTCACATTATCAGGAGTCTATCAAAATGTTACGTAGCTATTTTGAACAAATAAACGATAAATGAGAAAATATTAGTGGTTAAACTAATATCTTTAGGCTGGTTGTGTGTCTATATATATAAGGTAAGGTATTTATGCCAACAAAAAAGGAAATAATAGATAGAGTTGTAGGTGAAGTCTCTTCAAAAGAAGAGGCTGGGGAGGTGGTAGATTGGTTCTCATCAACTATTGAAGGACAACAACATCTCGCCGATATGCTTGATAGGGATGCCTATCTAATGGAGAACGATGCAAATACCGGTAAGTCGTTTTCTACGCTACAATCAGATACACTATTCAGGAAAATTGATCGGGAGATTAGTAAAAAACGTTTCAAAAGATTTTCATTAAGAGTGGCAGCTGTATTTTTACCACTCATTTTGGTGTCGCTGCTTGCATTATATATAAATAATAATACATCTGTCTTCGAAGGTGCTACTTATTCTGAGATATATGTGCCTAAAGGAGAAGATGCACGTTTGTTTTTTCAAGACGGAACAGAAGTTTACGTAAATTCCGATACAAAAATTCGTTATCCCCATAGGTTTGGTTTAAAAAATAGAGAAGTTTACCTCGATGGGGAAGCATATTTTAATGTTACGACAAACAGCAAACGACCATTTATAGTTCATGCACACAATACTACAATTAATGTAACCGGTACTTCATTCAACGTACATGCTTATAGTGTGGATGAAACGATAGAGGTGGTGCTTGATGAGGGCAAAACAATATTCGAAGCGCAAAAAAGTCGTTTTTCAATGGCTCCCGGTCAACAATTAGAATATAATAAGATTACGGGCAAAATATCCGTTTATAATCTATCTAAACCATCCAATGCTTCATTATGGAAGGATGATATAATATACTTTTATGACACACCACTTGCAGATGTATTGCAGGTATTGGAACGAAAGTTTAACGTGCAGTTTCATTTACAAACTTCCGAAGCATTAAATTACAGTTATACACTTACCACTAAGCACATCAACATCGACTCGGTCCTAACAGAGTTGGAGAAAATTGCTCCTGTTAAATTCAACTATAAAGAGAATAAAGTTTACGTTGGATTGTGATATAATTTACCTACTTTCTTTATATTATATCTTTACAAAATTAATATCATAAAATGAACATTTATGGTTAAATGTGTTCTAGTTTGGTATAATTAACCTATTGTTTACTAAAGCCATCGGTAAATATTTCTATATTTAGCAGACACTATTGAAAATATTTGCTTAACATTCTGTTAAAAAGAAGTTATTTGAATAAGTACATCGCAATATTAGTCTTTATGAAACTGGGGATATTATTTTCAGTCATGAATTTATATGGACAATCTTCTTCAGATGGTGTTACCTTAAATATTAGATTGAAACCTGTTCAAACAATAATTGTAAATACTTCTCAGAAAAACACAGAACTGCAATATCTCACAAAAGAGGATTATAACAAAGGTGTGTTAGTAACTTTGTCAGATCATCTCGCAGTTACAAGCACCGGGGGCTTTCAAGTGGATGTAGTTTCTATGGATGCTAATTTTACCCGCTCCGGATCTAATAATGTGATACCTGTGAGTGATGTTGTAGTTAGTGCACAAAACGGGTCTGAAAATGGATTGTCTCATAATTTTAGTAATGTTGCCCTTTCAATCAACCCCGAATCATTAATCTCTTCAGAAAGTGGGGGAAGAAATCTTAAATATAATGTAACCTACGATAATACTGCCGGATCATCTGATAAGTATATCAACTTGAATGCAGGTGAAGATAAACTTGATGTATTATATAAAGCAGACATTATCTACACAATCACTTCGAAATAGTTGCATGAAAATTGAAAAAAAGCGACATTTAATGCTTTTCAATCGTTTGCATAAAGCTATTATGTGAAATAATGGCGTCTTATATTTGCAACTAAGTAATTTTGTGTTACTTTTGTCCCGGTTTTTGAATGCAGAAATATTTCTTTAATTCATACACCACAAAAAATTAAATATTCACGGCTCATACGTTAAAATTCAAATCACTGAACAAGAAGGGTAAGATAGAAGAGTCTTTAAGTTTAGTCGCAGATGTGCAACAATGTGTCGTAAATATGAAGTTAAAAAAATAGTTTTACAATAAAATCAACAAGCTTAAAAAAGTAATTTCTAATGAAAACAAAAAACGTTCTTGTAGCAGCAGCATTTTTAATTAGTGGTTTATTAAATGTGAGTGAAGGTTTTGCTCAACCAACTCAGCAGAGATCCGA
>CAZYGE010000044.1:9548-18340 GCA_964647535.1 uncultured Proteiniphilum sp.
AGTAATGATCATGTTATGAGTCTGGCAGTAACATTTGGCGACTGGAAATATGATGAGTATGGCAATAATGTGATGTTGCCGCCAGATTCATTAGCTATATCTTGTGCATCGTGGTTGAGCATTGGTGAGGGTACTTATCTTACTTTAGATCCCGGAGAAAATAGAGAGATTGAGTTGAGCATGACTGTTCCGATGGGAGGCAGCCACAGTCCTGTTAATACGGCCATGGTGTATGTAACTCAATTGAACGCAGTGGACGGTGTGGGTGCGGATGGTGCTGCAATAAAAGTAAATGTAAGGCAGGGTATCAAAGTGTATCACAATGAGAGTAGTGCAAGTACAAAGAGAATTGAGATTACAGCTCTTTCATTTGATGCGGAAAATAGTGGATTGTTTTTGGGTTTTAATAGCTCGGGCAATATTTGGGCAAATGGAACAGTGAGCACAAGTTTGTTTAACCAAACTACGGGTGAAGAAATGGCACTTGAGGAGTCTGTATTTTATACTCTCCCCGGAGATGAAAGGACAATGTTTTTGCCTTTAGGTAGAGAATTGGATAATGGTGAATATATAGCTACTATAATTATTGATTATGGTGATGATGTTGCTTTAGAAGCAGCGGAACTTCAGTTTAAGTATGAATAAACGAATATTTTACATATCTATATTTTTACTGTTTACTTCTTTATCATATGGGCAATTGCGTTTCAGTGGTTGGTCTTTTCATTATCTTGGAATTAATTCTTACAACGGTGCAACTCAGGATGGGTCATATAAATTGAGATTTGAATATAATGGAACTTATCTTAACGAGCCAAACTGGAAGCTTTCTGTAAAGGTGCATGAGCCTTTTAAGTCAGGTAATGTGACGTTTCCTGCAAATAAAATAAAACTTATAGCAAATCGTACTGAAGGACAATCCAATTTTCCCGGTCCTATCCCAACAATGTTGCAAATAGGTATGACCAATGCAACTTTGATTGATTATTCTGAAGTTTTTCTGGTTCCTTCTTCAAATGCAGCCTTGTTTCACGTTAGTGAGTATAGTAATTATTATAATCTTCAAATGGTTTATAATTTACTTATAGAGGGTGGTGGTTATTTGCAGAATCTTCAAAATAAATCATTTCAAGGAGTATTACGTTTTACGGCTTACAGATCAGATAATAGCGTAATTGGAATTAAGGATATTGATTTTGAAATTCAAGTTCATAGATTAAGTGGTACTCCGCCAATTGATAATCAATATTCAATAAGCTTTTCGACAGAGGCATCAAATGCACAGATTGAATACAAATCTTTGCTCGATTATGTTAATGGCAAAAGTGTAACTTATACTGATGGGTTGAGGGTTTCGTCAAATACAAATTATGAGGTGTCTGTGCGTTCAATTGATCCTAATTTTACCTCTGAATCAGGAGATATTTTGCCGCTTGATATTGTAAAGCTGCAACTTATGGGGCAAGATGGTAATGGTGCACCTACTGTTTTGTCAAACAGTAAAAGAGTTGTATTACAGGGGGAGTCTACGAATGGAATTGCTGCAAATTTTGATGTGACATACTCAACCGGTTCTAATGATATGCGTTTGTATGATGTTCCTTCTAGGAATTATAGTACGCAGCTTTTGTTTGAAATTACACCCCGATAAATGATGGTAGGCAAAAACAAAATGCCTTATTTAATAGGACTTTTATTAATTGCGATTTTACCTTTCAGTACATTGAAAGCTCAATCTTCAATTGATGAGCTAATTGTTATGGAGGTTAAGGAGTCGAATATAAAGGATCAAATTGTTAGCCACATTGTAAAAGTTTTTAATCATTCGGAGTTAGAGTTTAAAGGTGTTCTTAAGTTTGATACCGAATCGGAAGTAAATACTCTTTCACAGAATAATCGTGAGGTTAATATTGCACCCGGCGATAGCAGTTTCTTTGCATTTAGGCTTGTGATAGGGAAAGCTTTAAGTGCAGGAGCCAAAGCTTTTAGATACTCACTGTTTAATGATAATGGAGATACGGTATTAGTAAATGAGATTAATTATGAGATTGAAGTGCGAGAGCATATTAATCTTATTACAGCTGATACGCCTCTGATGGTTATCAACCCCGAAGATTCAGTGCGTGTTAATGTGATTATTAACAATATGGGAAACTTGACAGAAGATGTGACTTTGGTATTTAATGTGCCTGAGATTCGTGGTATCTCTCCGTTTACTGAAATGAAAATTAGTGTTAAGCCCATGACACGAGAGTCTCATACTTTTAGTTTTATTGTGAGCAGTAACCTGCTGCTTAAAAATCAATTCCAAGTGCATATTACCGGAATGAAAGGTAAAGAAAAGAAACTTTTTGGAAGTAAAAGTGTAGTTGTCCAAAATGTTAGTTCCAGTACTCGGTTCAGCGAAATTAATACAATGCAATCTGCTTTTCCTTTAAGAGGTTCTTCAGATAATTCAATATCACTTAGTTATAGTCAGTATAACCAGTTATCTAACATGCTGCAATTGCAAGGGGGTGGGAGTATTAATCTTCCGGCCGGCTATATTCAGTTGAGAGGTAATTTTTATAAGTATAATTCAATGGAGACGCCCATTGCAACCGGTACCTCTCTTACTTATAAGCTTCATGAAAATGAGTTCACTTTTGGGAATTTGAGTGAGCAGATGGAGATGCCTATGTTTGGTAGAGGAGCAAATATGAAGTTTTCGGATATCGAGAGTGGTAATTCGTTGACATTTGGAGCTATCGATCAAAACTACAATCTTTTTAGCTCGCGAAGTTGGTTCAGTGATTATTATTCATTTTATGTAAAAGGTGAAATTGGGGGTAACAATTATGATAGAGGTACCGAGTTGTCATATTTGTTTCAGCGTAATTTATACGAGAGTGCAAATTTTCATGTAACCGGCTTCAAATGGAGAACAAATATTAAAGATAATTGGGATATTGATGTTTCTGCACATGGGGCAGTGGGGAATTATGACAATATTGCGGATGCCAAATATAACGGTGCAGCCGAAGTGAGATATAGAGGTAGTATAACTGACAGGGTGATGTTAAACGGATCGGGTTATTATAGTGACCCATATTTTCCCGGTAGCAGAAAGGGTACTATAAACTTCTCACAAGGCATTAGTTTTAAGATCAACAACGAAGTGAATTTAAGCGGGAGTATTGGATATAACAAAACCGAACCCGAATCCTATACGCAAAATTATAACTACAGCTCAGAAAATAGCAATTCTGATATCTATTTGTCATTGCCTAAAATAAAAAATATTTCAAACTCTATATATTATCGTCATCAAGGAGAAAGTTCTTCTTCATATTCGCAAAGTTTTGCCAATGATAATTCATCGATTCCTACCAGCATGAAATCTAACAGATTGGGTTGGCAGTGGAGATGGCAGGGTGCACAAACCATGCACTCTTTGCTTGGAACGATTGAGGGTGGGTTTTATAAGAACATACAAAACAACGAATTAAAAAGTCAGACCAAATCTACTTTAAACTATTCTTACGATTGGTTGAGCATGGATGTGTCTTATCAGAAGGGTGCTTACTATTTGTATGAGTATGTGATGTCGTCATGGCAAGATGTTGATTTTTATAGATTTACTGCCTCACTATCGGCTAATAAAAATATATCTAAAAAGATTTTATTATCAACGGGGATAAATTTTACACGTGATAATTATCAGGGAAATGTACCTTCCGTGAATGTGAGTATGAACTGGTTGCCTATGGATAATATTGCCCTTTTTATGAATAGCTACTGGTATAGGTATGAAAATTTTAATAATGTTAGTACATATAATGTTCAAGTGGGGTTGTCATACACTTTCCGAAATGCACAGCCTAATGCAGGAAAAAAAAGCAGGGTGATTGCACAGATTTATTATGATAATAATGCCAATAACAGGTTTGATGAAGGAGACGAACCGGCTAAAGATTACCTTGTGAGCTTAAACAGAAAAGTGTTTATTGCAGATAAGAATGGAAAAGTTCATTACTCTAATGTGCCGTTTGGAAAAATTGCAATAAAACCTTTTAAAGAAAGAAGCTGGTTCTTTGATGAGAAAAAAGTTGAAATTGAAGGTTATAGGACTAAGATTAATATTCCTCTGAAACAAAGTGGAACGCTGCAAGGTAGTATAAGATATGTTACCGGAGTGTTTAGCATGACTACAAATCAGAGGAATGAAGGTATAAGGTTTGTAATTTCTAACCATGATGGGAGTGTTACTCGCACGGTTATATCAGATAGTAACGGAAGTATTATTACATTCTTACCCAACGGATTATATACCATTCAACTAAACAAAAATACACTACCCCCTAATACAGATTGCGAGGTTTCTGAACAGGTATTTCAGATAGAAGCAGGGAAAATAACCAACCTCAATGTTTTTGAAATTAAGATTCAGGAGAGAGAAATAAATATTAAGCAGTTCTAAAACTTTGCTACTCTCATCCCGTATGGAAGTTTGACTTTAAGATTTTCTCTTAAAGATAAAATTGTTAAAAATTAAACTTCACTAATACTTTTTTAACCTAGCGTGTCTATATTATAGAAGTCTTGATAATAATTAATCGAGAGAAAAACGATTTATTAATTTTTTAACATGTAATACAAGCAACCATGGGAAGAATTCCAATTAAAAAGCGCTTTACAATTCTGTTCTCGCTTTTTGTGCTGAGTGCAACATTATGCTCTGCCCAAAAAGTTAGTCTGAATTTCAATGGGCAAAGTTTGAGAAATGTTCTGGAAAGCATAACAGAGCAGACAAATCACTCCTTGGCATTCAGCAAGGAAGTTGTGGACTTAAGTGATGCGGTGTCTATCAGGGTAACTGATACAGATATGACGCAGGTATTGAACCAGTTGTTATCTCCACGTAATATAGGGTATGAGATTAGGGATAACAAAATATACATCTTTGAAAAGCCCGAGGCAAATGCTCCACAGCAAGATCAGGATGTTACCATTAGAGGAACTGTAACAGATGATTTGGGAGAACCAATAATTGGGGCAAATGTTGTGGTTCCCGGATCTACCATAGGAACTGTTACAGATATTGATGGTAATTACAATATTGCATTACCTCGAGGATCTTCATTGCGTATATCTTATATAGGGTATATGGATCAGGAATTTACCATTACAAATCAAACCACGCTTAATGTGCAACTTCGAGAAGACGCAGAATTGCTTGATGAGCTAATAGTGGTTGGGTATGGTGTTCAACGCAAAAGTGTTGTAACTGCGGCAATTAGTCAGGTATCGGCAGAAGAGCTCAACGTTACACGTCCAACGCGTGTTGAAGATGCACTTAAAGGTAAAGTATCAGGTGTGCAGATTACTCAAAGCTCGGGTCAGCCTGGATCGGATTCTAAGGTTAGAATTAGAGGTATTGGAACAATCAACAACAGTGAACCTCTTTATATAGTTGATGGTATGGAAGTTGGTGGCGGAATTAGCTACTTAAATCCTGTTGATATAGCTTCCGTTGAGATCCTAAAAGATGCGGCGTCGGCAGCCATTTATGGTTCACGTGCAGCCAATGGAGTTATCCTTGTTACTACAAAGAGAGGTACTTCAGGGAGAGCAACTGTCAATTATGATGTTAGTTACGGTTGGCAAAATCCATGGAAGAAAAGAGAAATTCTTAATGCCACGGAATATATGGTAATAATGAATGAGTCTAGATTGAATGATGGCAACTTGCCGCTTTTCAACGCTGAACAAATGTCAACCGCAGGAAGAGGAACTGACTGGCAGGATGAAACTTTTTATTACAACGCGCCGGTACAGAATCATCAGGTGAGCATTTCCGGTGGAACAGAGAAGTCAAGTTACTTTCTGTCTTTCGGTTATTTTGATCAAGCAGGTATAGTAGGTGGTAACTTTGATAGATCTAACTATAAGCGTTATAGCTTACGTTCGAACTCCACGTATAATATTTTTGAAACAATAGACCGTTCTTTCTTAAACAACATAGATATGGGCGTAAACGTGGGTTACTCAAGAGATAAATCTACGGGGATCGAAACCAACTCTGAATATGGCTCAATTTTAGGTAGTGCTTTGAGTTTCTCACCACTTGTACCTGTATATGCTGATGAGGCAACTGCGGAATCAATACTTGCACAATATCCTCACGCTGTGAGGAATGGCGATAGAGTGTTTTCTATCCCTCCTTCGGGATTTCAGGAGATTGCAAACCCGGTTGGGATGCTGCATCAGCCTACTGCAGGCTTAAATAACTCTGATAAGTTGGTAGGGTCTGTTTGGGCAGAGCTCACTATAATACCTGAACTTAAATTTAGAAGCAGTTATGGTTTCGACCTTGCTTTTTGGGGATTGGATGCTTACTCATTCCCATATTTTCTTGCAACACAAGGAAAAGATCAACAGTTTAGCACTGTACAGAGCGAAATGAATAGGGGTTATACATGGCAGGTAGAAAATTATTTTTCCTACAGCAAATCATTTGAAGATGTCCATAACCTCTCTTTTGTATTAGGGCAATCTGCATCAAAATACCAGTATCGCAATTTAGGTGGTAATGACAGAGATTTACTGGAAAATGACCCTCTTAAAGCTAATATCAATTACGCTATTTCCGATCCTAAAGACGAACGTGTATGGGGTGGTACAGGTGGGTATAACTTCACTGCAAGAGCTTCATACTTTGGTAGAATTGATTATAACTATGCTGAGAAATATATGGCACAGGCAACTGTCAGACGCGATGGTTCTTCTGTATTTGGTCCGGGTAATAAATGGGGAGTATTTCCATCATTATCTTTAGGATGGAATATAACTTCTGAAGAGTTTATGGATGGCAGACCAGAGTGGTTCGATTATATGAAACTACGTGGCAGCTGGGGAAAAAACGGTAACGACCGTATTGGACAATTTCTTTATACATCACTTATGAATGGAGGTCAGAATTACTATTTTGGTGGTGGCTATGATGTTGTTGAAGACCTTAGTAAGGTTGGGGAGAACTCAGGTCAGATGCAGTATGGAAGTTCACCCGGTTATATTCCAAACCCCGAAGTGAAATGGGAAGAGTCTACGCAAACTAACCTCGGTATTGATACTCGTTTCTTAAAAGGTGCACTTACATTCTCATTTGATTATTTCAAAAAAGAGACTATCGATATGTTGATGTATCAACCTATCCCATCTTACGTAGGAATTGGAGCTCCAATTGCAAACGTTGGCGATATGGAAAACTGGGGGCTTGAATTTGAAGCAGGCTGGACAAATAATTTTGGTGATTTTAATTACTCAGTTACTGCAAATGCATCATATCTTCAAAATAAACTTATAAATCTGGGTAACGAAACAGGCGAACAGATTTATGAAGATGCAGGTGCATCAGGAGTAGGAAGTTATGTGAAGGGTATGAACAATGAGGTTTTCCCATATTTCTACGGTTTCAAAACAGATGGTATCTTTCAGAATCAAGCAGAAGTTGATGCTTATGTTAATGAAGATGGTGAAAAACTGCTGCCATCTGCATTACCGGGTGATGTTCGCTTTGTAGACCTAAATGGCGACGGTGTAATTAGCGACGCAGATAAGACTAAAATTGGTAAAGGAATGCCCGATTGGACATACGGTTTCACTTTGGCTGCCGATTGGAGGGGATTTGATATGAATTTGTTCTTTCAAGGAGCAATTGGAAATGATGTTTTTGACTTCTCACAACGTGGTGATATACCATTGAACAACCGTCCTGCATGGATTCTTGATAGATGGCATGGCGAAGGTACTTCTAACCATATTCCGAGAATGACATCTGCCAACCCAAATGGTAACTGGCGCTCATCAGAGCTTTATATAAAAGATGGTTCCTATATGAGACTTAAATCTACACAGTTTGGCTACACTCTTCCTGTTGATATAACTAGAAAACTGGCTATTCAGCGGTTGAGAGTTTATGTGTCTGCCGACAATCTATTTACATTTACCTCTTATGATGGTTTTGATCCTGAAATTGCTTCAGGCGATTATACTACGATTGGTATCGACCGTGGTATATACCCACAGTCAAGAACAGTTTCTGTAGGAGCTAATATCACATTCTAATCTTAAAATATCAGACAAATGAAAAAAATAATATATATAATAGTAACAGCTCTCCTGATTATTGGAGTAACCGGATGTAGTGATGACTTCTTGTCCGCTTCGTCTACAGAGAAACAAGAAGCAGGTGCACCTGCATATGAAGGGGCAATATTGGCTAACCTTGCTGCGGCATATCAAATTATGTTATTTGACAGTTATGCCGATCAGAATTACAATAGTATCCCACTTTTGTCGGATTTGCGTTCTGATGATATATTTAAAGGTGGGGGAGATGCAGGAGATCAGCATCAACTTTACCTCCTGTCATTATTTACTATAACCCCTCAACAGTCTTTTGGAGGGTTGTGGAGTGTTTTATTTACTGGTATAGCAAGAAGTAATAATGCTATTAGTGCATGCCAAAATGCAATTGATGTTGATGAAGATAAGCTTAATCAATATAAGGCCGAAGCGCACTTTTTGCGTGCATATTATACTCATTGGCTATGGAAGTTCTGGGGAAATATCCCTTATTTTGAAGAGCCGTTAACAAATGCTCCTTATATGACAAGGCAATACTCAGCTAATGAAGTGTATGCGGAGATTATGGAAGATCTAGATGTGGCAACTACAGATGGATGGCTACCTATGGGGCTTGCAAAAGGTGCCGGAGGAAATCCAGTTGAAGCAAGTAAGGGTAGAATTAA
>CAZYGE010000045.1:0-2908 GCA_964647535.1 uncultured Proteiniphilum sp.
CATATTTATGATTAAGTGTTATCTTTGATATTATGCAAACGTTTGGCGAAAGAGTAATTGATTTTAATAGAAACCTAACATACAATGGTAATTTACCTGCCGGATTTCAGGTTATGAATCCTTTTTTGGATAACCCAGAGACGATGAAAGTGATGAGCGAGTTTTATCATAAGTATTATGATGATAATAAGGAGAGGAGATTTATAATTGGAATTAATCCAAGTCGCAACGGTGCAGGTGTCACAGGGGTGCCTTTTACAGATACAAAAAGACTTGATAGCGTTTGTGGAATTAAAATGGCGTCTGCTCGCACTCATGAGGTGTCTTCTGTATTTGTGTATGATTTGATTGAGGCGTATGGTGGTGCAGACCTTTTTTATAATGATTTTTATATAAACTCGCCTTTCCCTCTTGCAATTATCAGAGAATCTAAGGGCGGTAATTGGCTAAATGCAAATTATTACGATGATAGGATGCTTTTTAATTTGGTGAAAGAGTATATGATTGAATCATTAAAAAAGCATATAGATTTGGGGCTTGATACTGACGAGGTTTTTATTTTAGGTGTGAAGAATGCTAATTTCATTGCTAAACTTAATGCAGAGGAGAAGATGTTTGGTAAGATTACTGCATTGGAGCATCCTCGATATATTCAGCAGTATAAGTCGAGGGATAAGCTGTTTTATATTGATAAATATTTGAACGCATTTTATTCAAAATAACATTTATGATGATCCATGATTTAAATGAACTTATAAACAGAGCAAAACAATTGCCGGCTAAAAGGGTTGCGGTTGCAGCGGCGGAGGATGAGAATGTTCTAAAATCGATTCAGAATGCATATAGTGAGGGCATAATTATTCCTCTACTTGTTGGTGATAGTGAGAAAATAAAGAAGATTGCGCATCATATTAACTTCGACCTAACTAATGTTGAAGTTTTTGATAGTAGCGATAAAGAGGATAGTTCTGTTGGTATTGCCGTTGATCTAATAAGAAGCGGCAAGGCCGATATACTAATGAAAGGGCTAATTTCTACAAGTGATTTGATGAAGGGGGTTCTTAATAAAGAGAGAGGATTGCCCATTAAACATCTTTTGAGTCATGTGGCACTATTTGAATCTCCCTATTATCATAAAGTTTTTTGTGTTACTGATGTGGCAATGAATATTGCTCCCGATTTGGATTCTAAGGTAAAGATTCTAAATAATGCGGTGGGTGTTTTCCATCATTTGGGAATTGAGGTTCCAAAGGTAGCGATTGCAGCGGCCGTTGAGAAGAAGAATCCTAGAATGGAAGCTACAGTTCATGCTGCGGAGATGAAAAAGATGAATGAGAGTGGTGTTATAAAGGGTTGTATTGTTGACGGACCTTTAGCCATGGATTTAGCCGTAAATAGGGAAGCAGCACTTAATAAAGGTGTTGTGAGTGATGTTGCAGGCGATTGTGATATTATTTTGGTTCCAGATATTGAGGCGGGCAATATGGTTTATAAGACGCTAAATTTTTTGGGAGGTGCTAAATCAGCTGCAATTATTACAGGAGCTTCTGTGCCGATAGTTCTAACTTCTCGTGCCGATGATGATAAGACCAAGTTACAATCTATTGCTTTGGCGTCTTTGATGGTTTGAAATGTGTTGATTTTAAATTTATTATTATAAATAACAAGTGCAATTATGCGTATATTGGTTATAAATCCGGGTTCTACATCTACAAAAATTGCTATTTATCAGCAGGAGAGGGTAATCTTTTTGAAGACTATAAGACATTCGTCTGACGATTTGAAAAAATTTAAACGTATTACCGATCAGTATGAGTTTAGAAAAGATGTAATTATTAAAGAGTTGAAGGATGCTGATGTTCATGCAGAAACAATTGAAGCAGTTATTGGGCGCGGAGGATTGGTGAAGCCGATTGCTTCGGGAGTATATAGTGTAAACGATGCCATGCGAAACGACCTGCTTGAGTGCAAAAGAGGTGAGCATGCAAGCAATCTGGGAGCTCTTATTGCAGATGATGTTGCAAAACATCTGCCTTCTGCCCGGGCGTTTATTGCAGACCCAGTTGTTGTGGATGAGCTTGAGCCTCTTGCGCGTTATTCGGGGCACCCGATATTTGAAAGGCGGTCTATATTTCATGCCTTGAATCAGAAGGCGATTGCTCGCTCTCATGCCAAATCGATAATGAAGAAGTATGAAGATCTTAATCTTATTGTTGTGCACCTTGGTGGCGGAATTACAGTGGGTGCTCACAGAAAAGGAAAAGTTATTGATGTTAATCAGGGATTGGATGGCGATGGTCCTTTTTCTCCCGAAAGATCGGGCACCTTGCCTGTTGGGCAGTTAGTAAAGGTTGCCTTTAGCGGTATTTATAGTCAAATAAAGATGCAGGAGATGATTCTGGGTAAGGGTGGTATGGTTGCTTATCTTGGCACCAATGATGCATATATTGCAGAGCGGGAGGCAAGAAATGGCGATGATAAGGCGTTGGAGGTTTTACAGGCTATGGCATATCAGGTATCCAAAGAGATTGGGGCAATGTCTACGGTTTTGAATGGTGATGTGGATTCTATACTTATTACAGGGGGTATAGCCAATAGTAAGTGGTTTTGTAACCTGATTAGCGAGAGGGTTTATCGTATTGCGCCAATTCATCTGTATCCCGGTGAGGATGAGATGGGAGCGTTGGCAGAAAATGCCAAGCTGGCGCTTGAAGGGGAGATTGAAATTAAAGAGTATGTGTAAAATGAGTTTATGTGATTAAGTAATATGTGCAATTAATAGTTTGTGTAATTAAGATTTATATAGTTGAATGTTACATGTTTTTAATCCGGAACACGACCTTGCTTTAGGTAATTTTAGTCCTAATTTTACTCCTCCTGCATCTATTTTAAAGATGCGGGCAGATTT
>CAZYGE010000045.1:3008-17967 GCA_964647535.1 uncultured Proteiniphilum sp.
AATGATTCAATTTCAAATGGAGACTTTAAAGATAAGATTGAAGAGATTATTCCTTGGGGTTGGAATCCTTTACTTGCAAAACAATTGATCTCATTGGGTTTTAGTGAAGATGTTCTTCCATCGATTTCTGAATTGGAAGTCTTGAGGGATTATTCTAACAGGATAAATGCCGTAGAGGTTCTGAAAGAATTAATCATGGAGGATGTTGGGTTGGGCGGGGAATCGCACTATTTCACACTGTTAGCGGATTTACTGCTCTATTTGAAACATGTACCTGGAAATAAGGTTCTTAAAATGCCGGTATCGGGGAGTGGCAGAGGTCTAATTTGGATTTTGGGAGAAATAACTGATAAACAGATAGATTGGTGTAAGCGTGTGATGCGAAAGCAGGGTGGTGTGGTAGCAGAACCTGTTATGAAAAAGGTGTTGGATTTTGCTATGGAGTTTAACTTTCAATCGGGTAGGGCAGAATTTGTTGGGTATTCTTTGTTTAAAACTACTTCATCGGGTGCGTATTCAGGCAATTACCTTTTATCCGACAGGGCTATTGAGAAGCATTTATCGTCTTATATCTCAACTGAGATGTTACATAAAGTGCGCGAATCATTAATGAGCAAACTTTCTAAAAGGTTTGCAAATTACAACGGTTTTGTTGGGGTGGATATGATGATTTGTGACGTAAAGAGCAAGTTTAATAACTACAAGTTGCATCCTTGTGTGGAAATCAATATGAGGATGAATATGGGGATTGTTTCACATGCTTTTTATCAAAGATTTGTGGATTCGGGAAGTGAGGGGTATTATTTAGTTGAATATTTTAAAGATAATAGTGGGGCGTTGGAGTTTCATAAAAAAATGCAACGAGAGAAACCGCTTAAAATTGATAACGGAAAGATTGTTTCCGGTTATCTAGCGTTAACTCCCGTTACACAGCTTACTCACTATACGGCTTTCGCAGTTTTAGACGAAATACCTATTGATATTAACTAAAGATGTAGTAACCAAATTAATGCTTTTGTAATTAACTAATCATCAATTCTTGGAATCTCTAATTTTGCTATGAGTTCTGAGGTTGAAGCATCAGAATATGTGCCGTACGCATTTACCAATAATCCTTTTATGCCATTTTGAGGCGATGATATTGCATAAAGGATGTCTTCGTTATCTAAATCGGATAATTCTTGAAAGCGATATACTTCATCAATTTCAAATTCATCTGGTTTGAGCAAAAGCATATTCTCTGCACATTCCAAACAATCGCTTTTGATATTGAAATTGGCACTGTATCCTTTTTTTGTCAAGTCGTTTATTGCTTCTGATAATGTTGTATAACCTTCCATAATTCAATTTTTAAAATATGAATATTATTTTTTATACTCCTCGGCAAAATATTTGTAGAAGAGTGGTATGGTTCTTATTCCATTGAAGAACTGCTCCAGAGGGAAGTTCTCATTTGGTGAGTGAATTGCATCAGATCCTAAGCCGAAGCCCATTAATATAGATTTTGTGCCTAATATTTCTTCAAATGTGGCAATGATTGGTATGCTACCACCCGATCTTACCGGAACGGGTTCTTTGCAATAAACATCTGTGAATGCTTTCTCGGCTGCTCTATAGGCAGGTAAATCTATTGGACATACGTATGAAGGGCCACCATGCAAAGACTCCACTTTTACTTTTACCGTGTTTGGAGCAATGCTCTCAAAATATTCAACAAACAACTTAGCTATTTTGTTGTGATTTTGGTTTGGTACAAGTCTGGTACTTATCTTTGCATAAGCTTTTGAAGGAAGTACGGTTTTGGCTCCTTCTCCTGTGTAACCGCCCCAGATACCACAAACGTCAAATGTTGGTCTTATACCGGTGCGTTCATTAGTGCTGTATCCTTTTTCGCCAAACACTTCTTCTATATCTAGTGACTTCTTATAATCTTGAAGAGAGAAAGGAGCTTTTGCCATCATTTCTCTCTCAGTGTCAGATACTTCTATAACATCATCATAAAAACCGGGGATTAATATTTTGCCGTTTTCATCCATTGTGTCTCCAATCATTTTGGAAAGCACGTTTATTGGGTTTGCTACAGCACCACCAAATAGGCCTGAGTGTAGATCTACGTTAGGTCCGGTTACTTCAACTTGCCAATAGGCGAGTCCGCGCAGTCCGGTTGTTATAGAGGGTACATCCGGTGCAATCATGGAAGTGTCTGAAACTAAAATGATGTCTGCTTTTAATAGCTCTTTGTTTTCTTCGCAGAATTTAGGAAGGTTTGGAGAACCTACTTCTTCTTCACCCTCAATGAGGAATTTTACATTGCATTTTAATTCGCCCGATTGCACAAGGTATTCAAATGCTTTGGCATGCATAAAAGATTGTCCTTTGTCGTCGTCGGCACCGCGTGCCCATATCTTGCCATCTTTTATTACAGGCTCAAAAGGTTCTGTGTTCCATAGGTTCACAGGGTCTACGGGCATTACATCCATGTGTGCATAAACCATTACGGTTGGTGCGTTGGGATCTATTATTTTCTCACCGTATGTTACGGGATTCCCTTCTGTTTCCATAACCTGCGCTTTGTCAACTCCGGCTGCTAAAAGAATTTGTTTCCATTTTTCTGCTGCTCGATACATGTCGGGTTTATGCTCAGGAAGAGATGATATTGAAGGAATTCTTATCAACTCAAATAGTTCTTCGAGAAAACGATTTTCATGGGTTTTGATGTAGTTGTTTAGCTTTTCCATTTTTGATTAATGTTTAGTTATGTCTCAGAAGTTTAAGACAAACATACAAAAAAACAGCAAATCAACACCCGAGGTTGCATTTCTAAGTTGAAATTAAATAATCAAATTCCTCTAACATTCATTTTAATTGTATAGACCGATGTTCTTGCAGTTATAAATAAGGTGTCTCTGGCTTTTCCTCCAAAACAGATGTTTGAGGGGGATTCGGGTAAATCAATCTCTTGTATTAATTCGCCCGAAGGAGAATATACCCATACTTTTCCCATTGTGAGGTATATATTGCCTAGGTTATCAATTGTCATACCGTCTGAGCCATTGTTTGCAAATAAGGTTTTGTTTGAAAGTGTACCATCTTCATGAATATCATACTTCCAAATTTTACGATCGTTTATGTCAGCTACATACAGAGTTTTACCATCTGGTGTGCCGATAAGTCCATTTGGTTGTACATAATCATTGGCTACACGTGTTGCATCTCCCTGAGGAGAAATGTAATATACTCCACGAGCATCTTGTTCTTCGGTATGTCCATCTTTCCAGTAATCTCTGTGGTAATATGGGTCAGTGAAGTAGATTCCGCCACTGTTTGGTACTATCCAAAGGTCATTAGGACCATTGAGGTGCTTGCCATCGAAATTTTCATATATTACTCTGTACTCTTTATGCTCATTGAAAGCAATAATTCGATTATATTCATCGGCACAGGCGACTAACTTATCTTGGTCGTTGAAATACATGCCATTTGAACGTTCGGTTCCTTCAAGCCAAAGAGATACTCCTTTTTCCTCTTCCCAAACATATATTTTGTCATTTGGCTGATCGGTGAAATATACTTTTCCGTCTGATGCAACTGCAGGTCCTTCTGTGAAGGAGTAGCCGGTTTCTACTTTCTCAATTATCGCATCTTTGGCAATAATGATGTTTTCTGTTTTTCCGTAAAAAGGAATTGAGAATAGTAAAGTCATTAATATTAATCGTGTCATATATTTGCTTTTAAATAGTAGGTCTCTTGTACCCTTTTCTGTAAGGCCTCGCAAGGAGTTCAGATGCTTTCGGATTATCTATTAAACTATTGTTACTCCAAGTTAGCTTACTGTTGGTTTCATAAGCAATCATTGCAAGCTGTACTGCAGTTGTTGATTTATGACCATCTTCTGTGTTGCAGCTTATGAGATTTTTATTGCCTGTTTTTACTGCTTCTATAAACTCCTCAACATGCATGTCTTGCATTTCGGAATTAGAAAATTCTGCTGTTGATTGTCCTTGGTTTCTGATGTTTAATTCGTTGTAATTGTCTGATGCAAAGAGGGTTCCCTTATCACCATAGAAAAATACTCCATTGTTGTATTTTGAATTTATGTTGCCGGCGCCCCACATTCTGTGTTCCCAAACTAAGGGTATTCCTTCAAAATGCATTGTTGCACGTAGTGTGTCAGGCGTTGTTATCTTATCTTTAAGTACACGGATTCCTCCCGATGCTTCTATGATTTCAGGCATACCAAAACCCATAATAGTTCTTACTATATCAATATTGTGAATTCCCCAATCAACTAGGTGACCGTTTCCGTACTCCTTTTCCAGTCTCCATGATCTATGTCCTATGGAAGGGCTGTATGGTAGCATTGGAGCCGGTCCGCACCATGCATCCCAATCTAACGAAGCGGGAGGGTTTTGCGGTGTTGTATCATGAGTGCCGGGGTTAAAATGGATGTTTGCTCCAATTTGATGAATTTTTCCTATCTGCCCTTCCTCAATAATTTGTTTTGCTTTACTGAATGCCTTGCTCTGTCTTCTTTGAAAGCCAATTTGCACAATATTGCCTGCTTTTTCTGCTGCTTTAACCATTGCCATACCTTCATGTACGTCGTAGGCAAGTGGCTTTTCGCAATAAATGTGTAGTCCTTTCTCGCAAGCATCCACAAATTGCAATGCATGCAAGTGGGGTGGGGTACCAATTATAACAGCATCAATATTATTTAGATTAATCAATTCCTTATAGTCTTTGAATCCGAGTGGTTTTCTTCCCTGAAGTGTAGTTAATTCTTCAATGCTTTTGTTGAGATGATCTGAATCTACGTCGGCAACTGCTGTTATTTCAACACCTCCCGCTTTTAATGCTGATTTGGCAACCACCATTCCATACCAGCCGCTTCCTATAAGGCCTATTCTTATTTTTTCATTTTGCAAAAGAGTTGCTGTTTTAAAATTTGAAGTCGCATATCCTGGTTTTGTTATACCGGACGCAAGAGCAACTCCTGCGATAGTTGAATTTTTAATGAATTTTCTTCTATCCATTGTGTGAGTGTTTAATAATGAGTTGGTTAATATTGATGGCGCAATTGTTTAAACGTAGTTCGATTATAATTGTTTGATTATGGAAGCTAATTTTACAAATGAAGCACCGAAGTAATTTATATTTTAGTCCCTCGGAGAATTTCTCTTTTACCCGGAGGTCCTAGTAAACGTTCCATTTGAAACCCTATGTTTTGCAACCTCCTTCTTATCACGCCTTTAGCGCAATATGTTGTGAGCACAGCATTAGTGTTGCACAGAGAATAAATTTTGGTGAAGACTCTTTCCGTCCACATGTTAGGTTGCTTTTCGGGAGCGAATGCATCGAAATAGATTAAATCGTAAAGTCTGTTTGAGCAAAATTGTGAAGGATTACTAAAATCCATCTTTTGTTTTAATATAGTGAATCCCGAAGTTATTTTCACAGGCTTTTCCCAAGAAGATGAGTGTAAATGGTGGAAAATTTCTGTAGTTCTGTTATAATTAATTGAGTAATGCTGACTTGATAATTGTGGATAATTTAATTTTACAGACTCCTCCATTTTTAATGGGTATAGCTCTATTGTATGATAAAAGATATTTAATTGATGATTACCTGTGTGTTGATTGTCTGTGCTGTTTTTATCGGACATAATTTTATCAAAGAGCACTTTTTTAGATTCCAATAATGTGAGCAAAGCATTTAAACCTGTTCCAAAACCAATCTCTAAAATATTTAAAGTTCGGTAGGTGTATTTTGGATTTCTCTCCTTTATCACATGTTTTAATCCCGCCTCTATAAAAACATGCTTAGATTCCTGAATAGCACCATTTGTGGAATGGTAATGTTCATTTAGCTCAGGCACAAAAAGTGTGTGTGAACCATCATCTGTTATTTTTACGTTATCTATTTCCATCAACGGGGTAAAATTATTACTTTTGTTCTACAATTGACTCATTTCCATAAATAAAGTTGTAAACACTGATGTCTAGAAAATATATAACAAATCCATTACTTTTATTATTTACTATATTTTTTTTATTCACTCTACCCTTTTTAGGCTGTAATCAGGGAGTTAAATCAGATAATAGAGAGAAAAAACCAATAATTACGGTTACAATAGAGCCGCAACGTTATTTTTTGTATCAAATAGTTGGAGATAACTTCGAAATAAATACTTTGGTACCGCCTGGTACCAGTCCGGAAACATATGAACCTGCACCTTCTGTTTTGGTTAATATGAGTAATAGTGACTTATATTTTATAGTAGGTGACTTAGGTTTTGAGCAAGCTTGGAGCAAAAGGATAGCAGAGAATAATCCCAGATTAAAAATTGTGGATTGCTCTCAAGGAATAGATTTGATAGAAGGAGAGGAGCATCACCATACAGATGGTCATGGACATACTTATTCACACAGTTCTTTAGATCAACATATATGGTCATCACCCTCTACCGTAAAGCTGATGATTGAGAATATGCTCAACGCATTAGTTGAATTTGATTCGGAAAATGAGAATCGTTACCGTTCAAATTACAATAACTTTATTGACAAAATTGATAGTATTGACACAGTTATTACCGAGCTTCTAATTGATATTCCCACTAGATCATTTGTAATATTTCACCCTTCACTTGGATATTTTGCAAAAGACTACGATTTGCATCAACATAGTATTGAGTTTGAAGGCAAAAGCCCTTCTCCTTCTCAAATTAGGAAACTAATTGATATAGCAAAGAAAGAGAATATTAATACGGTTTTCATAGAAAAAGGATATGATGTAAAAAATGCACAAGTTGTAGCACAAGAGATAGGGGCTGAAATTTTCGAAATAAGCCCTCTGGATTACGAGTGGGAAATAGAGATGATAAATATTGCCGAAATCCTATCTAGAGACAAAAAATTAAAATGAAAAAGCTTATTGAATTAGAAAATATTACTGTAGGTTATGATAATAAGCCTAAAGTACTCAATGATATATCTCTTACGATTTATGAAGATGACTTTCTTGGCGTTATCGGACCTAATGGTGGAGGAAAGACTACCTTACTCAAAACCATATTGAGGCTTTTAAAACCAGAGTCAGGGTCAATCAGTTTCTATGATAAAGGTGAGCAAGTTCCTTCACTTAATATTGGTTATCTTCCTCAAATTAATCAAATTGACAAAAAGTTCCCTGTTTCGGTATCAGAAGTTATGCTATCGGGAATAACACCAAATAAGAAATATTTTAGAAGATATTCATCTGTTGAAAAAAAGAGAGTCAAAGAAGTAGCTGCACAGCTAGGTATAAATTCACTGCTTCAACGTGCAATTGGAGAACTTTCAGGAGGTCAGCTTCAGCGTGTATTGTTAGGAAGAGCAATTATAGATAATCCAAAACTTATAATACTTGATGAACCAAGCACTTACGTAGATAAATTATTCGAAACAGACTTTTATAAACTGTTGGGAGAAATTAATAAAGAAATAGCAATTATGCTTGTTTCTCATGATGTTGGCACAATAATATCCCTTGTTAAAAATATTGCTTGTGTAAATTTAGGACTGCACTATCATTCCGGTAGTGATATTTCACAAGAATGGCTCACAAACGCATACGAAACTTGCCCAATTGAGTTAATCGGGCATGGCTCATTTCCGCATAGGGTACTATTAGATCATGATCATTTAGATAAAGCTTCGCAATAGTTATGGGAGATGTAATATGGATTGTTGTTGCAGCTATCTTGCTTTCAGCTGGAGCGATAGGTACAATTGCACCTATAATTCCCGGTCTTCCTCTAAGTTGGGGAGGATTATTTATATTGAAGTTATTACCCTCTACAAAAGATGATATTAGTTGGACCATTATTATTATACTCGGAATAATATCCGCAGTAATCACTATACTTGATAATATACTCCCGGTGTGGGGAACTAAAAAAATGGGAGGTAATAAACAGGTGGTATGGGGAGCAACAATAGGACTACTGTTTGGATTCTTTTTAGGTCCATGGGGCATTTTTCTTGGGCCTTTCGTAGGTGCTTTTATTGGTGCGCTGATGTCAGGCAACAAATTAAAGTCGGCCACCAAACAAGCCTCCGGCGCATTCGGAGGTTATTTGGTGGGACTTCTACTTAAACTAATTAGTGTAGGTTTTATTATTTTCTTTTTTATAAGAACCCTGCTCTAGCAAATATTCGGCAATCTGTACTGCATTTAGTGCAGCACCCTTACGAATTTGGTCAGATACAGTCCAAAATGTAAGTCCGTTCTCATTAGATAAATCTTTACGAATACGTCCTACATACACAGGGTCTGTACCCTCCAGTCCTAGTGGCATTGGATATTTTTTCTGTGCAGGATCATCCATTAACTCTACCCCATTTGCATTGCGAAATGCTTCTTTGGCTTCTTCCAAAGTGATCGGACGTTCAGTTTCAACCCATATGGCTTCGGAGTGAGCTCTCATAACCGGAACTCGCACGCATGTTGCACTAACCTCAATATCAGAGTGCATAATCTTACGAGTTTCATGATACATCTTCATCTCCTCTTTTGTGTAACCATTTTCAGTGAAAACATCCACTTGAGGTATTAGGTTGTATGCAAGTTGATAAGCAAACTTTGATACTGTAGGATCTTCTCCTGCGATTAACTGTCTGTGTTGATCTTCAAGCTCCTGCATTGCAGCAGCACCGGCCCCAGATGCAGCCTGATATGTTGCTACATGCACTTTTTTGATATGCGACACAACTTCAATTGCTTGCAATGCGATAACCAATTGAGATGTTGTACAGTTAGGGTTTGCAATAATGTTTTTTGGACGGGTAAGTGCATCCTCACCGTTTATTTCAGGAACTACCAGTGGAACATCATCATCCATGCGGAAAGCACTCGAGTTATCAATCATAACTGCACCATGTTTGGTAATAGTGTCAGCAAACTCAATTGAAGTGCTGCCACCAGCCGAAACAAATGCAATGTCTATTCCTTTAAAGTCATCATTGTGTTGAAGCTCCTTAACGGTAATCTGTTTACCTCTGTAATTATATTCTTTGCCTGCACTTCTTGAAGAACCAAAAAGTGATAAATTATCAATGGGAAAATTTCTCTGTTCTAATACATGTAAAAGCTCTTGCCCAACGGCACCGCTTGTACCTACAATTGCTACATTCATATTGCTAAAAATTAAATTTTGTTTATTTCAAGAGGTTTTCTCTTGCATTTTGACATCCTAACAGTCTTTTGATTTACAAAAGTATAAAATTAGATTTACCTAACTGCAATTTTCTTGGTGAATTTACCGATTTTTATAATGTAATACCCTCTAGGCAATGTTATTTGATATTCATTAGTTCCCGATTTGATACGCCTAGTGTAAACTTTAGCTCCCATAATATTGTAAATTTCCAGAACATCATCACTCGGTAAGTTTTCAATAATTAGTGTGCTTTCCGTAAATTTAATTTTTATAGTGTCCTGAGATATAACATTTGCGTATGAGTTTAAACTCACAGTAAGAAAAAATAAAACTAATATGTAACGAAATTCTTTCATCGATTAGATTTTACAAGAAAATCATAACACAAATATTTTACCTTCTGACGCAAGCTCCGTTTGAGGGAAAACATTTACAGCTTCTTTTAAAAGGAAGCCAAGCTCATTGTAGCGAGAAGAATAATGCCCGATCACTAACTTTTTAACCTCAGCAGCCTTAGCTATTTCTGCGGCCTGACGAGCTGTTGAATGATAAGTAACCGAGGCGCGCTCAAGTTCACTTTCGGCAAACGTGGCTTCATGATAAAGCAAATCAACCTCTTTTATATATGGCACAATGTCTGGTGCATATGCTGTGTCTGAACAGTATGCGTATTTTTTTACAGCTTTCCCAGACTTGGTTATTGAACTGTTTTTTATAACCTCGCCATCAGGTTTTACAAAGTCTGAGCCACTTTTTATATCATTAATTTTAATATAAGGAATCTGATGAATATCTATCATCTCACGAATAATATGACGAGGCGATTCCTTCTCTTCAAACAGGAAGCCATTAGTATCTATTCTGTGTTTTAAGGGAAAAGATGATATTTTTATTCTACTATTTTCAATAAGCACTTTCTCTTTCTCTGGATTCAGCGGAATAATATTTATTTTAAATGTCATATGCTTATCTAGATATGCCTTGATTGGATCAATTAAAAAACTAATCTCTTTGTGTGCATAAATATTCAAATCAGAAGTTCTTCCCAATAAACTTAAAGTCGATAGCAACCCCGGTAACCCAAAAATGTGATCTCCGTGTAAATGAGAAATAAAAACTGAATGCAGTTTACTTATTCTTGCTTTAAACTTCCTCATTTGCAACTGAGTGCCTTCGCCGCAATCAATCATAAAGAGCTTTTCATCTATCTCTATGAGTTGAGAGGGGGGGTTATGCAGCGTTGTAGGAATTGCAGAGCCGCACCCCAGTATGGTTACCTGAAATTTTGCCATATCATCGTATACCAATAAGTTTATGAGTCTGTAAACTCAAGGCCCACACTGGATTTTCTTTCACTAATGAAATGCAATAATCTACGTTCTCATTAATAATATCCAAATCATCAAAAATTGGACTGAGCAGATATCTTTCAGATTTGGGAAGTATGGAGATATCGGGTAGTGGGTCGCCTTTCATTATAGGGAATCTCAACTCATCCACCTCTGGTATAAGCTCTTTGACCTTTTCAAAATTCTGTTTCGGGCTACAAGTTATATAATCTATCCCATTAGGAACTTTTTTAGTTCCATTAGTTTCAATAGCTTGTAGATAACCCCTTTCTTTAAATAGAGCAACAACTTTATCATTAAGTTGTAGGGTAGGTTCTCCTCCCGTCCAAATAATCCATTTACAGCCAAACTTCTCTATTTCGTCAAACACCTCATCGGTTGTCATCTTCACACCATGTTCGTATTCGGTGTCACAGAAACTGCATGCCAGATTGCATTTTGCAAGTCTTATAAAAATTGAGGCCTGACCTGTTCTTCCCCCTTCACCCTGAAGAGAGTAGAAGATTTCATTAACGTTAAGGCGCATATATTGCTGATGTTTTAGGTGTTTCACTTACCTCAACTGCGTATAATTCGGGAAGTAGAGGCTTAAATTGATCGTATAGAAACTTAGCAATATTTTCTGCCGAAGAATTTAATGGAGCAAGAATGTCGTTTAAATTCCTATGATCCATGTATTTGTCTATATATTCTTTGACAATCTTCAACTCGGTATAGTCTCTAACAAAACCTTGATGATTTAATTCTTCTGATTGAAGATGAACTGTTACAACATAATTATGACCATGCAATCTGCTGCATGGATGTTCTTCCGGCAATCCATATAATGAGTGTGCTGCCGAAAACGAAAACTCTTTACTTATTTTAAACATAATGAATTCGAAGTTGAAAGACCTTTATTACCCCATTTAAGACTAATATTACTCAATTAAGAATTAATTTTTACTTAAGAAATAATACTACTCAATTAAGAACTAACCATGTCTTAAGTGGGTAATGGTCTGAATACTTTAATTTATCTACCTTAGATTGGTAGGCTTTAACATTTTCACTGTGCAAAATGTAATCAATTCGAAAGTGAAATAAATGTTCATTATACGTTATACCTGGTCCAAAAGCGGTTGAAGTGTATGAATCCTCTAACCCTTTTTTCATTTGGTAATAGGCATATGAAATTGGAGTATCATTAAAATCTCCACAAATAATTGTTCCTTGCGTTCCTTGTGTAGCTAAGGCCTGTTTAACCTCTTCCACCTGCTTTGCTCTCATCCTATATGAATTTCCCATTCTACTTCTAATATTTGAAGTAACGGTTTCGAGTCTGACAGAATCCGTGTTCTGTAGAAAATCGCTATATAACTTTTTATCTTCCGATGTAATATTATTAGTTTCTAAATGCACATTTGCAACGCTATACTTTTTACCATCAATATTAATTGTATAAATAGCTGCTCCGTTGTACGACGACTCAAACACCACCTCTTGAGTATTTTCAATAGGAAATTTAGAGAAACATGCCAGACCGAAGATATGATATTTTCCCGAAGATTCCAAACTTGTAATTGATCGATAAGGGTATCTATTTAATAACATGTTCACATCCCTCTGAGAGATAATAGAGTGTCCCGTTTTGCTTACCAAGTACTCCTGTAGGCAGACGATATCGGCATCTGTAGACGCAATATAATCGATTATAGGATGTTCTTTTGCGTCTTTGTTCCTTTCATTGATAAAACCTTGCACATTGTATGAAAGCACCTTTATAGCGTTGTCTGGTGCTTTTGGGGGATTAATATTTAACGGGAAGAAAGTAATAATTGGTTTATAGCATAACAAAATCGCTATAAGGCAAACAGTAAAATGCTTCCATTTCGAAAAAAATGCCCAAAACAACAAATATGCAATATTCAGGAATAAAATAACTCCAAACCCGAGACCGATATATGAAAACAAATTTGTTTTTAGTGTAGAAACATTCCAAGAAAGGTATGAGCAGAAAAGCAGAATTATTGCTACAATGTTTGTAGCAAAAATAAAATTGGCAATTACCTTCCTGTATTTTCTTTTCTTATTTTTTGCTGGCATCAAAAAGCTTCTTTTTTTCTTCAGATGACAATGCGCTGTACCCTGATCGTTTCAGTTTATCTAATATTGCATCAATCTCTTCCTGTTCAGAATGCTTTCTTTCGTTATACTCCCAGTCAGACTCATGTCGTGCGTGTGAAACTTTCATCTTAGATCTTTTACTTCGAGGTTTGAAGAGTCCTACAAACCAATCCAGCACTTTGCTCATCCAATTAGTTATATCCTTCCCGTTTTTATATTGAGTAGCAAAATAATAACCTAAAAGCGCACCTCCAATATGTGCAACATGTCCACCAGGATTTACAGGACTACCCAACGATAGAAAATCCAGAATAAATGCAAATACTGCAATGTATACTATTTTAATTTGTCCTATAAAAAGTAATCTGAGCGTAAGATCGGGCTTATAAAATGCGGCTCCCATAACTATAGCCATAACAGCTGCAGATGCACCAATCATCCAGCTTCTGTTCATTTCAAGATAATATGGGATAGTGTTAAATGCTGCAATGTATAGCAAAGCGCCGGCTAATCCACCCAGGATATACAAGCTTCCTAATGTTCTTCCGGTAAAATATTGCAAAAATATTCTACCAAACCAATACAACCAAAGCATATTAAACAAAATATGCAGGAATCCCTCATGAACAAACATATAGGTAATCAGGGTCCATATTCTATTTAAAAGCAGAGGAATATGAGAAGGAACACCTAGAAAGGTGATGATGTCTAGTGCATAAACATTGAAAAGTACAAATATTACATCAATTACCTTTAGTATAACAAAAACTGAGACATTAATAAATATAAGTCTCGTCAATACATTGCCACTCTTATATATAGTTTTTAATCTGTCAATAAAATCTGCCATTTTCCTTATCTTTTTTTCTCCATAGTAGGATCATGAAAATTCCGAATAGCATACCGCCTAAATGTGCAAAATGAGCTACATTATCGCCCGTTCGGTTTGCAACACCAAAGATAAGCTCCAATAATCCATAACCTATTACAAACCACTTAGCTTTAATGGGAAATGGAAACGGAATTATAAATAATTGAGCATTAGGGAACATCATTCCAAACGCCAGGAGAATACCAAACACTGAGCCTGATGCACCAATAGTAATGGAATTAACCATATGAAACATATCAGGACTTACAACTGCGCTAATCCTGAAATACATTACCACTATTTGAACCAATCCGGCACCAATCCCTGTCACCAAATAATAGGTCAAAAATCTCTTTGGACCCCAAACCTGTTCCAATGTACGTCCAAACATAAATACCGCAAACATATTAAAAAACACATGCGACATCGAGTAAGGATCGTGCAAGAACATATATGTAACAAGCTGATAAATCCTAAAATGGTCGGAAGCCGGAAAGTGAAGCCCAAACTGTTGAGCCAAATCTATATCCGTTCTTCTAAATAAAACAAACTGGGCTAACCATATAATGACATTAATGATTAATAAATTCTTGGTTACCGTTGGTAACATTCCCCCAAAACTATTTCTTTGTATATTCATCTTCGAAATCTACTGTTGATGCGCAAAAATACGTATTATTTCGTATCTAACGAGGCTTTTTTCTACATTAATAGTGAATTTTCAAGAAAATCAAATATTTTTACCTTTTTTCTTGATTGTTTTCTTTTAAACATCTATATTTGATGCTTAAACAGGCTTCAGGCCTAGAAATAATGTATGTTTAATTTCTTTATTTACATTTTCTTATGAATAAATCAGAATTAATTAACGCTATTGCAGAAAAATCTGGCCTTAGCAAAGTAGATTCAAAAAAAGCATTAGATGCTACACTCGAAACAATTGCTTCAGAAGTGAAAGACGGTGGTAAAGTTGTATTAGTAGGATTTGGTACATTTTCTGTATCAGAAAGAAGTGCAAGAAAAGGTATCAACCCACGCACAAAAGAGCCTATTGACATTCCCGCAAAGAAGTCAGCAAAGTTTAAAGCAGGATCAGAACTTTCAAATCTCTAAAAAATTAGAAGAGGAAAATAAAAGAAGGAGTCAAAGTAAGTTTTGCTCCTTTTTTTTTTGAATGTAGGTGTAGTGCTGATCTCCTGCAATGATGAATTGAGTATGCTTAATGTATCACGACTTGTAAAACGGAGAGACCGCTAAATTCATAGCCGGTTTTGGATTATATAGCCTCAAAGATTATAGTTGTTTTTTTGACTTCAAACGCTTTCAAAAAGAAAAAAATCCCTACCTTTGTGACTCGAAAGATGACTCCGTAGCTCAGTTGGCAGAGCAAATGACTCTTAATCATTGGGTCGAGGGTTCGAATCCCTCCGGGGTCAC
>CAZYGE010000046.1:0-15933 GCA_964647535.1 uncultured Proteiniphilum sp.
CCTTGAGGGGGTAGTGCCGGCAACGGCGTGTGAGTTCGAGTCTCATTCTGCGCACTTTTTATTCCTAGTTACTAATTTCAGAAATTATATTCAGTTATTATTCACACATTCTACTATCGCTAACTACTCTCACCCCACCATACTAAATCACTATAATTAATTACTACTCTCAACCTTTAATTCCTTTGTAAAGCGAATTAACTCACCACTATCATCAATTCCTTCTCCTATTATTTGGTAAGTTGTAGGGTAATCTGCCGAATAAAATTCAATCATTGCTTCGCCTTCTTTTGTAAATTGCAAATTTGGCTTCCAAAATATCGTGGTTCGCAAATCTGGTATACCCGAATCTCTCTGCCCTTCTGTTTCGTAAGTGGGTGAATAGAATTCGGCTGTTTCTTGATATCCCAACGGTACAATTTCGTCTATATTGGCCGAACGGTGTGTGCCGCTCGTAAAATTCCCCATTTTACTTGTAACTACAATGGCGCCGCTTGTATTAGGAAAATAACCCGGCATGGAAGTATTGTCTCTCAAAACAAATATACTTTCTATTGTTGATACATCTATTTCATCCAGACGTCCAGAAAAGTCTTCAAAAGTCATGTTATCTATTATAAATAACACTGGTAAGTCAGATCTTGTGGTCGTTACCTGATCTCCTCTGACAATAATCCCAGGCACCCGATATAGCAATGATCGGAAGCTGTTTGAAGCAATCTTTTCCAAATCCTCGGCTGTTTGCAATCCGTGTGCATGTATTGGTGAATAATACACAGACTCTTGATAAGTTTCTAAACTCTTGGCAGTTACAGTGAATTCATCTAAAAGTATTGTGCGCATTCCATACTGTAGGGTGTATTCTTCATTGGCTAGCTGTAAATAGGAGTCCAGATTGTTGGAGTGTTGGTTCACTAATTCTGATTTTAAGTTTAAGGCAGTTTTTTGTAGTGAAGGGAAATTTTCCAGGTCTAAATTAATTACATTTAGATTGCCTCCTCTTCTTCCTACAGATTGAACTAGAATTGTTGTCCCCTCGGGGTATTCAACATTAAAATTAAAATAACCCTTTTCATCAGTTTTAGTTGCTTCATAACTAACTAGGCTATCTAATTTGGCCATTAAGCTAACTGCACCGTCTCTTAAACCTCCAATTAGAGTTTCGGATCTACCACTAATTGTTTGTGATTTTTCCGCTTCATATTCATTTGGAATTTCCATATCCCCTTTTAAAACCGCAGGGATATTGTATCTTTTCCATCCTTGTGTAAGCATTAATGCATCCAAAGCATTTTTATTAACACCAACTTCTGTGAAATAGGAGGCAGGCGACTCTATATGACCTTTTAGTTCTGAGGAAAGAAGCATTGTGCTTATTATATTTATTGTACTATCTAGCACCACCGTTTGTTTATCTGTAACCGATATGGCAATGTTCCCTGTAGAAGGGGATAGTGTGTAATCAGTCATTTTAAATTTTACAGATATTGCCTCTCTTCTTTTATAAGATGGTTTTGATGGTATACTTTGGACCAAAGCAAAGTCATCATTATTCAGATTAAATATTAATCTTTCACTTAATACATCTTTCTGTTGGTTTAACAGTAAAATATTTAATATTCCGGTTGGGAGTTCCTCAATAGGCAAACTGAAGATTTCTGTGCCGGGTTTCCATTCGGTATGATACAAAAGCAGACCTTTGTGATGTATAAGTAATGAAAGTCCTCTTAGCTGAGATTCATTATCTTTTAATAGTTGAATAAGTAGCTTACTACCTGTGGTTTTTACAGATATTATATTGGCATCTTTATTCGGAGCGGGAAGTTCGATACGCTTTTCTGCCCCACTGTTGTTGCGACTTATTATATAATAAGATTCATCTGCTAAAGGCAAAAGATAAAAGAATCCCATCCCCAAATTCATACTCTTGAAAGTTGTTATTTCTTCTCCACTAGAATTATATACAGTACCATCTACGTCGCATCCCAAACCGTTACTGTCTATTGCTTTAAAAGCAACCTTGGAAGCGATTCCCGGTATGAGATACCCACCTTCTGGGAATAATTGTATGTTATAATCTGAATTATCTGTAGGAATAGTATAATAACGGTTGTATTTTCGTCCATTATTAACGATGCTTAGAAGAAGGGTTCTGTTGGTATCTTTGTCTGATAATTTGGTTCTATTCTGATAGACACCTTTGTTTCCAATTCGCAATGAGTTTAGTTTTCCATGACCAATTTTGGATGTTACAACTTCAGGAAATATTGTATCATTATTCTTTCTATCAATAAAATGCAAGGATAAGTGAATATTGTTTTTATCTACTTCAAAATCAATTATTGGTTCAATTTCCAAAGAATATGGGTCTAATATTTTAATCGATTTATTAAAGAAAAGTTTATCTCCCTTATTTCTCATAAAGTGAGTAAATGCTCTGAAAGTGTAATCGCCTTGTACAAGATCATCATCAAGATTTACATATCCGGCATATGCTCCTGTGCTATCCGGGCGTATTTTTATCCTTTCTACGAGATTATCAAGGGGGTCTATCAGTTCTATATATACATATCGACTAAGATAAATTGGAAGGTGTGAAAGAGCATCAACTAAATGTGCGCGAAACCAAACACGTTCACCCGACAGATAAACATGCTTGTCTGTTTGAAGATAAATCTTCTCTTGTGGATATTCCGAAAGTTGTTGCATTAATCGATACTCAATAGATTCATTTAAAATACTATCTGTTTGAGCGTTTGTGTATTGATAGGAGAGAATTATCAACAGAAAAAGTGTGATTTTCTTCATCTAAATGGCTATTTAAACAATTTCTTTTAACTTCGTGATAAAAATACAAAAAAAGAATCAAACAAAATGAAAATTCTTTCAGCAAAGCAGATTAAAAAAGTTGATGCAGAAACGATATTAAAAGATGGAATAACTTCTCTTCAGTTAATGGAGAAGGCAGCGATCTCTTTTTGTAATTGGTTTTTTGCAAATTATACTAATAAACAATTACCTATAATTATATTTTCCGGTGTAGGCAATAATGGGGGCGATGCTCTTGCCGTCTCAAGTATTCTACATAAACAGGGGTATAACGTTACAGTTTGTATTGTTGAGTATAAGGAGAATTACACTGATGATTGTGCTCATAATTTACGCAAAATTAAAACAGAAAAGATATCTTTTAAAAAGGTTTTGAAAAAGAGTGATATTCCTGATTTGAATCAATATGATATTATTATAGATGGTATTTTCGGTACAGGGCTCTCGCGAGAAGTGAAAGGTATTGTTGCAGAGGTAATCGTGCAAATAAACAAGTTTAAACTTAATGATAAGACAGATGGCACGGCAGATCGTGTGAAATGTGTAATTAGCATTGATGTACCAAGCGGTTTATTCCTAGACAGACCTACAAATCTAGCGGTAGCAGCTACTGAAACTGTAACCTTTCAAACTCCTAAATTGGCTCTTTACCTTCCTCAGAATGCTTCAAATGTTGGAAATGTTACTATTGTTAACATTGGTCTAAATGAAGAAGTTATCACCCAAATGAAATCGCATATATACTTTTCTGAGAAGAATGATATTAAGGTTTTATTGAAACCACTGTATAAACTTGCACATAAAGGTACCGAAGGTCATGTATTAATTGTGGGCGGTAGTCTTGGCAAGATAGGATCGGTGCATCTTGCATCTAAGGCTGCATTAAAAACAGGGTGTGGATTAGTTACAGCTTTTATTCCAAATTGTGGAACACAGGTGCTACAATCAAGCTTCCCGGAGGCAATAGTGATTGAAGATTATAATAGTGATTATATAACTGAGATTAAATATGATAGTACACCAAATGCTATTGGAGTAGGGGTGGGTTTAGGTCAGAACGAAAAAACTGCTGCTGCTTTTTACAAATTCATACAGAATTCTAAAATGCCTATGGTCGTCGATGCCGACGGTTTGAATATCTTGGCAAAACATCCCGAATGGTTACACCTATTGACCCCTAAAACTATTTTAACACCACACCCGAAAGAGCTTTCAAGAATCATTGGTGAGTGGAACGATGATTTTGATAAAATAAATAAAACAAAAAAACTTGCCGAAAAATACAACCTTATAGTAGTGGTGAAGGGTGCGTACACTTTGATAATAGATTCTGATAATGTTTTTGTGAATAGTAGTGGGACGCCGGCTCTTGCAACTGCAGGTAGTGGAGATGTACTTACAGGAATGATTACAAGCTTACTTGCTCAGGGGTATAATCCGGTGGATGCAGCAAGGGTAGGGGTTTTCATTCATGGAATGACGGCCGACATAACTTTAAATTCCATACACCCCAGATCTTTTATCGCAACAGATATTATTGAGAATATTGGCGATTGCTACAGAGCCCTCGCATTTGGGTAATAAAAATATTTGTGAATTACAAATATAATAGCTAATTTTGCACCTCATTTTACCAATAGGCATATTAAGAAGTCGCACATAGCGTCTCGCCTCAGGTATATAACGTTAAGTTATTTTATATATGTACGTAATAGTAGATATTCAGGGTCAACAGTTTAAAGTAAAGCAGGACCAAAAATTATTCGTCCACAGAATAAATGCCGATCAAGGCAGTGAAGTGGAATTCGAGAAAGTAATGCTCATAGATAACGAAGGTACAGTAACGATTGGTACACCTTTAGTTGATGGAGCAAAAGTTGTAGTGGAAGTTCTTTCACATTTAAAAGGTGACAAGGTTCTTATCTTCAAAAAGAAAAGAAGAAAAGGATACAGAAAATTAAACGGTCACCGCCAACAGTTTTCAGAAGTTAGAGTTAAAGAGATTATTGCTTAATCAGTTAAATTAGAAGAAAATGGCACATAAAAAAGGAGTTGGAAGCTCAAAGAACGGCCGCGAATCGCATAGTAAACGATTGGGCGTTAAACTATTCGGAGGTGAAACTGCAAAAGCAGGCAATATTCTTGTGCGTCAGCGCGGAACTGCCCACCATCCGGGAGAAAATGTAGGTATTGGCAAAGATCACACACTATTTGCTTTAGTAGATGGAGTAGTAGTGTTTCGTAAGAAGCGTAATAATCGCTCATATGTTTCAATACAAACAAATACAGAATCAACAGAAGCTTAATTTATCTGTATAAAATATTTATCTGTAAAAGGGTGATTTCACTATGTGAAGTCACCCTTTTCAAATATTAAAACACAAATATTTGTTACTACTTATGCCTTCCTTGAAGTACCATTTCTATATCCTCTAGTTTTAGATTCTTAGTCTTTAACAATATCAGATAATGATAAAGAAGATCCGCTGCTTCATTTTTAAATAGATCGATGTCATTATCTTTAGATTCTATAACCAACTCTACGGCCTCTTCACCTACTTTTTGTGCAACTTTATTTATTCCCCTTGCAAATAATTGCGCAGTATAGGATGATTTACTTTTGTCTGTAATGCGCTGCTCAATTACACTCTCAAGTTTATACATAAACCCTTTAGAAGTTTCTTCTTTGAAGCAAGAAGTAGACCCAGTGTGGCAAGTTGGACCTTGAGGGAAAGCTTTTATTAATAGTGTATCGTTATCGCAGTCATGTAGCATTTCATCTACTAGTAAAAAATTGCCAGAATCTTCACCTTTAGTCCACAATCTGTTTTTACTTCTACTGTAAAAAGTTACTTTGCCTTCAGCAAGTGTTTTGCTTATGGCCTCTTGGTTCATATAACCAAGCATTAAAACTTGTAACGTGTTGGCATCCTGCACTATTGCAGGAATCATACCACCTGTTTTATCAAAATCTAAATTCATCTAATTGAAATATTTTGTTCTTTTAAATACGCTTTTAAGTCGGGAATGTTTATTTCTCCGAAATGGAAAACTGATGCACCAAGTGCTGCACTTGCCTTAGTTTGATTAAATACCATGGCAAAATGTTCTTTACTGCCTGCTCCTCCAGAAGCTATTACAGGGATTCTTACCGCACTACTTACACTGTTTGTTATATTTATGGCAAATCCCGTTTTCATACCATCGTTATTCATGGATGTTAGCAATATTTCTCCTGCACCGAGTTGCTCGCCTTTTTTAGCCCAATCAACTGTTTCAAAGACTGTTACGGTTCTACCGCCATGTGTGTAAACCATCCATTTATTGTCGTGAAGTTTGGTGTCAATGGCAAGTACAACGCACTGACTACCAAACTGGTCGGCAATTTCAGAGATAAGAGGTGGATTATTAACTGCCGAAGAGTTGATGCTTATCTTATCGGCACCGGATTTTATTATAATTCTGGCATCTTCTACAGACTGAATTCCACCACCTACTGTAAAAGGAATATTAATCTCTTTCGCAATCCTCTCTACTAGTTCAGAAAGAGTTTTGCGATTCTCAACTGTGGCAGTGATATCTAAAAATACAAGCTCATCTGCACCATCGTCCACATATTTTCTAGCGAGTTCCACAGGATCTCCTGCATCGCGTAAACCAACAAAATTTACACCTTTCACAGTTCTGCCATCTTTGATATCAAGGCATGGAATTATTCTTTTCTTAAGCATCTGGTTTTTTATTTGGGTTTTAATTGATTAATACTGGGAGATTATGATTGGTTCTTCAAGAATATTCAAAATTTGAAGCCATTAATTATAATCCATTTTCCAAGATAAAAATCTTCAACTCGTTGAGGCTTATTTTTCCTTCATAAATAGCTTTGCCTATTATTGCGCCTTCACAACCAATTTGTTTCATCTGTTTCACATCCTCAATTGAGGTTACTCCACCGCTTGCAATTAGGTTGATGTTAGACTTGGAAAGTATCTCTTTATAAAGTTCAGTTGAAGGACCTTGTAACATGCCATCTTTTGAGATATCGGTACAAATAATATACTTGATCCCTTTATTTACGTATCCCGAAATAAAATCTACAACATCTTCACTCGATGTTTGTTGCCAACCGTTAGTAGCAATCATCCTATTATTACTATCAGCACCAAGTATTATTTTATCATTGCCATATATTGATAACCATTTGAGAAACAACTCAGGTTTATGAACAGCTATACTACCGCCGGTAACTTGTGAGGCCCCATTTTCAAAAGCAATCTCAATATCTTTGTCTGATTTAATTCCGCCACCAAAATCAATGATAAGCGAAGTCTTAGAAGCAATTTCACTTAAAATATTGTAATTAACAATATTGTTAGATTTAGCACCATCTAAATCTACTAGATGAAGATACCTAATTCCGTTATCTTCAAATTCCTTAGCCACTTCAAGTGGGTTCTCATTATATATTATTTGGGTATTATAATCACCTTTCGTTAATCGAACACATTTACCCTCTATTATATCTATCGCAGGTATTATTCTCATTTTGTATCTATATTTCAGTTCAATTTTTCAAGCTAAAGATTCATTCAGAGCTTAGGCTATTTAAAATTTTTTCTTTTAAAAGCTTGCTTTTTTAACTTAAGTTTCTTCTCAAATCTCTAAAAAGTTCTTTAATATCATTTCACCCACATCACCCGATTTCTCCGGATGAAACTGAGTAGCATAAAAATTATCTTTTTGCAATGCCGCACTAAAGGGTATTATATAGTCACATGTTGCAATCGTCTGATTACAAACAGTTGCAAAATAACTGTGTATAAAATATAAAGAATCCTCTTCATTAAAACCTTTGAAAAGTTGATGGCTATTATCACTGCAAGTAATTCTATTCCAGCCCATATGAGGAACAATATCATTAACTGGAAACCTTTTAACCACAGCATCAAAAATCCCCATACACTCCACGCCTTCCATTTTATTTCCTTCTTCAGAATTCTTGCACATTAACTGAAGACCTAAACAAATTCCAAGAGTAGGTTGTATCAAAGATTTAATTATAATATCTATGCCTCTGTCAGTCAGAATATTCATAGCTGAGCTTGCGTGTCCAACACCGGGAAAGATAACCTTCTCAGCATTTATAATATCTTCATGAGAATTTGTAACTTTGGAGCTATATCCAAGTCGATCTACTGCATTCTTCACTGAAGTAATGTTACCTGCATTATAATCTATAATTGCAATCATTTTTGCTCAATCTAATACACAATTTTTAAAATACTTGTTTTTAAAATACGCCCTTCAAAAATACACGTGTTTGTGATACACTATTCAAAATAAATCCTTCAAAACATACCTACCAAAATCATTTTTCAAAATATATCATTTAGAAAGTGCCTTTCAAAATACACCTTTAGTACTTGGAATACCTCCTTCATCACCACGTTTTACAGCCATTTTTATCGACCTGGCAAAAGCTTTGAATATGGCTTCAATTTTATGATGTTCATTATCTCCTTCGGCTTTAATATTCAAATTGCATTTTGCACTGTCGCTAAAAGATTTGAAAAAGTGCATAAACATGTCCGTAGGCATATCACCAATAAACTCACGCTTAAAATCTACAGCCCATACCAGCCACGGTCGACCTCCAAAATCAATCGCCACTTGTGCAAGAGAATCATCCATTGGTAAGAGAAAACCATATCGTTCAATCCCTTTTTTCCTGCCCAAGGCTCTCGCGAAAGCCTCGCCAAGAGTAATGCCAACATCTTCAATAGTATGATGTTCATCTATGTGCAAGTCGCCGTCTGCTTTTATTATTAAATCGATATTACCATGACGTGAAATTTGTTCCAACATATGATCAAAAAATCCCAATCCCGTTGAAATATCACTCTTGCCAGACCCATCTAAATTTACCTCCACAGAAATCTTAGTCTCGGAAGTGTTTCTATTTACTTTTGCTCTGCGAGGTTCTGTTTTTAAATAACGGTAAATATCATTCCAGCTTGCAGTGATTAATGCAGGATTTAAACCAGAAATAGAACTAGAATCGGAATTGACATTTACCTCCGAGCTTTCTTTTGAGTAAGAATTATCATTAATATATGAATTAACATTATCCTCCAAATTAAAATCGTAATTTGAGCTTGATTTAGTACTTAACAGAATTGATTTACATCCCATATTATCAGCTAGTTGCACATCTGTAAGTCTGTCGCCTATTACAAAAGAAGATGATAAATCGTAATCCCCTTTCGTATAATGGGTTAGCATTGCAGTACCTGGTTTGCGTGTAGGAAGGTTTTCATGAGGAAAGGATTTGTCTATCAGAATTTCACTAAAAACAACGCCTTCGTTTTCAAACGCTTTAATAATTTTATTATGTGTCGGATGAAATGTATTTTCAGGGAATGAGTCTGTGCCCAATCCATCTTGATTAGTAACCATCACAATCTCATACTCCAGCTCTTTTGCAATACGAGAGAGATACTGAAATACCCCAGGATAGAACTCCAATTTCTCAAGACTGTCTATCTGTTCATCTTCAGGTTCAATAATAAGAGTTCCATCACGATCTATAAAAAGTACTTTTTTCATTATATATTTCTAATTGTTTATATCTAGTCAGTATAACTTTTAAGAGCATCAAGCAAAATAGAGTTTTCCTCGGGAGAACCCACAGTGATTCTAATACATCCGGGAACAACTGTATCACGATTTCTTACAATAACGTTTTTAGAAACCAGGTAGTTATAAATTTTTTTTGGATTACTCAACTTCACTAAAAGAAAATTTGCATCAGAAGGATAAATATGCTTCACAAAAGGTAAATTAGACAACTCTTGCAGCAGCACTTTTCGCTCTTTTAAGATTGCATCAACCCTCTCTTTAAATTTACCCGACTCATAAAGAGCTTTCAAAGCTTCATCCTGATTTAAACCACTAACATTATAAGGTGGTTTCGTTTTATTCATTAAACCTATTATATCTCTTTGAGCATATGCAACACCAACTCGAGCTCTTGCCAATGCCCAGGCTTTACTAAAAGTTTGAGTAACAATTAAATTGGGATATTTATTTATTTCTTTTACAAACCCGGAAGAAGCACTAAAATCTATGTACGCCTCATCCACAACAACAATACCATTGAACTTATTCAAAATCTTTTCAATATCATGTAGGTTGTTACCGGTGGGATTATTTGGCGAACAAAGAAATAGACACTTTGCGGATTTAGACAAAATGGCTTCCATGTTCAACTGAAAAGTTCCATCAAGTGGTACATTGATAACCTTTACATTATTAATGTTAGCAGACACTTCATACATGCCATACGTGGGAGGGCAAACGATTACACTATCTTTATTCGGTTCACAAAAAACACGAAAGATTAAATCTATTACTTCATCGCTACCGTTCCCAATAAAAATATTTTCTACAGGAATACTATTTCGTTCCGATAATCTCAACTTCAACTCCCTTTGATGTGGATCGGGATAACGATTACTTTCGCCGAATGGGTTCTCATTCGCATCCAAAAAAACACCCTGACTTCCCGTAAATTCATCACGTGCACTAGAGTAGGGTGTCAGTTCCCAAATATTGGGTCTCACCAAAGATTTCAAATCAAAATTATTCATTTTTGCTTCTAAATTTTTATTCTGTTAATTAGCGTCATCAGTTTCTCATCAGACAATTATGAGTCGGTAGAATTAGTATCGGCAGTATTCGATATATCCTGTTGTAAATACTTTCCTGAAACCGCTCCTAATCTGAGGGTCATAGCATTTTTATGTGCATAAAGTTGTTCTGCTTCCGCCATTGTTTCTACTGCACTGCCAATTGAAATGATACCTTCTTCATTTAATTGTTGAAAAGTGATTTTCTTTACAAAACTATCCAAAGACACACCGCTGTAATTTTTAGCAAATCCGCTTGTGGGCAAGGTGTGATTTGTTCCGCTAGCATAATCTCCAGCACTCTCGCAGCTCCAATTACCTAGAAATATCGAACCTGCATTTATAACATTTCTGCTAACTAATGCCGGATTCTCTACAGCAAGAATGAGATGTTCCGGCGCATAAAAATTGCTGAATTCAATGCATTGATCAATATCCTTAAACGAAATACTCTTACTATTTTTTAAAGCCTGAGTAGCAAAGTCCTGGCGTGGCAAAAACTTAAGTTGAACATCAATCTCCTTATTAATTGCTTTAATCACCTTCTTACTTGTTGATAATAAAAAAACCTGACTGTCCGGTCCGTGTTCTGCCTGCGAAAGCAAATCTGCGGCCACAAAAGAAGTATTGCAAGATTCATCTGCAACTATTAGAACTTCACTCGGGCCTGCAGGCATATCTATTGCAACACCATAAAACTGTGCAGAACGTTTTGCAGCCATAACATATTGATTGCCCGGTCCGAATATCTTATTAACCTTAGGTATGGTATCTGTGCCAAACGTCATTGCACCAATTGCCTGTATTCCTCCCAAGGCAAAAATCTTTGTGACCCCTGCCAGCTTTGCTGCATAAAGTATTGCAGGATCAATATTTCCTTCCTCATTCGGCGGAGTGCAAAGTATAATTTCTTTACAACCTGCAATCCTGGCGGGTATAGCCAACATAAGCACAGTAGAAAAGAGTGGGGCAGTACCTCCGGGAACATATATTCCAACACGCTCAATTGGTCGCGACTCTCGCCAGCAAATTACTCCCGGTGCAGTCTCCACTTTTTTAACCTCTTCTTGCTGTGACCTGTGGAAAGTATCAATATTTTTAGCTGCAACAGCAATTGCTTGCTTTAGTCTTTCAGAAATATTTTCAGATGCATTATTAATTACTTCCTCACTAACATTAACAGTCTGTTGATCGGGGAAATCAAACTTGCGACTGTAATTTAACAATGCCTCATCACCTTTCTTGTTAATATCATAAAATATTTTCTCCACCGTTTTCATTAGCTTTTGCTGCTTAATCAATGGGCGCTTAGCTAATTTATTCCATTTAGATCTAGATGGATTAGACACCGTTTTCATATATTTTCTTAAAAAATTATCTAACATAATATCATTTTTCAAATTCAAAAGTGAGGAAAAAACACCATTATCATCAACAAAACTAAAGAATCATCTTTTCTATCGGAACCACAAGAATACCCTCAGCACCTTTTCGCTTTAACTCATCAATAATCTCCCAAAAATCGTCATCACTAATAACCGAATGAACACTGCTCCAACCTTCATCAGCGAGCGGCAGAATGCTAGGCGATCTCATTCCCGGCAATAATTTAATGATATCGGGGATAATCTCATTTGGAGCATTTAGTAAAACATACTTTTTACCCTGTCCCTCTTTGTAAGCCTTAATTCTAAAAAGAATTTCATCCAGTAACTCCTTTTTAGAGTCAGAAAGATTTTTATTACTAATCAAAACGGCTTGACTTTTAGTGACAGTTTCAACTTCTTTCAAACCGTTCATAATAAGCGTACTACCTGTACTTACAATGTCAAAAATACCATCTGCAAGACCAATCCCGGTTGCAATCTCAACACTTCCGCTTAGCTCTTCAATTTCTACATTGATACCATTATCTGTGAAAAACTTGCGCAGAATTTTAGGATAACTTGTAGCTACACGTTTATTATCGAAAAAATTAATATCACTATAATTTTCATCTTTCGGAATGGCAAGCGATAATCTGCAATTACCAAAACCTAATTTTTCAATAATATTTACGTCCTTGTTCTTTTCCCAAACCTCATTCTCGCCTAGAATTCCTATATCAGCAACTCCTTGTTCAACATACTGGGGTATATCATCGTCCCGAAGAAAAAGTACCTCCATTGGGAAGTTCCTAGCTTCTGTTTTTAGCTTACGAGCACCGTTCGATATTTTTATACCGCATTCAGTTAGAAGATCAATTGATTTTTCACTTAAGCGTCCGCTTTTTTGTATCGCAATTTTAATTTTTCCCATTCTGTTTTATTTTTAATGTAATTAAAACAAAAAACCCGCCTGATTTAAATCAGACGGGTGTATAAATATTATTTCATAAGAACGTACATATCTATTTCAGCTCGCCTGATTGCAAGTGTGAAAATGATGATGATGGAGTCCTTTTACTTTCATTTTTTCTGTTTAGATGGAACAAAGATAATAGAATAATTTTAAACATCTCATAATAATGTAAATATATTTTTGAAATGAGAAAATATATAATCCTATTAACGCATTGTGAAATATCTCAAAAACGGATAGAAAATAGCAGCCTGCTGCCGGAGCTTGAAGTTTTTTATGTAAGTTTGCATTCGATGAAAGAAAAACTGCTTATATCTTTATTAGTGTGGGTAATCTGCATAACATTTGCATACCCTCAGGCACGTATAATAATGCCCGACTCATCGTTGATTTCAACAGACCGTGACTCATTATTTCAGCCTCAAACAGATCTGGAGGAAGAACACAGATCAGGTCTCGATCACTTCATCCATGATCATGGTGCCGAAGCGGACTCTCTTCAAAGATTAGCAGAAATGACACTGTGGACAATAAATCTAAGAACTAATGAAAGAACACAAACAGACCCCGACACTTTAATACATAATTATCAGCACACCACTTTGCCCGACGGACAATCTGTTGCAATGGGTTTTCTTGCACCTTTAGGTTCACCCTCATTCTCAAAAATATTTTTTGACCGAGAAGAAACAGATCATTTTGTATTCAATAATCCTTACTCACCTTATTTAAAAACAGTTGAAAAACTACATTTTGTAAATACCCGTGTGCCATATTCACGTCTTAATTATCAGAGGAGTGGTAATCAAAGGGTAAGAGAAGAAAGGTTTGTAGGCAGATTAACATCCAATTTCGGGCAAAGCCTTAACGTTGGTTTTGATGTAGACCTTTTAAGTGCCAAAGGATTCTATAATTCTCAATCTGTAAAACACAACAACTTTACGCTATTCGGCAATTACCTAAGCGACAGATTCGAAGGACATGCCTATATGAATATTGGTAAAATAAGCAATTTTGAAAATGGGGGTATTACTGATGAAACTTTTATAACCGATCCCGAGTCCATTCAGCAAAGCTTCACCCCAAGAGACATCCCTGTAAGATTTACCGATACATGGAATACAGTAGGAAACAACAGATTCTTTCTTTCAGGAAGATATAACCTAGGATATTTAGACTTGACAACAGACTCGTTGCATCATGGACAAGGAGAATTTATACCAATAGCAAGTATTGGATACTCGTCTCAGTACACACAGCAATTCAGGCGCTTTCTGTCTCACGATACCGCTTTTGTAAATGTTGATGGAGTGCAAATGCAAAAAATAGATCAGTTCTATCCAAATAGATATTACAACGAAGCAGTAGATGACAGTATTCGTTTCAGCTCATTTAAAAACACATTTTCACTTAGCTTGCGTGAAGGATTCCAAGATTGGGTAAAGTTTGGACTCACCGCCTTTCTTGAATATGATCTAAGGAATTACTCAATGAGAGATACAATAGCATCAAATCGCATAAGTCACAGAGAGAGTGCCGTAACCCTGGGTGGCGTACTCAATAAAAGACAAGGCGAAAACCTATTGTTCAATATTCGTGCAGACATTGGAGTGCTTGGAGTGAATCTTGGAGAGTTCAGAGCATTAGGGGATATAGAAACTGGATTTAATTTTGCAGGTAGACGCACTGTATTATCTGCCGAAGCTTATATTAAAAACCTACGGCCAAAATACCTTCAAGACCACTATCACTCCAAATATTACAGCTGGAACAACGATTTTGGTGATATACGAAGAGTATACTTAGGAGGAAAACTTTTTATACCTTTTACCAATACAACAATTAGCGCAGGAGTTGAAAACCTACAAAACTATATTTATTTCAACCAAGACAGAAATATTGCTCAAGAAAGTGAAAACATACAAGTTCTTACTGCACGTATAGACCAGGATATAAAACTGGGAGTATTTAACTGGGACAATAAAATAGTGTATCAAACATCTAGTAATCAGTCCGTAATTCCTCTGCCTGAACTAAGTTTCTATTCTAATATGTATCTTAGAACCAAAATAGTTGATGAACTCACACTCCAATTTGGTATTGATGCTCATTATCACACCAAATACTTTGTGCAAGGATATGAACCCGCTCTTTTGCAGTTCTATAATCAACGTGAAAGAGAAATTGGCGAATATCCCATTTCCACTATATATCTTAATATGCATTTAAAACAAACACGCTTCTTTGTGATGTTTTATAACGTAGCTTCACAAGTAATCAAACCTCAAGAATATTTTACCATACCAGGATATCCCGTAAATCCATTCGGGTTAAAATTAGGACTTTCTATAAACCTGCACAACTAAAATGTTCGCAATAAATCGCCTTATTATATACATTCTGCTGTTGATTATAGTTGTAATAACCATGATTACTATAAGAAATGAAATTAAAAATAACAGCATCAATCATGGTTTACGAGACTATAATGAGATTATAGAACAAGGAGAAATGAACGTGGTGACGGATTATAACTCCATTGGTTATTTTGTATCGGGTGACACCATTCAAGGTTTTCAGCATGAAATGATTAAAACATTAGAAAGCGAATGGCGAATCACCTTAAATGTGTTTCTTGAAAATAGTTTGGACGATAATCTAGCCGGATTGCAATTGGGAAAATATGATTTGATTGCCAGAAACATCCCAATTAATAGTACGTTGATAAATAACTTTAGTTTCACCGAACCATTGAATTTTAATAAACTTGTTTTAGTACAACGAAAAACAGAATTTAATGATAGCATTGAGCCTATAAGACAGCATCTAGACCTTGCGAAAAAAACAATTTACGTTGCCGAAGGTTCTCCTTCACTATTAAGACTCAACAATCTTTCCGGTGAAATAGGAGATACTATATATCTGATTGAGCACAGTGTTTATGAAGCAGAACAGCTCGTGATGATGGTAGCTTCAGGAGATATAGATTTTACAGTTTGTGATGAAAGAGTTGCAGCAAGGCTTTCACAGAAACTACCCGAGATTGATATTGAAACTGATATAAGCTTTACTCAAA
>CAZYGE010000046.1:16033-17420 GCA_964647535.1 uncultured Proteiniphilum sp.
CTTTCACAGAAACTACCCGAGATTGATATTGAAACTGATATAAGCTTTACTCAAATAGAATCATGGGCAGTTAGAAAAGAATCGAGACAATTACTAGATAGTCTCAACAATTGGCTAATTAGATTTAAAGAAACACCTGAGTTTGAGGCAATAATTTCCAAATACTATTAGGGCATACCTGATAATCCAGTCCCTAATAATCTCAATAGTTTTACAAGACAAAAAAGAAGAGCTGTTTACTAAAACAGCCCTTCAAACAATTCGAATTTTCCAATAATCGATAGATTAATTTCTATTAACGAACTCTTCTGCCGCTACGATTTGTAGATCTATTTACATCTTGTCTTTTTGTACGAATCTTCTTCCACTGCTCAAGTTTATCTTTTCCGATAACTTTTTCTAATTGAGCATCATTTTTTGCAACAGTTTGTGTGCGTAAATCCTGCATCTCTTTCCTTCGTTCTTCTCTATTGTTGCGCAACTCATCTCTTTTAGCTCTATGCTCTGCAACCTGCTCTGCACGCTCTTTATCTTGCTGTTCAAAAAGTGCTATAACTTTCGCTTTCTCATCGGCGCTCAAGTTCAACTCATTGGCCATATATTCCGCCCTGTTTTCTGGAGACCATCTCGCTTGAGCATCTCTTCTGTTTTGCGCAGTTGTGGCGAAACTCAATAGCAATAATCCAATTAAAAGTAAAATATTAAACCTCTTCATAATATAAAATTTATTAGTGAATAACTGTAAATGTCTGAAATTACGACTCTAAATATAATGCAAAGTTTAATCATATTGAATTTGCAGGACCTTAAAAATGCTTTTTAAAGCCTGAAATTAAGATGGTTAGTAGACTCCATCATATGGTTCATATAGGTCAGAAAGCTGTTCGTCGATAAAAATAAAGTATTAGTCTAATATTTTGATATTTTCATTAATTCCTAGCTTTTACATAAAAAATTGTATCTTTGAAATGAAAATCAGTATAAGTGACATACTTAAAGAAGTAAGAAGTGGCAGAAAAAAAGTATAAAGCATATAACGGGGCAGTCAATATTTATTGGGGAATCTTTATTTTTGTACTTGTTGGATACACTATATATAGATATTATAATGTCGAGAGTTACTGGAACTATATACTCTACATAGCATTTGCTATTTTGTTCTCATTATCATTAACAATTAAGGAATATGTAATAACCGAGCTTAGCTTCATTGAAATACGCTTTCAGCTCAACTTTTTAACTAAAAAGAAAAGAATTCCAATTGGGGATATTATAGGAATGAGTAAGGTGAATAAAAACCAGATTAAATTGGACTTAGTGCGAGGTTTTGAAATCCTACGAGTAAGAGAATCACAAATTGATGCACTAATGATCGAACTTAAAGATC
>CAZYGE010000047.1:0-16126 GCA_964647535.1 uncultured Proteiniphilum sp.
GAGGCACTGGAGAGGTTAAGTCAGGCACATGAATATGCAGAGATGATAAAGCGTGCAGTAAATCGCACTGAGGATGTTCAGATTATAGATAGCTTGGTGTTACCTAAAAATGAATTCCTTTCGGCCTATAATTTAAGTCTTGAGTCAGGTTCTATTATGCCCGTAAATGATTTTTTTAAAAATCAACCACTTTCGGATAAGACATTGTTTTTAAATGAAAGAGGAGATAAAATCTATTACTCTTCCGGTGACACTGAAACAAATCTTTATACAATGGATAAGCTTCTTGACTCTTTCGGCAATGAGAAAAGACTCCCCCCTTCTATTAACGATTCTGCCAATCAGGCATACCCTTATGTGATGAGTGATGGGCTCACTATTTATTTTGCTTCAACAGGACATCAGTCATACGGTGGTTATGATATTTTTGTGACTCGATATAATCTTTCAAGCGATTCATATTTGGCACCAAATCAGCTGAATATGCCATTTAACTCTCCCTTTAATGACTACCTGATGGTAATTGATGAGGATAAAGGTGTAGGATGGTTTACATCTGACCGTTACCAACCGACCGACTCAGTTTGCGTATATACTTTTATCCCGAATGAACGTATAAGTCTGATTGATAATGATGATATAGATTTTATGGCAAGCAGGGCAAAAATCAGTTCTATAGCCGATACTTGGAAAGATGAAATAGATTACAACTCTTTAAGAATGCTGGCTCAACAAAAAACCGTAAAGGCTGAAACTCAAAGTGGTGATTTTATGTTTATTATTAACGATGCAATTACATACCACTCTCTTGACGATTTTAGAAGTAACAGTGCAAAGTCAATATTTTCGCAAGCAATGGGCTTAGAACGGCAGCTGGAAAACATGGTTAATGAACTAAGTGAAAAGCGTAATCAATATGCATCGGAAGGGGTAGTAAACAGTAATCTGAGAGCCTCAATTATAGAGCTTGAGAGAGAATCGGGCAATCTCTTTAGAGAGGTTGAACGTCTAAAAATTCAAGCAAGAAACGAAGAAATAAGGAATAACTTTAACTAAAAAATCGATATATGACCATTCACATTATTATAGTAATTTCTGTGATAGTATTAGGTATACTATTCATGCTGATTGAAATATTTTTGCTCCCGGGCATAAGTATTGCAGGTATTGCAGGTGCTATTTTTCTTATTGGTGGAATAATTTACTCATATACATTCTTGGGCACTACGCCTGGCAACATTACTTTAGCAGCCTCTGCTTTAGCACTTGGTGGAACGTTTTTCGGACTATTAAAATCGAAATCACTGCAAAGAATTTCGCTTAACACAAATATTGATAGTAAAGTTGACAATAGTCATCTTCTTAACATTGCAGTAGGAGATGCCGGTGTTACTGTTTCAAGACTAAACCCTATTGGGAAAATATTGGTAAATGATATTGAAGTTGAGGGTAAATCTATTGATAGTGAATTCCTTGATGAAGACACAGAGGTTGAAGTAGTGAGTGTGGGGACATATAGCGTACTTGTAAAAAGAAAATCGGATTAAAATGCAAAATTAAATAGTCTGCATTTTTTATTCGAACAATATATAACAAATGAATATTAATTATCAAAATTAAACTATTATGATTTTTTCAATTCCTCTTATTATTACCGTAGCGGTAATAATAGTTTTTCTACTGATATTTTTCCATTATGTGCCATTTTTCCTATGGATTAATGCTCTTTCTGCTGGTGTGCGCATATCTTTAATTCAATTATTCTTAATGCGTCTGCGCCGTGTACCGCCTCATACAATAGTGTACGCTATGATTGAAGCTCACAAGGCAGGACTAAGGAATATAACCCGAGACGATTTGGAAGCTCACTATTTGGCTGGCGGTAATGTTGAAGATGTGGTACATGCATTGGTGTCAGCATCAAAAGCAAACATTGATCTTACATTTCAAATGGCAACTGCTATCGACCTTGCGGGTAGAAAAGTACTTGAGGCAGTAAGAATGTCTGTTAACCCAAAAGTTATTGACACTCCTCCGGTATCAGCAGTGGCAATTGACGGTATACAGCTTATTGCTAAAGCGCGTGTAACTGTGCGTGCAAACATTAAGCAGCTTGTTGGTGGTGCGGGTGAAGAGACAATTCTTGCACGTGTTGGTGAGGGTATTGTTTCATCAATTGGTTCCGCTGTTTCACACAAGTCGGTGCTAGAGAACCCCGATTCGATATCAAAGGTAGTACTTAAAAAAGGACTGGATGCAGGTACTGCTTTTGAGATTCTATCCATTGATATTGCAGATATTGACATAGGTAAGAATATTGGTGCCGTGCTTCAAATGGATCAAGCTCAAGCTGATAAAAACATTGCGCAAGCTCGCGCAGAAGAGCGTAGGGCTATGGCTATTGCACTTGAGCAAGAGATGAAAGCTAAAGCTCAAGAAGCACGTGCTAAGGTTATTGAGGCAGAAGCACAAATACCTGTTGCAATGGCAGAAGCATTTAGAAGTGGTAATCTTGGTATAATGGATTATTATAAGATGGAAAACATTCAGTCTGACACTGAAATGCGTGAATCAATAGCAAGACCAAAGAGTGGTAATAAAAGTAATGAATAAATGAGAGTTATACCTGACTCGGAGTTAATAATAAACTCAGACGGGAGTGCTTTTCATCTTCATATCAAACCCGATCAACTATCTGATAAGATTGTCATGATGGGAGATCCGGGAAGGGTGACGTTGACAGCCTCTTTCTTTGATACTATTGAGTGCGACATAGAAAGTCGTGAGTTTCACACTGTAACAGGCACATATAAGGGAAAGCGCATAACTGCCCTTTCTCACGGCATTGGTACTGACAATATTGATATTGTAGTAACAGAGCTGGATGCTTTGGCAAATATAGATTTTGAAACCCGGACAGTGAATGAAGATTTCAAACAACTTACTATGGTAAGAGTTGGTACTTCCGGCGGTATACAGCCGCACTGCCCGGTTGGCTCATATGTTGTTTCTGAAAAATCTCTGGGCTTTGATGGTCTAATACACTATTACGAAGACTCCAAAAAAGTGCGTGATGAAGAATTTGAAGTGGCATTTCAGAAACATGTAAATTGGTCTCCATTTCACTGTTTCCCATATGTTGTGGACTCTGATGAAGAGTTGGTGGAAAGAATTGGCCATGATATGATCCGTGGGGTTACAATTTCTGCAATTGGATTTTATGGTCCACAAGGCAGGCATGTTAGACTGCCCATAGCCGATCCCGAACTAAACTCTCGGATTGAGTCATTTAGATTTAACGAGCACTCAATTACCAATTATGAAATGGAGGGTTCTGCCATTGCAGGACTTAGTAAACTTATGGGTCATAAGGCTATGACAATATGCGCAATAAATAACAACAGAGTTTCTTTAGATTCAAACGCTGATTACAAAGGTTCGATAGAAGATCTTATCAAAATTGTTTTAGATAGGATTTAGTTATAAACAAGATAAAAAACAAAATGAAGAAAATTTTCACCTTATTGCTGCTTGTAATAAGTATAGCAGCTTTTACTCAACAAAACCCACCTCTACCGGTTGACCCAAATTTGAGAACAGGTATGCTGGAGAATGGTTTGACATATTATATCCGACACAACAGTGTGCCGGAAAACAGGGCTGACTTTTACATTGCACAGCGAGTAGGCTCAATGCAAGAGGAAGATAGTCAAGCGGGTCTAGCTCACTTTCTTGAGCATATGGCTTTTAACGGAACCGAAAACTTCCCAGATAAGACCATGCTTGATTATTTGCAGGATAACGGAATTAGGTTTGGTGTAAATATTAATGCTTACACATCTTTTGATGAAACTGTGTATTATATGAATAATATCCCTACCACTAATGAGAATCTGATAGATTCTGCATTATTAGTGCTTCACGACTGGTCGTCTGCTATATCATTAGAAGAAGATGCGCTGGAAAGTGAACGAGGTGTTATTCGTGAAGAGTGGCGCACAAGAGGCGGTGCACAGCAAAGACTTTGGGATCAACTTCTTCCTAAAATGTATCCTAACAGCAAGTATGCCAACAGAATGCCTATTGGAAGTATTGATGTTATAAACAACTTCAAACCTGAAGAAATTAGGGCATATTATGATAAATGGTATCGCCCTGACTTGCAAGGAATAATTATTGTGGGTAATGTGGATGTGGATGAGATGGAGCAAAAAGTAATCGATCTATTCTCATATATCGAACTTGACCCCAACAGGGCAGAGCGAGAATATTACCCGGTTTCGGATAACGTTGAGCCGATTGTTGCTATTGCAACTGATAAGGAAGCCGTAGCTACAAGTATAATGTTGTTTCATAAACATGAGCCGATGCCTGATGAGTTTAAAAATACGCAGGCAGGTTATATTTCTATGTATATACTAAATGCTGCTGCATCTATGATGAATCAACGATTTAACGAGATTACCCAGAAACCCGATGCTCCTTTTACACATGCTTATGCGTATGATGGAGATTATTTTGTAGCCAAAACAAAAGATGCTTGGACTGTTGTTTCAGGAAGTGCCGAAGATAAGATTGAAGATGCTTTAGCTGCTATGGTGCGTGAAACTGAAAGAGTTAAGCAGTTTGGTTTTACTGCAAGTGAGTATGAGATTGCAAGAACCAACATTCTTAAGAGTTATGAAGATTCTTATAATAACCGAGATAAGCAAAGAAATTCAACTTATTCGCAAGAATATGTTCGAGCGTTTACTGATGGTGAACCAATTCCCGGAATAGAATTTGAGTATCAATTCATACAAAATGTTGCCCCTAATATTCCGGTGGAAATTGTAAATCAAACCATTCAACAGCTTATTGGTGATGAAAATCTTGTTATCGCAATTACAGGACCGGATAAAGATGAGCTCGTTTATCCTTCCGAGGAGAGCTTGCTTGCAGTTTTAGAAGAAGTTCGTAATGAAACAATTGAGCCCTATGCCGGAGAATCGATTGATGAACCTCTTATTTCTACTCCCCCTACTCCAGGAAATATTGTGAGTGAGGAAAGAGACGAAGAACTAGATGCTACAGTATGGACTCTCGAAAACGGTATAAAAGTAGTACTTAAAGACACTGATTTCAAGAGTGATGAAATTATTATGACAGCCTCAAGCGTAGGAGGATATTCGCAGTATGCAGAGTTGGATCCGCTTAATAGTAAGATTATGAGTTCAGTTATTACTTTAGGCGGTGTTGGCAATTTTAGTTCAACTGATTTACCTAAGGTTTTAGCCGGCAAGAATGTTTCGGCAACACCTACAGTATCACTAACTAACCAAGGGTTCAATGGTTCATCTTCTATCAGAGATTTTGAAACTATGATGCAGCTGGTATATTTATATTTCACTGCACCACGTAAGGATAATGATACGTTTACATCTTTCATACAGCGTAGAGAAACTCAGTTAAAGAATCAGGAAGCTGAACCGATGATTGCTTTCAGCGACTCAGTTACTATGGCTCTTTACGGTGATAATCCTCTTGCCAAAAGAGATAAGGCAGCTGATTTAAAGAATGTTGATTACGACCAGATTATGACGATGTACAAACAGTTGTTTATTAATCCTGGAAGCTTTGTCTTTACATTAGTTGGTAATATTAATCAAGATAGCATACGCCCTGTTATTGAACAATATCTTGCATCCTTGCCAGGCGAAGCAGTAGAGGGTGAGTTCATTAAAGTTCCTATGGATTTTAAGAAGGGTGAAGTTGAGAATATATTCAGACGTCAAATGCAAAATCCTAAAGCATCTGTATTTAATGCGGTTACAACAAATACTGAAAGAAACATGAAGAGTCGGATATTGATGAATATGTTTGGTCAGATTCTTGATATTGTGTATACCGAAAAGGTGCGCGAAGATGAAGGAGGAACTTATGGTGTGTACACCGGAGGTTCTATCTCACGTTATCCGGAAGGTCAAACTATCCTACAGATAATATTTGATACAGATCCTGATAAAATGTCACATCTAAATAGTATTATATTAAAAGAGCTAAACAATATTGCAGAAGAGGGACCAAGACCCGGAGATTTCAGCAAGGTTAAAGAGCACATGAATAAGAGTTTCGACGAAAACTTAAAAGAAAACAGATATTGGCTCAACATTCTTGACACCAAATACTTTTATGGTGAAGATAACCATACAAACTATATTGAAACCGTCAATAGTATAACTGCTGATGATATTAAAGAATTTGCATCAGACTTACTTGAAAATGGTGATTTGAAAACTATAGTTATGTTGCCGGTGGTTGAGGAATAACGGCATACAATATTTCATTTAAAATTGGGAGAAGATTAATTGTTTTCTCCCAATTTTTTATTTAGCAACTTCGTGTTTATACTTAAAGAGTATTGCAAAAAGGATTGTAACTATTAATGCGTAACCGGCAAAAATAAACCAAACAGTTTGCCAGTCGCCTATCATAAGAGTCTTTAGCTGTCCGTTTACCAAAACTTCCTGCCAGGAGGTGTATCTATTTACTACCAATTGCGCTGCCAATGTTCCAATTGTAGCTCCAACTCCGTTAGTCATTAGCATAAACATTCCCTGAGCACTAGAACGTATATGGTGCGGAGTTTCTTTATCTACGAAAAGCGAACCTGAAACATTGAAGAAGTCAAATGCTACTCCATAAACAAACATGGATAATACAAGCAGCCAAAGTCCTTCGCCGGGATTGCCAAGTCCGAAAAACGCAAATCTTAATACCCAGGCGAACATCGCTATAAGTATCACTTTCTTTATTCCAAATCTTTTTAGGAAAAAGGGTATCAACAGAATACAGAGAGCTTCAGATATTTGCGAAAATGAAATAAGTATGTTAGAATGCCTGACGCCAAAGCTATCTGCATATTGCGGGGCTGCCTCGAAACTAGCTATAAAGGGATTTGCAAATCCATTTGTTATTTGAAGTGATACGCCAAGCAGCATCGAAAAAATAAAGAAAAGAGCCATTTTCCTCTTCTTAAATAGTTTGAATGCATCAAGACCTAGCCTTTCAACTAAAGTTTTTGCGGTTGTATCTGTACTTATAGGACAATTTGGTAATGTGAACGAGTACAATCCGAGTATAATTCCTATTGCTGCACTTACAATGAATTGCATGGGTGTTGCTTGGAATCCAAGTAAATCAACTATCCACATTGTACAGATGAATCCTATTGTACCAAAAACTCGTATTGGAGGGAATGCCCTAACGGTATCCATCCCTGCCCTTTCTAGTATTGTATAAGCTACAGAATTGGATAGTGCGAGGGTTGGCATATAAAATGCCACACTAAATGTGTATAAGGTAAAGAATGTTGCAAATGAAACATCAACTCCACTATTGACCGCATATAATCCTGCAGATGTCATGAAGATGGCGGCCAAAATATGGCATGCACCCAGTAATTTTTGTGCCGGTACCCATCTATCGGCTATGATGCCAATAATTGCAGGCATAAAGATTGATACTATCCCCTGAACCGAATAAAAGATCCCTATGTAAGAACCCATTCCTGCTGGACCCAGATATCTCGACATAGATGTAAGGTATGCCCCCCATACAGCAAACTGGAGGAAGTTCATTATTATGAGACGATTTTTCAAAGTCATTATTGCGAATTTTCATGATTAACTATACTATCTGCTAAGCCATGGGGCCGGATTTAATTTATTTGTTTTTTGCCACAATTGGAAGTGCATTCTAGATACTCCGGTATCGGGATCTGTGAATATTCTTCCTAATGATTGTCCGGTTTGAACTTTATCTCCTTGTTTCACAAAAAGATCATAAATGTTTGCATAGAATGTGTAATAATCGCCGTGACGAACAATTACACATGTGTTAGATCCGGGGAAAGAGAATACTTTTGAAACTTCTCCATCAAATACCGCACGTATTTCAGAGCCTTTTTCTGCTTGAATATCTATACCGTTGCTATTGGTGGTTACATTCCATTCTTTATGCTGTTTTGCACCAAAATTTCCAACAACAGAAGAAGCTCCCGTAACCGGCATTGGCAGTTTCCCTCTGTTTGATGCAAAATTTTTAGATAAATTGAAGCTTTCTGTGGAAGCGGTACTTACTCCCGATTCTATTCTGGGTGCAACACCTGTTCTTGGCGCAGCTTCTTTCTCTTTGGTATCAGGTTCTGCAGTCTCTTCTTTTTTGTCTTCAATTTTTTCTGCTTCAGATCTTTTTGCAGCTTCTGCCAAACGACGCTGTTCTGCTTCACGCTCTTGACGTGCAACCTCTTCGGCAATAAGATTTTCAATTTGATTGTTTAGCTGATCTGCCTGTCGTTGCTTATTTTGCAACTCTCTTTGCAGTTCCTTTTCTCTACCCCTTGCTGCTGACACTTCGGATTGGAATGCTTTCTCTTCTCCTTCGAGCTTTTTCCGTTCTTGAAGTATTGATTCCAGAGCTTTAAGCTTATCTACTTTTGCTTGTGAAAGGGCGTTTTTCTTCTCACTTATCTCTGCATTTTGCTTCTTAATTTCGTCTGCCTGAGACCTTTGCCATTTGGAGTATTCTCTAAGATACTGCATCCTCCTCAATGATTCTCCGATGGAGCTGCCTGACAATATAAAGAGTAGTTTGTTTTGATTGTGGTTTTGATTTAGCATACTCTTTATAGCATCAGCATAATTCTCCTGCTTTACTTTAAGCTCTTCGTTTAATCTTTCTATCTCTTTCTCAAGTCTTGACTCCTCTCTGTTTAATGCTTCAATTTCCTTATTTTGAACATTTATAAGCTCTCTACGAGAAGATATTTGTTTATTTATGAGATTTATTCTGTCTAGAATTGTTGTGGTTTGCTTTCTAACATCAAGATAAAGCTTATTGGTATTTCTAATATCTTCCTGAATTGCTTGCCTCTGTCTTTGTAAACTTTCTATCTGCTGGGTTTGAGAGAAAAGAAATGTTACAAAGAATATTAACAGAGATGTGAGTAGAATCTTTTTCATTGGTCCGCTACAATTATTTTTAAGATTTCCGCAATTGGTGCTTTTCTGTATCCATTAGGGATATTCATGGATATATTAAACGGATCGCCATCAATCTCAACTCCAGAGAAACTTAATTCTGTATTGATCTTTCTCGTTTTTGTTGTTATTGTTGCAACCATTTTATGAGGAAATATGTTTTCTGCAAGTATTGCAAATTCATCATATGCCCATTGCAATGATTGTTTGTTTTCCGGGTGCATAATGTGCGTAAAAGTAATACGATCATCTCCATTTACCGTGAAAGAATATTCAGTTTCGGATTCAGGATCTACTGAAGAAAGATGATAGTTTAGATCAGATGACTGAGCGAATTTAAATAGCTTATAGTCTGTGCTATCGGCTTCCTTTTTCCCTGAAACAAATGGTGAGTTTGTAAGTACAGATTGCAATGTATAAAAATCAAACCCTACTGGATAGGTTTCTTTGAGAGTGTCGATATTTTCTTCTACGTAACGTTTGTTCATTCTGTCTAGTAACACTACCCTATTAGGATCTAAATGAAATCTAAACATTTCAACTCCAAACAATGGCTGAATAGATATTTGAATTGCTTCGTCCTTAACTATTCGTAGAGTTGCTCTAGAACTCATTGTTCTGGTTCCACTGGTTACATTTAAGTTTAATCTAGAAGAGAAAGTTTTGAAGTCTACACTACTTGAAATCATATCACGGAACAAATCACTGTTTCCCTTGTCTTCTACAGGAGTTGTAGAGTATACTATTTTGTGTTTGGGTTTACATGAATATACCATTGCGCCAAGCAACAAAATTATTATGATATAGTATTTGTATGTAGATCTTTGCATGTAAATTACATTTTACGCCTTCTGATTTTTCTTTTTAATTCTTTTGAGTCGCCTCCAAGCTCTCTGGCTCTTTTCCATTGCTCAACCGCTTCCTCCTCTTCCCCGGTTTTAAATAATACATCTCCATAGTGCTCATAAACATCAGCCGAAGGTTCATTTTCATATTCTATGGCCTTTTCGATGTATATTTTTGCCATTATATAAGAACCTTGCTCATACAATATCCAGCCGTATGTATCTAGATAGGTTGGATTAAGAGGTTCGGCTTTTACTGTGATGCTACTCATTTTTTCAGCTCTATCTAAGTCTTTCTTTTCAAGAGACAGATAATAACTGTAATTGTTTAAAACAGGCAAATTCTGAGGGTTTAATTTCAACGCCTTTTCATAATTTTCGAATGCAGCTTGTTTGTTATCAAGAAAATAGTTTAAATCACCAATCTGTCCATGGAAGTCTGATTCTAGTATAGGATTATTGAATACCGCATTCTCTAATCCCTCTTCAAACACTCTTAGTGCTTCTTTATAATTTCCATTTTGGTAATTAACTGCACCCAAGTAATAATAGAACTGAGCTTCTTGCGGTAAATGTTCTAGTGCTCTTGTGGTTATCTCCTTTACCTTATCAAAATCTTCTTTTGGCAATGCCACTCTTATGATTTGCTCATAACCGCCGGGGTTATCAGGATTATCTTCTATAAATATCTCAAACTGATTAACAGCTTTTTCATAGTCATTTTGGAGTGACAGCACGTTCCCGTAGATAAGATTTATTTGTGTATTATTGGGATGCTGTTCAAACAATGATTCAAAGAGTATATTTGCTTGTTTGAGATCTTGATCGTTTTGTTGTAATACTGCAAGGTATCTTGTTAGTAGCTCCAGTTTGGTATCCACCTCCATTACAGTGTTTGTAATGGCATTTGTCAACTCAGTTTGAGCTGCTTTGCTATTACCTGTTCTCTCATAATAGTTAACCATTGAAAGAATCAGTGGAGGAAAATCGGGGTCTATTATTTTTGCCTTTTGATAATATTCCAGAGCTTTATCTCTCTGATTATCTTCCATGAGAATATCACCCATAAGGAGTAAGTATCTCTGATCTCCGGGGTTCTTTTCTATGATATGCTCAATTTCTTCGTAGGCTTTTTCCTTGTTGTCTATCATAGAATAGAGCCTGAATTTATTCAGTGCCAATGCTTCTGAAACTCCCAGGCTCTTTTCGAGTTCATCTAAAGATTCTATCGCTTTTTCTATCTCCTCATTATCTGCATATGCATTTGCAAGCTCAAAAAGCAGCTCTGGTTTATCTGGATTTAACTCACGCATGTATTTGAATATATCAACTACCTCTTGATGCAAGTTCAGGTCTCTGCTCAATCCGGCTAGCATCATATTATAATAGTAGTTATTCTTATCGTAATGAACAGCTTTCTTATAATACTCAAGTGCTTTCTCCTTTTCTTCCATTACGTTATAAAATGTTCCGAGTTCTACCAATACATTAGCATTGGTTGAATCCAATTCATTGCAATGCAGAAAAAGATCTAGTGCTTCGCTATAATTGCCTTGTGCTTTTGCGTTTAAAGCTTCGTAAAAATAATAGTCGAACTTTCGCGCATTATTATCAAATAGTGTACTGTCAACTACCTGTGCGTTGACATTTAAGGGTATTCCTACCAGAAAAAAGGAACATATAATTAAAGTATATATCATTATCGTCTTTTCGTTACTCTTTACCTGTGTGACCGAAGCCGCCTTCTCCCCGTTGGGTTTCGTCAAGAATTTCTACTTTTTCCCAGCCTACTCTTTCATGTTTTGAAATTATCATCTGGCATATTCGTTCGCCATCATTAATAGTAAATACCTCGTTAGATAGATTGACGAGTATTACTTTAATTTCTCCTCTGTAATCTGCATCAATGGTTCCGGGTGCGTTCAGGATTCCAATGCCGTGCTTAATAGCTAAACCACTTCTGGGACGTATTTGTGCTTCATATCCTTCAGGAAGTTGAATATACAAACCGGTTGGTATAAGAGCACGCTCAAGGGGTTGTAGCTTTATCGGTTCTTTAAGATTACAACGCAAATCCATACCGGCTGCTAAAGCAGTTGCGTATTCAGGTAAAGAGTGTTGGGATTTATTTACTATTTTAATATCCATATATTTGGTTACTTGTCTTTTAGAAAGATCTTCAATATAAAAAAGGGACTATAATATTTGATTATGCGAATTTATACAATTCTGAGGAATTAACAGTCAATTTGATAAACTTTAAGGCAAAAACAATATCTTTGTGATTATGAGTGGACATGACGATCTATTAGAAAGACTTAGGCAGACATTGGATGAGCAGGGTATTGATTCATTTCATATCCTTGAGGATTTAGTCCCTATAGAAACCCAGATGGATTATTTCAGACATTTTGATAATCTTCGAAACGAGAACCCTTCATTTGACCGTGATGATGAGGTAAACATTTTATTTTCACCTGAAGAGAGTATCGATAGAAAAAAAAGAAGCTTAACTCTTTTGGCATCTATACCGGATGTTGCAGCATACAGATCAATTGAGACTTATAACAATAACCCCACAGACTCCGAGCTTGCCCACTGGTCTTCCATGGCCTTAGTTAGCAGCAGAATAATTCTCAGTTCTGATCTATCGGGGCAGCAACAAATCTATATATCATCAGGATTAGGAGGACAGGATAAGAAGTTGCGTTTTTTCTCCCTATTCACTACTACGGATCGTCAGGAATTGACTGATTCTCAAAAAGAAATGGTTGAGAGAGAGTTTAACTTTCATCTACAAAAAACAGATGCAGTGATTGAAAGATTCGATATTAAAGATAATTACTTCACCATACTTATGCTTTTCTCTTTTGATGAAGATGTAAAATCGAGTTTAAATGCTGCATTGCATGAGTGCAACCAATTTGGTAGTTTCCTTGAACCTAAATTTCTCTTTACGAACGTCAAGATATTGAATGAAGGAGAAATAGAAGCACTCCTGAAAAAAAAGTAACAGTCTATTATACCATATTATGACGACTGCAATCAGAAGAATATTACTCACATCTTTTTTGTTGGTAATGTTTTCAATAAACTTCTTGTATTCAATTTCCAAGAGCATCACTTTTATTCCTCCCGTCTATAATTATACTACTAATAACTACAAAGCAGGAAATCAAAACTGGACTATTGCTCAAGACAGAAATGGAATTATGTATTTTGGGAATAATAATGGTCTTTTGAGCTTTGACGGAGTCAATTGGGCACTACACCAATTACCAAATAATCTTTCTGTTAAATCTATATATATAGATAGCGATGGCTTAAACGAAAAGATATATGTAGGCTCTTTTGAAGAATTTGGATTTTTTGAACGTAACGAAACTGGGCAATTCATTTACTACTCCATAAAAGACAGTGTTGATGGGTATAATTTTCATAATGATGAAGTATGGTCTATTCACCCATTCGATGGAAAGGTCTATTTTCAATCTTTCTCCCGAATTTTTATGTATGATGGAGATAAAGTTGATGTTTTAAACCCAAATCCTTCTGTTCTTTACCTTTTCCCAAAGGGTGATAAAATGTATGCTCAGCTAATAAAAAATGGCTTGGCAATTTTTGATGGAGAAACCTTTCATGAGATTCTTAGTCGTGATAAAGTCAATAATGATGATATAGTTTCGATGATTCAATTTGATGATGCTTTTCTATTGGCAACTTCAAAAAGCGGGATTTTCAAATTCTCTGAAGAAAGCGGCTCACTTACTTATTGGGAAACCGAGTTAGAAGAGGAAATAAGCGAAGCGGTTATTAATAGGGCTATTTTAGGAGACAGCTCCCAATTTATAATTGGAACAATAAATAAAGGCATATATGCCTTTAATTATGAGGGAGAACTAATCTGGAACATAAATAAAAAAAATGGGCTTTATAATAATACAATTCTAGGATTGTTTAGCGATAAGAATAAAAGTATATGGGCAGCGCTTGATAACGGTATTTCTAACATTCGAACGCCTTCACCATTTACAGTTTATGAACCTGCCGATATTCAGATAGGATTAGTTGAAGAGATACTTTATCATAATGATGCTATTTACCTTGCTACTAATCAGGGTGTATATCATTACTCCAAAACAAATGGAGGTTTTCAGCCACTTCCTGAGTTCGATGTTCAATCTTGGTTCATTAAGAAATTCAATGATCAAATATTTATAGGCCACAATTTTGGAACTTCATTACTTAAAGATGATAGAACTATACCAATAATTGGTGCAAACACCGGGGGTATGGACATGAAACAAGTTACATTGAACGGACATAATGTTCTTCTTGAAGCCTCATACACATCTCTTTATATATACAAACAAAATAACGAGGGTGAATGGGAATTTAGCAATAGTGTTAAAGGTTTTTCAGATTTAATAAAAAACATAGAAGTTGATCATACAGGTAATGTATGGGCAGGCCACATGTATAAAGGAATTTACAGAATGAAACTAGATTCTGAGTTACGTGAAATTGCAGAGATTGAAAGCATCACATACTTAGACTCCACTCAAACTACAACTCCTCCACACATCAGTTTAATGAAACTAAAAGGGAGAATTATATTTTCAGATGGCAAACATTTTTACACATTTGATGATATAAAACAAGAAATTATATTATTTGACTTACTTAATAATAACCTCCCCGGATTTGCTGATACATATCGCATTGTACCAATCTATGACGATTTATTCTGGTTCATTCGCAACAATGAATACTCTCTAGTAAAATTTGAGAACAACAAGTATGTAGTCAGGGATCGAATCCCATTCACCATACTCAACAATCCGCCAAATGTTGGTAGAGCAAACGTTTTTGTTGCCGAAAACGGATTATCCTATTTTAGTTTAAACGGAGGCATAGGTAAATATTCAATATCGGATAATATGAGACCAAGCGAATCCGGCTCATTACATTTCTCGCTTATAACTTCCTATAGCAGAGATAGTGAAGAGTTCAGTTACTTGAACCCACAATCCAAAGCTTTTATTAAATTTGGAAATAACAATTTAGACTTCCGCTTCTCCTATCCTGAATTTTCGAAAATGAATATTAAAATTCAAACACTGCTAGAAGGTTATGATATCAGATGGGTAGACACAGACGAATACCTAACTGCAGCTTATAATAACCTTCCGGCGGGTGATTATATTTTAAATGTACGAGCGTTAGACAGTTCAGGAAATCAAGTAGATATATTGAGTTATCCCTTCCGAATCAAAACTCCTTGGTACGTAAGTTGGTGGGCATACATCTCATATATTCTAATATTATTGATAATCAGTGGTGTTATAGCCAGAAGACAAGTAAAAAGAATTATATTAAAGAAAAGTGAAGAGTTTGCAAGACAAGAAAGCTTACGACTTATTCAAATTGAACAACAGGAAAAGCAGATTATTAAGCTTAGAGCAGAAAAACTTGAATCGGAATTAACATACAAAGGTAAAGAGTTGGCAAGTGCAACAATGTTAATTATCAGTCATGCCGAATTCCTTCAGAGATTAAAAACTAAAATACAGCAGCTTGCACTTGAAGGCAAAATTAACAGATCGGAAAGTAATAGCTTGCTCAACATGATTGGCGAAAATACAACTGATGAAGATGAATGGAACATATTTCAAGAGAATTTTGATCTTATACATGAGAATTTTTTCAGAAATTTGAAAACAAGATATTCTACTCTTACACCTACCGATTTAAAACTTTGCAGTTTGCTTAGATTAAACTATTCAACCAAAGAAATAGCACGTTTATTAAGTCTATCAACTCGGGGTGTGGAATCAGCAAGGTATAGGTTGCGGAAGAAATTGAACTTAGAAGAAAATGATAATCTAGTTGAGTTTCTTATTAAATTCAAATAAAAACATACTGTATCGCACCTTTGCATTAAAAACACAACAATCTGATATATATAATATTAGGGGCTATTGAAGTACTGACAGAGTACCCTTGAAAAACATGTTTAAAAGCATAACGTATTATCAGAGAGGTAAGATGTTTTTTAATGTGAAATAGATATACTTTATTTGTTTACAAACATATTTTTAAACAATAAAAGTATCATCCATGAAGATTAAAACTATTATTTTTATTTCATGTTTCCTATTTTGCTCATCACTGTTATTTGCTCAACAGCAGATTACAGTTAGCGGTACAGTTACAGAAACAACCACCGGAGACTCCGGAATAGGAGTCACTGTTTTAGTA
>CAZYGE010000048.1:0-15521 GCA_964647535.1 uncultured Proteiniphilum sp.
ATGACGAGGAGTCAAAGGTATCGCATAGCGTATATTATATCTAGAAAAATAAAGAATAATTAATACTTGGTATTTCAGGGATAATCATTAACTTCGCTGGTTAAAATAGTGCAAATACTATCATAATGAATAAGCATCACATAAACATATTCTTTATTGCATTAGCCAGCATCTTAATGCTTACCATTTCTGCTATACCACACCACCATCACCACCAAATTCCCTGTTTCAATACCGAACTGCACTACTCCGATTGTAACATGGAAAATAACCATGAAGGAAGTGATTGCTTTTTTCATTCGGTATTTAATTTAGGACAAAAAATAAATGAGACCCGTGCTTCTGATAATGAGTTTTATGTTGAATTTATCTTATTTATTTTTGATAATTTAATTGGACAAACACAGGAAACAAAAATTGATTTTCTCGAATATCCCATTTTATTAACATCAGCTCAGAAAAGCAACCCATTGGGATTGCGAGCTCCCCCACATTTATTTGGTTAACTCTTAATATTCCACACTTTTATTTTTTAATTTTAACTTTCTTATATTTTATGAGAACAATCATTATATCAATATATATTGTTTTTTCTGTATTGCTATTTGGGTGCAAATATAACCATGAAAGTGAGCACCATCACCCGGAACAGGATCCTACAGATGACATACATTTTACAAAAGAACAGGCTCATGCAGCCGATTTGGATACGGAAACAGTTATGGCGGATACATTCCGTTATGTTATAAAAACAAGTGGAAGGATAATTTCTTCACAAAGTGATGAAATTACTGTTTCATCTACTTCTAACGGAATCGTGTCATTTACCCGTAATGCAATTGTACCCGGCACTGCCGTTGAAGAAGGTGAAACACTGGCTACAGTTTCAGCTCAAACCCTTCCCGATGGTGATCCTGCTATTGCTGCAAAAATTGAATATGAGTATGCTCTTAAAGAGTATGAGCGTGCGAGCAATTTGGTTAAAGACAAAATAATATCTGAGAAGGAATTTGAATTGGCTCGCTTAAGGTATGAGAATGCTTTGAGGGTAAATGAAGCTCAAGCTTTAAGTTACAGTAAAGACGGGATAAGTATAACAACATCTCAAAGCGGATTTGTGAAAAGTATTATGGTTAAAGAGGGCGAATATGTTTCTGTTGGGGAACCAATAGCTATTGTGTCTCAAAACAGTCGTGTACAACTTCAGGCAGAGGTTGCGGAGAGTCATTTTAAAAATATCGAGTTAATAAACGATGCAAATTTTAGAATGGCATATAATGACGAAATACTCAATGTTTCTCAAATGAACGGAAGATTGTTAACTTATGGCAGATCAACCGGAGATGATTCATTTTTTATACCTATTACATTTGAGTTTGATAATACAAATAATATCATACCGGGCTCTTTTGCAGAGGTTTATCTTCTCTCTACACCACTGCAGGATATTATTTCAGTACCGTTATCGTCAATAAGCGAAGAGCAGGGGCTTTATTTCGTTTATATTCAGTTGGATGATGAGCATTACAGAAAACAGGAAGTTACACTCGGGCAAAACGATGGTTTCCGAGTACAGATTTTATCAGGGTTAAATGAAAAAGATGAAATTGTTACTGATGGAGTGCTTCAAATTAGATTAGCTGCCAATACTACTATTATACCTGATAGTCATTCACATTGAAAATAGGGGAGTTATGTTGAATAAACTTATTAGGTTTTCACTGAATAACCGGATGGTAGTTTTGATTGCTTCGGTTTTATTGATATTGGGAGGATTGTATACTGCTTCTAATATGGAAGTTGATGTGTTTCCAGATTTAAATGCGCCAACGGTGGTTGTTATGACGGAGGCTCAAGGTATGGCTCCCGAAGAAGTTGAGAGGTTTGTTACATTTCCTGTGGAAATGGCTTTAAATGGTGCGGCTGATGTTAGGAGGGTAAGGTCTTCATCTACAACAGGGTTTTCTGTTGTTTGGGTGGAGTTTGACTGGGGTACGGATATTTATATTGCAAGACAAATTGTATCTGAAAAGCTGGCATCTATAGGAGAGAATTTGCCTTCAAATGTAGGGGCTCCAACGTTAGGGCCGCAAGCTTCTATAATGGGAGAGGTAATGATTGTTGGTCTTACTTCTGATAGTACATCATTGCGAGATTTACGAACAATTGCAGACTGGACTATCCGCCCTCGCTTGCTTTCGACAAGAGGGGTTGCTCAGGTTTCTGTTTTGGGAGGGGAAATTAAAGAGTATCAAATACTTTTGAATCCCAAAAAGATGAAGCATTATGGAGTTAGCCTTAGAGAGACTCTTGATGCTGTTGAGAATATGAATGTAAATGTATCGGGAGGAGTTTTAAATGAGTTTGGTAATGAATACATAATCAGAGGATTGCTCTCAACTAACAACCTGCATGATTTAAATACGACGGTTGTAAAAACCGAAAATGATAGTCCGGTTTTCCTTTCAAATATTGCAGAGGTTGTTGTTGGTGACAAAGCTCCAAAGATTGGAATGGCATCAGAGATAGGCAAGCCGGCTGTTTTGCTTACTGTAACCAAACAACCTGCTACAGGTACAATGGAGTTAACAGAAAAACTTGACCAGTCTATTGCCGAATTGGAGGCTTCTTTGCCTGAGGACGTTAGAATGTCAACCGATATATTCCGTCAGTCAAACTTTATAAATAGCTCCATCAACAATGTCCAAAAAGCGTTGATGGAAGGTGCTATATTTGTGATAATTGTGCTGGCAATTTTTTTAATGAATGCCAGAACCACAATTATTTCTCTCGTATCAATTCCTGTTTCTTTAATTATTGCAATTCTTGTATTGAAGTTTATGGGATTGACTATAAATACAATGAGTTTGGGTGGAATGGCTATTGCGATTGGTTCTCTTGTTGATGATGCTATCGTTGATGTTGAGAATGTTTTTAAACGACTTCGGGAAAATAGGCTTAAACCAAAAAATGAACAACAGACTGTTATTCAGGTGGTTTATAATGCTTCCAAAGAGGTTAGACTTCCGATACTAAATTCTACATTAATTATAATTGTAAGTTTTATTCCGCTGTTTTTTCTAACAGGGATGGAGGGCAGAATGCTGGCACCGCTAGGTATAGCGTTTATTGTCTCTTTAACCGCTTCTACACTAGTGGCACTTACGATCACACCCGTGTTATGTAGCTATATGCTTGGTGGAATAAGAAACAATAATAAAGCAAAAGAAAAGGAACCATCTATCGTTAGATTTCTTAAGAGGCATTATAGAAAAGCACTTGGATATACTCTTCACAGATGGAAGTTGTTTTTAGTAATTACTTTAGTCCTTTTTGTTGTAGCAATGGGTATGTTCTTCTCTCTCGGAAGAAGCTTTTTACCTTCTTTCAACGAGGGCTCTTTTACTATCAATGTGAGCACTATTCCCGGCATTTCACTAGATGAGTCTGATAAAATAGGTAGAATGGCAGAAGAGATTTTACTTTCAATACCTGAAGTACAAACAGTTGGTCGAAAAACGGGTAGGGCAGAATTGGATGAGCATGTGATGGGTGTTAATGCTTCGGAGATTGAGGCCCCTATAGTTCTAGACAAACGTTCTAAGGATGATATTCTGGTTGAAATTCGTGAGAAGATGAGTGTTATCCCTGGTGTAAGTATCGAAATTGGCCAGCCTATTTCTCACAGACTAGATGCAATAATGTCGGGATCTCAATCTAATATCGCTATCAAACTTTTTGGATCGGATTTAAACAGGTTGTTTGATTTAGGAAATCAAATTAAAGTTTCAATTGAACATATTGATGGTGTTGTTGATTTGAATGTTGAGCAGCAGGTGGAACGACCACAGTTAACCATTATACCAAAAAGAGAGTTGTTGGCAAAATATGGCATGTCATTGCCTGAGTTCGCTCAAATAGTTTCGGTAATGCTTGGTGGAGAGGTTGTTTCGCAGGTTTATGAAGGTAACAGAGCGTATGATTTGACAGTGAAGGTTGGAGATGACAACAGGTCATCTGCACAACAGATTAATGATTTGATAATTGATGCCAATGGTCGTAAGATTCCATTAAGAAATGTGGCAGATGTTTCTTCGGTAACAGGTCCCAATACCATAAACAGAGAGGATGTGTCACGTAGAATTGTTGTATCGGCAAATTATTCGGGAGACGATTTGCGTGGTGCGGTTAATGAGATTCAGCATGCTGTCGACAATGAAATAATTCTTCCCGAAGGATATTATATTGAATATGGTGGACAGTTTGAAAGTGAACAAAGAGCATCTCGTATTCTTATGATTGCTTCCATCTTTTCAATTTTGATTATTTATTTATTGCTGTTTAATCAATTTCGTAACGCCAAGCAGTCGGTAATAATTTTAATGAACCTGCCTCTTGCTCTTATAGGAGGTGTGTTTATATTGTTTATAACAGGCAGTAACATTAGTATCCCGGCCATAATTGGTTTTATCTCTCTTTTTGGAATTGCTACAAGAAACGGTATGTTGCTGATTTCCCGTTACAATGTTTTGATTGTTGAGGGTTATACGCCACTAGAAAGTGTTATGCATGGATCAATTGATAGATTGAATCCAATATTAATGACTGCTTTAACTACTGCTCTTGCTCTCGCACCGCTTGCTATGACCGGTAGTTTGCCCGGCAATGAAATACAGAGCCCTATGGCAAAGGTTATTTTGGGAGGGTTATTAACTTCTACTTTACTAAATGGATTTATAATTCCGATTATGTTTCTGCTAACTAATAAAAAAATAGAAAACAAGATTTTAATTGATGATGATTTTAATGTTAATGATTGACAATGATATTAATGATTTGTCGTAATATTAATAATAAGTGATGATATTAATGGTTGATAATATAATATGAAAACAAAAATATTTTTGATAGTCATTTTATCTTTTCATATATTCTTGATTTACTCTCAAAGTAATATTGATGATATTTTAAAGGAAGTTGAAGTAAATAATGCTACTCTTGAGGCTTTGCGTAAAACTGCAGATGCTGAAAAATTAGACAACAAGACTGGTATTTACTTGTCAGATCCTGAAGTTGATTTTGGCTATCTATGGGGTAAACCCGTTCCTATAGGAAATCGAGTTGATTTTAGTGCAATGCAGTTATTGGATATTCCTACAATTTCGGGAATGAGAAACCGCCTTGCAGATAAACAAAATATTTCTGTGGAGTGGCAGTATAGGGTTGAGAGGATGAATATTTTGCTGGAAGCAAAGCTGTTGTGTTTAGATTTGATTTATTATAATTCATTGAAACGGGAGTTGGAAACCAGACTTTTATATGCGCAAAATATTGCTTATATATATCAAATTCGTCTTTCTGAAGGTGATGCAAATAGTCTTGATTATAATAAGGCTCAGTTGAATTTGACAACAATTAAAGGAGAATTTGCGCGTGTTGAAGTGGAAAGAAAAGCATTGTTATCAGAATTAATTAGATTGAACGGTGGTGTAGAATTGTCGTTAACGAATGATAGCTATGAGGCAAAACTGTTGCCTACCGATTTCAACGAATGGTATTTGCAAGCCGAGCAGCAGAACCCTTATCTGGCATACGCAAAGCAGGAAATAGAGGTTAATCAGGCTCTAGTGGATATAAGCAGGGCAGGCAATTTGCCATCAATTAAAGCTGGTTTTGTTAGTGAGAGAATAGCAGGCGAACATTTTCAGGGATTACAGGTTGGTTTAACAATTCCTTTATGGGAGAATAGAAACAGGGTTGCGATGGCAAAAGCCTCGGTTATAGCAGCTGAAGCCAGACAAAACGATGGAGCTCAAAAGTACTATAATCAGATTAAAGCTCAATATGAGCGAGCATTGGGTTTAAATGCCATAGTTCAGGATTATAAAAGCCTCCTTAACAACTCACCTAATCCAGAATTGCTAAAAAAGGCACTCGACTTGGGAGAGATCTCGCTTTTGGAATATTTTACTGAACTGAGCCTTTTTTATAATTTGGTTGAAGTTTCATTAGAAGCAGAACGAGATTTTCAGCAAGCTGTTGCGTTGCTATACGGGGCTGAAATATAATGCAACATGGGTTTGAAATTTATAACAGGCATTTGCATTAATTGGTCTCTGAGCAAATTTCCGAAATCGCTTTAACCCAAGCTTCGCTATCGTTTAATGAAGGAATAAATGTGAACTCTTCACCTCCTGCTTCCATAAAGAGTTTTCTGGCTTCGTAATCCATATCGAACAGAGTTTCCATGTTATCGATGGGGAAACCGGGAGCCATTACTGCCACTTTTTTTATTCCTTGCGCCGGGAGTTTATTAATATCGGTGTCTAAGTATGGTTTTATCCAATGATCATCTCGTTGTGAAGAGAAGAAGAGCATAGTTTGTTGCATGTCAATTCCTACAGCTTTGCAAAAGAGTCGGTTTGTCTCTTTAACCTGATAGACGTAGTCGTACTCTTTGCCTTTGTTCCATCCTATTTCAACTTGTTCTACAGGAAGACTGTGGTAGCTGAAAAGTAATTTATCTAAATCATTGAGATAGGGAGATGCGCTAGTTGCCAGTGCTTTAATAAAAGCAGGGTGGTTATAGTAGGGTTCAACAAACCTTAATTGATAGGTGCGGGGTTGCTTAAAGAATATCCGTCCGATTTCTTCGATTGCAGTTTGAGTAGTGGATTGTGCATAGTGTGGGAAAAGTGGGAATATGATAACCTCTTGTAACCTTGAGCACTTACGCTCTAACTCTTGTAAAGCAGTGGTAATACTGGGTTCTCCGTATCTCATTGCAACTTCTACTGCTATTCCATTAGATGATTCTAACGCCAGAGCAAGCTGGCGTGTATAGTATTGCAACGGTGATGTTAAGGGTTCTTCTTTTCGCCAAATCAACCTGTATTTTTCGGCCGATTTTGACGCAGAAAGAGGTGCTATGATGTTTCTTGCCAGTAATCTAGATCGCCATTCGGGTTTTCCCGTTACCCATGGATCGGAGAGCATATCACCTATAAACTGTTTTACATCAGGTCTTTTAACGCTTGCCGGTGTTCCTACATTTACTAAGATTATTCCTCTCATATTTTTACACCCATGTTAAATAATGTAAACGCTTGTATGTCGGCATTTTCTTCAATTGTTTTGGAGAGCGGTTTCCCTTGACCATGTCCTGCATTAACATCAATCCTAATAAGTACAGGGTTGGTTCCACTTTGATTTTCTTGTAGCACGGATGCAAATTTGAAGCTGTGCGCCGGTACAACTCTGTCATCGTGATCGGCGGTGGTAATTAGTGTAGCCGGATATTCCACTCCCGGCTTTACATTATGAACGGGTGAATAATCTAATAGATACTCAAACATCTCTTGGCTTTGCTCTGATGTTCCGTAATCATATGCCCAACCTGCACCTGCTGTGAAGGTGTGATATCGAAGCATATCCAATACTCCTACCGCAGGGAGCGCAACTTTGAATAAATCGGGACGTTGAATCATACTTGCACCAACTAATAACCCTCCGTTTGATCCTCCTCGTATTGCTAGGTAATCAGGTGAGCTATATCCTTCTTCGATAAGATATTCTGCAGCTGCAATAAAATCGTCAAATACATTCTGTTTTTGCATTTGAGTGCCCTCAATATGCCATTGTTTGCCATATTCGCCTCCTCCTCTAATATTTGGTACCGCATAAATACCGCCGTTTTTCATCCACACTGCATTGGTGACAGAAAATCCGGGGGTAAGGCTTACGTTAAAGCCACCGTAGCCGTAAAGAATTGTTGGATTCTTTCCGTTTAGTTTGATACCTTTTTTGTAGGAGATAATCATTGGAACTTGTGTGCCGTCTTTAGAAGTATAGAACACTTGTTTCGATTCATATTCATCGGAAATGAATTTTACATCGGGTTTTTCATATACCTCTGCGTTTCCATCATCGGGGTCGTAGGAGTAAATTGTTCCTGCCGTAATGTAGTTAGAAAAAGAGAAGTAAAGGGTGTTGTCTTCTTTTTTACCGCTAAATCCACCAACGGTGCCTACACCCGGTAGCTCTACCTCACGAATAAGATTACCCTGATAATCATATTGCATTACCTGCGAAATTGCATCTTTCATGTAATGTGCAAATATGGAGCCTGAACCGGTTGAAGGGGATAGCACATTTTCAGATTCTGGTATAAAGTCATCCCAAGATGCTGAAGGGTTTTTAGCATCTGCAGTTATAATTTTGCCATTGGGAGCATCTTTGTCGGTCATGATAAACAGTTTATCTCCCATGTTGTCTATCAAATAATGGTCGTTATCAAAGTTATCTACTATTGTAGTTATATTACTATTTGGATTGGCTAGGTCTTTGATATATAATTCATTTCCGTAAGTGGAGTTTGCCGCAGTTATAATTAGATATTTATCATCTTCCGTCACTCTACCTCCCACATATCGTCTTTTTACATCATGCCCAAATACTACTGTATCTTCAGATTGTGGAGTACCCAGTTTATGATAATACAACTTGTGTTGGTCGGTCATTTCAGAAAGCTGGCTGCCGATAGGTTTATCATAACTTGAATAATAGAATCCTTCATTACCTTTCCAGGAAAGCCCACTGAATTTGATATCTATAAGTGTATCTCCTAGAATTGTTTTAGATTCAACATCCATTATAATTACTTTTCTCCAGTCGCTGCCACCTTCGGATATTGCATAGGCAATAGTTTTACTGTCTTTGGAGAAAGCTAAACTTGCCAAAGAAGTGCTTCCGTCTTCAGAGAAATCATTAGGGTCTAGAAAGACTTCTTCATTTCCATCTTTATCTTTCTTATACAGAACATTTTGATTTTGCAGACCGTCATTTTTGAAGTAAAAAGTATAATCTCCTTCATTAAACGGTGCTCCAATTTTCTCGTAATTCCATATTTCTTCTAGCTGATTTTTAATTTGATTCCTATATGGAATTTTATCTAAGTAACCAAATGTTACTTCGTTTTGAGCGGCTACCCAAGCCGCGGTTTCGTCCGATCTGTCGTCTTCCAGCCATCGATAAGGATCATTGATTTCTGTGCCGAAATAGGTGTCTACTACATCCACTTTTTGGGTTACAGGATATTTAACTTCTAACGATTGTTTGTTTTTTAAACTACACGAAGCTGAAGCAGCTGCAATACACATAAAAATAAATACTTTTTTCATTTGATGATTATTTTGCTTTATGCAAAAATACATCTTTTCATTTAAAATTGAGTAGTAATCGAAGTATAAAGCCAACTAGGAGTAGGCTAACTCCTATTAAGATTACATTCAAGGGTAGTGATAATGACATGGCAAGGCATCCGATGAGCCCCAGTGTCGGCACAATCTTACTGTATCTCTGTTGGTTGCGTTTCTGTCGTAATGCTGCAATATTAGTAATACCGTAATAAAGCAGGATGGTGAAAGAAGCAGCTCGCACAATGAATTCAAACGAGCCGATGAGGGTGAGCAGCAAAATGATTAGACCTGTGAAAATTATGCTCAAATGAGGTACTTTATAGTGGCGGTGAACTTTTTGAAAAAATGGAGGAAAATCGTTTCTTCTGCCCATTGCAAGCATCATTCTACTTATTCCGAGTATCTGACTTAACAGCACACCGAGCATAGCAGTTGAAGCACCGATTGTTACAACGATACTGATAGAAGGAGTGTCTAGCGCATTGCCTACAATGTGGAGGGGTGATGTGGTGGAAGCCATGTTTTCTGTTCCAACAACGCCGATGGCGACAAAGGATACTGCTGCATAAAGAATTATTGCAGAAAAGATGGTGATGATTATCGCACTTGGAATGGTTTTTTCGGGGTGATGCACCTCTTCTGCTAATGTGGCAATGCGGGCATAGCCTGTGAACGCAAAGAAAAGCAGGGCAGCAGATTCTGCAATACCCGAGATACCAAACGGAGCGAAGGGTGTGAAGTTATTAATTTCCACTTGGGGGAGACCGCTAAACACCAAATACAGAAGAGAGAGTATGGTGGTAGTAACAATAAATATATTTATGAGTCCTGCTTTTTTTATGCCAAACAGGTTAACCACTGTGAGAAATAATATCGCTATCAGCGAGATGATTTGTGGTGATACAACCGGTACAAGATGATGAAAATAACTGCCAAATCCTATTGCAACTACACCCGCAGCGGAAAGTTTACTGATAAGAAACATCCAACCGGCCGTAAAGCCAAACCAGGGTGATAGAAGCTGATAGCCATATTCGTAAGTGCCTCCCGACTGAGGATATACAGCTGCTAATTGAGCTGAACTAAGTCCATTGAAAGAAGCTATAGTGCCCGCAATGACAAGACCCACAATAAAAGAAGGACCCGAAACTCCGGCTGCAACACCTGTTACTACAAAAATACCTGCTCCAATAATCGCACCTAGTCCTATGGCCACAGCATCTTTGAGCATAAGAGCTCGCATGAGTTCATCTTTATTCTTCAACATATTAAAAAAATCGACTTAGAATTTGACTTTTAAACATAAAAGAGCTGAATTAGTTTGTCTGAAGAGATATATCATTAAAGAAAAGGGTTGTTTAATGGCTATACTTACGTTAAAAGCAAGATCTAATAATTTTAATTCTGATTAATAAGCACAACTATCATATCCATAACGTTAGTTCCACTGTTTCCTGTTTTGACAGAATCGCCCAATTGTTTGAAGAAATTATATGAGTCGAAATTTGAGAGATAGTCTTCAGGGTTTATGTTGTTGTCAAATGAATGTTTGAGAGTAAACCCATCAACTATTGCTCCTGCTGAATCTGTGGGTCCGTCTGTTCCATCTGTTCCGGCACAGAGAATTGTGATGTTTTCCCGGTCATTAATCTTATTTGCCAGGTACAACGCTAAGTGCTGATTTCTACCTCCTTTACCTGTGCCTGTAACTTTAACAGTGGGTTCTCCTCCGAAAAGTAGACATAAAAGTTTGGATTGATTTTTTTGGAAACCAGAGGTTTCTTGATCATTAGAGTTGTTTTCTTGTTTATTGTAGTTGTATGAGTGTTTATTAAAATTTTCTGCCTGTGTTTCTTTGTCAATGGATTTAAGGATATATTCGGCGACTTGTCTGTAATCTCCCTCTAAACTATCCGTTATAATTTTTGTATAGAAACCAAGTTCTGTCGCTTTTTCTGCAGCTCCTTTCAGAGCAATTTGGTTATTTCCTATTATATGATTTTCCACTCTATTAAAGATAGGATTATTAGATTTTGGAGTATCAGGAATTAAACCTGATTGTCCTTTATTCATGTGATTAATTAAGGCTGGTGGAAACGATTCTGTCAAATTATACTTCTTTATTACATCCAATGCATCCGAAAAGGTGGTTTTGTCTGGCACTGTTATACCTGAAGCGATAACATCTAAGCGATCTCCAATAACATCTGAAAGTAAAAGACTGATTGTTTTCGCAGGAAACGTCAACTTTGTCAGTTGTCCTCCTTTAATAGCAGACAGGTGCTTTCTCACGCAATTAATTTCTGAGATTGTGGCACCACTGTTAATTAGCTGTTCATTGGCTTCCTTTAGATCGGCTAAGGTAGATTCTGCAGGATAATCGGCTAATAGGGCAGATGCACCCCCTGAAATCAAGCATAGTACTATATCATTTTCTTTGGCTTTTTCTGCAACCTTAAGTACTTGTCGGGCTGCCTTTACTCCATTTTCGTCTTGTATTGGGTGACCTGCTTCAATTACTTTAAGGTGCCTTAGTTTGCCTCCATGTTCATATTTAGTTACAACTAATCCCTCAGTTATTCTACCATTTAATATTTTCTCAGCCTCTTTTGCCATCAAAAATGCTGCTTTCCCAATTGCAAGAACATATATTTTTTCTGAATTTGTGAAAATATCACTATTGTACTGTAGATTTTTTCGAACCAGTGCATCGGGTAAAACTCTGTTTACACCTGTTAAGTATATTTGAAGAGCTTTCTGTTTCATACAAATATAACTAATTCAAATAATTTAGATTTACATCTAACCACTCAAGTCTTTTCTCAATAAAATAAATTAAGTAATTTACTTCATTTTGGTAAGAACCTCTTATTTTCTTTGTGTTCCAAAATTCTTCTGTAATACTCCACCCTGCACCTTTTGGTCTAGGGCTAAAGTTTCTAAATTGTGCTTCATTTAATTCTTCAGCATGTAGCCTAATGAAATTTGGTAATTCATCTAATTGCGGTTTCAACTCGTTCCATCGCTTTTTGAGTTCTGCAACAAATGTCGGATCCTGAAAGAACCTATCAAACCAAGGTGATTGTGTTTTGATGAACCAGCCATCCCATTCGCTGGACGATGCTCCTTGTTCCCATGTGATATAATCGGCATTTCCAAATGCGAGATCGAAATCCCAAACCATAGGCATTTCAATTTTACCATTACGCCGAAGAGCCATGTGACAGCTTCCACGTAAGTTCCCATCTACATTCTTAGAAAGTTCATGAATTATATAATAGTTTATGATTGATTCCACATTAATATATTTTCTGTATCCTTCTTCAGGGTCTGTGAAATTGTTTGAGTATAATGCTTGTTCGGCCGTATTGAAATAATTTCTCACATAGTTGAACTGATCGGGGGTCGGTTCATCTGGATCTTTGAACATTATGGGTAATTCTTTTATGTTTGTTTTGAACTTATAGGGTTCGTCATAATGAAAGTCTAGCTCAAGGAAGTAATCTCCTGTAAGTGCTTCACCGGTATTATCGTTAGAGGATACAAGATCAAGATTGAGCCGCTCGTCCGATACTCTCACATGCTCTGTAAGAGTGTATACACCACGGTATGTTCCGTTCATATAATAATCTACGCTTACAGATTTAGGAGTCCAGCTCATTTGTGCAATGCGTGAAATTTCGAATGCTACTGTGTTTCTCAATAATGTTTTATCGTAATAATTGGCCAGAAGTGCCCAGTTTCTGTCGTTGCTCATCCCCAGTAGGGAGCTTTTCTTTTCTAATCTGATACGGTAAGGTTTTTTTGGAACTCCCCACCATGTGGAATTTCCGCGTCCCTTAATTTCACCTTCGGAAACGAATTCAGTGTCAGTATTGTAGTAGTTATCAAGGTCTTCAACACGAATAGTTGAATTTATATAGTTTTCTTTATCTTCGTCTTTAAATTCAAAATAGCCTTCTGTATTAATATAAACTCGGGGTAAACGAGCGGGGTTATTTGTTACTGTGACCGTATATTGGGTTGTTTCACCATTCTCCGCAATTATATGATATATAAGCGGATCACTAAAATCATTTGGTGTTACTCCACTGATTTGATCAGTAGCCTTTATTACTACTTTAACTCCCACATAATTAAACGTGGCAACTAATTGGGTGAGAGAAACATTGTAAGGAACACTTAAGTTGATGTTATATTCAGAGATTTCAGCTCTAGATATTTCACCAATAATAACTTCATTTAATCCAATATTGAATTCAGGTTGAAATGTGAATACTTCAATGGTTGCTTCTGAAGATTTAATTTCAGTATCATTACAAGCACCTAGAAGAGACAGCAATATTATTATTGCAATTGATAGGATACTAAATTTAAAACTATTTATTTGATAAATCCGATTCTGTACTTGCATAATTAAGCGATGTTTAATGAGTTGTGTTTATGATAGAATAAAATAACACATATCTATAAGGTATTGTTTTTTGGATTATTTCACTGAATGTCACAAGAATTTTGATTACAGACTTTTGAACTGTATCTTTGTGGAATAAAAAAAAGAATAAAATGTCAGAAACTCCTAAATGCATTAAATGTAATAGTGCAGTAACTTATTTTGATGGTTCACTTTTTCATTGTACCGAATGTTTTCATGAATGGACACAGGAAGATATGGATGCAGCAGAAGCATCTGAGAAAGTGATAGACAGTAATGGTAATGAACTGCTTGACGGGGACGATGTTACGGTGATTAAAGACCTAAAAGTAAAAGGCTCTTCGATGGTAGTTAAAAGAGGTACCCGTGCACGTGGTATAAGACTGACGGATGACGATCCAACTCATGTTCAAGCAAGAGTGGATGGTCAAACAATATTCTTGAAGACAGAATTTCTAAAGAAGTAGACAATTATATTTGTCGCCGGATAAATATAACTGAGCATATCTTTTCTTCGCTTAGGCCTAGTGCGAAGGAATGGTATGCTTTTTTTCTGTTGTTTTTTAAATTAAGTGATGGAGCATAAAGAAAAATTCAGGAAGGATTTTGCAAGAAATATATCCCTAGGAGTATTGAGCATGGCAGGACAGTCTCTCTTTATTCTTGCAGATACTTTTTTTATAGCTAATGGGGTGGGGGCTGAAGGTCTTGCCGCACTAAATATAGTCTTGCCGGTTGTTAATATTTTCAACGGTTTAGGTTGGATGGTAGGTATTGGTGGAGGAACTCTTTTTGCCACATCCCTTGGAAAAGGTGAATTGAATAAAGCAAACAGTTATTTCTCTTTTACTACTGTTTTTGCATCAATTATAGGGCTATTGTTTATTTTATTTTCTTGGTTGTATTCCCATCAAATACTGAGTTTTTTGGGCGCATCTGGTGAGATTTATATTTTGGCCAAAGAGTATTATGATATAATCGCAACATTCTCAGTATTCTTCATCCTGAATAATATGTTCATTACTTTTCTTAGAAACGATCATAACCCTAAATTGGCTATGATTGCCTTTTCTTCCGGAGGACTATTGAATATAGTTCTTGATTATATATTTATCTTCCCCTTTGATATGGGTATGGCCGGTGCTGCATGGGCTTCTATTATTTCACCTATTGCCAGTTTGGCTATCTTATCTTTACATATTAAAAACCCCCACCGTGAACTGATGTTTACAAAGTTTACACGAAATATTAAGACTGCGGGGCGGATATTAGCACTTGGTTTTTCGTCTTTCCTTAATGAATTTTCTTCTGCATTAATTATGTTTCTTTTCAACATTGTGCTATTGCAGTTGGTGGGCAATATTGCAGTGTCTGCTTATGCAGTTATTGCAAACATGAATATTATTGCTATAGCAATTTTCACAGGTATAGGACAGGGGATGCAACCGTTGATAAGCATTAATTATGGTGCACGTAATTATGATATTGTGAAGAAAACACTGAAATATGGGCTAATAACTGCTTCAATAACCGGTGCTATTTTCTTTTTATGTGGTTTGTTGTTTTCTCCGGCAATAGTAGGAATCTTTAACGGTGACAATAATGAGATAATGGCTGCAATTGCCGAACCGGGCGTAAGGATATATTTTGCTTCTTTCTTGTTTACAGGTATTAATTTCATTCTTATTTTCTTTACAGCATCCATAGGCAAATCTCGATTATCACTGATAATATCCGTGTTGAGAGGACTTGTATTAATTATACCGATACTTTATGTTATGAAGAATGTAATGGGTGTAACAGGAGTATGGATTACAATGCCTATTGTGGAATTATTGACTTTGTTGGTAGGGGTATTTGTTTTATTCTACCTAATGAAAAAAACACCT
>CAZYGE010000049.1:0-15015 GCA_964647535.1 uncultured Proteiniphilum sp.
ATAAATACGAGTTGAGAAGGCATTACTTAATGCCATATTGAGACTATTTTCTAACTCAGTTATCACTTTATCGTAACTAGTAAAGTAGGTTAGGCGTGAATCCCAAGTGACATATCGGGTAATGTTATATTTTATAATTGAGGTTATGGTAGTACCAAGGTCTAATAGTGATTTTTTGCCTTCGGGGATACCGTATCTTACTACACTAACTGAATCATGACCCACATATCTGTAATTAATAGATACAGGTGCTATAGCTAAATCCCATTTGAAGTTTCTGTGGCGTACGGTTTCAGATTTTTTATTAAGTACATACTTTAAACCTATACCGGCGTTAACATATAAAGGAGCTAGAAATGCTGATCTTATTTCGTTAGAGTTTGTTGGATATGCATTAAATAGCTGAGATTTAGCTTCCATATTCATAGAGTATGACCAGCCGGAAAGAAATGCATCTACTCCAAAATCTCCGTAATAACGTAGAAGGTCGTTACCTATTCTATATTGTCTTATGCTGTCATCGGGAGCATTAAAAACAGATAATCTCCACTCTAGAGTATTATTAAATTTGATTTTGTCCTTATTATAGTTTGCCCTAAAAACATTATAACTATTGAAGTTCAGGTTGTTAGTACCTCCTTTATGCCAGTTTTCGGAGAAATAGTTTTGAGCAAACTGAAAAGAGTGTTCTCCAGTACGTACCCAATATTTTCTGCGTATAGTTGTTAAATCAACACCTGGTGCTTCGAGAGAATAAGTGGTTTCTGTTCTCAATAATTCACGAAATGGATTAAATGTTTCTGCTACCACTTCATCACTGCTTCTTACTGTTGGCAATCCATCGAAGCTAAGTAAAGAATATCTTATTCTGTCGGGATTTTCTGAATAATAATTTCGCCTTACTCTTTGTATAAAATCAGAATGCTCTAAATTTTGCTCAAATGTTTGATTGGGTGATAAGAGTTTGCCTTTACTCTTATCATCTTCCAATGAGTAAAATGATAAATCGCGGGGAAGTATTTTCCCTGTATAAATCACCGGAAGAAATAGCGGGTTGTAGAAAAGAGTATCACGGAAGGATAGTCCTTGCAGAGCATACAAGTCATTGTCATATTCAGGTAACCTGAGTGTACCATTCTCATTTCTATTATATTTAGAATCCAGTTCGTTTTTTATGATAAGGTCAATGCCTCTTAAAACCTTTGTTTCTTTAGGTAATGGTGGTCTTATTGTATCTATTTTTAACGTGTCTAAAGTTAGTGAGTCTACATTTAAGGAGTCTATAATTAAAGAATCTGAAGCAAGTGAATCTATAACTAAAGTGTCTTTTATAATTGTATCCGTAGGGAAATCAGACGTAGTTGTAGTTGTATCTAATAAAATTGGATCTACTACTATTATTGAGTCTTCATCTATAATAAGAGGCTCCTGTACGGTTGTTCTTTGCTGAATTTGACGGCTTATATCTGTTATATTTTCGAACAGATCCAAACTATCAGGCTCTTGGTATGCCCCAGAGGCGGTGATAGCCAATGAAAAAACTGATAATATAGTAGTAATAATTAGTTGATTCATATTTGTAATAAGCTAAAGATTAGTGCAAAGATATAAATTTTTCACTTAATGTGTGAAGTATTAAAACCAATATTCCTTCTTACTGTTCATTTTTCTGCAATTTATGTTATAACTATCGGGCATAATAACCAAAAATATAATACATTTGCATAAAGTCAAGATAAAATTAAATTTACAAAAATGAAAAAATTGGTATATGTTTTATTGATTGTTGCAGGTGCATTGTCATTAGCAAGTTGCACGGGCTACAACAAAATGGTAGAAAAACAAGAATCCGTTACTGCACAATGGGGTAATGTACAAAATGCATATCAAAGAAGAGCCGATCTTATTCCAAATCTTGTAAATACAGTTAAGGGATATGCCAATCATGAACAGGAGACATTTACACAGGTCACAGAAGCAAGATCGAGAGCTACTCAAACCAATGTTAATCCTGAGAACCTTACAGCTGAAAGTCTGCAGGAGTATCAACAGGCACAAAATCAATTGAGTCAGGCTTTGGGACGTTTGCTTATGATTCAGGAAAACTATCCCGAATTAAAAGCAAATCAAAACTTTCTTGCACTTCAAGATGAACTGGCAGGTACAGAAAACCGGATATCGGTAGAACGAAACAGATTCAACCAAATTACTCAAGATTATAATTCATACATAAGGAAATTCCCTCAAGTTATTTATGCCAAATGGTTTGATTTTGAGACCAAAGCATATTTTGAGGCACTCCCAGAAGCACAAACAGCTCCTGAGGTGCAATTCTAAGCTTAATACCAAATTGATATATGCTTAAAAAAGATGAACTCGATAAGATAAAAGAATCAATTAGAGATGCTGAAAATAATACAACCGGAGAGATTCGAGTGTATGTTGCCAAACATTGTAAAGGAAATCCTCTAGAAACTGCATCAAAAAAATTTCATCAACTTAAGATGGATAATACACGTTTGCGTAACGGGGTTTTAATTTATCTTTCTATAGCAGATCATAAAGCAGCTATTTTTGCTGATGATGGGATCAATCAATTGATTGAGAATCACGATTTCTGGCAATATACACTTGATTTAATGCTTATATATTTTAAAGAAAATGAAATAGAAAAGGGGATTTCTAAAGGTGTAGAAAAGGTTGGAGAGCTGTTGAAAGAATTTTTCCCCGTTACAGATGAAGTTAAAAATGAACTTGATAATGAGGTTATTGTTGAAGACTAAGATTCTACTTTTTTTCTCAATCATATTATTCTCCTCGGGTATTTTTGCACAAGATATACCTGAGCCAATGTATCCATATCGTTTGGTGAATGATTTTGCAAGAGTGTTTTCTTCTGCAGAAAACAGTGCACTCGAGCATAAACTTCTTGCATACAACGATTCTACTTCAACTCAGATTTATGTTGTTACTGTAAATGATTTGGGGGGTTATGCTGCTTCTGACTATACTTTTAGATTAGGTGAAGAATGGGCTATTGGAGTGAAAAGCAAGGATAATGGTGCGGTAATACTAATTAAACCGAAAGTTGGCAATAGCAGAGGGCAAGCTTTTATAGCAACTGGGTATGGACTGGAGGCAAAAATTAATGATGCTTATGCAGGTAGGATTGTGCGTAATGAGATGATTCCCTACTTCATTACAGAAGACTACTTTGGCGGCGTTAATGCTGCAGTTGATGTAATGATTGCACGACTTTCAGGAGAATTTGATGCCTATGAAGAAGATGAAAAGAGCACGCCTAAAATTGTTATTGTCATAATTTTTATAGTCTTGATAGTTCTTCTTTCTATTATTTTCGGCGGTGGAGATCAGAATATTGGAGGTGATGGACACCACAGAACTAATATGCCACCTATATTCTTTCCACCACGTTCTGGAAGAAGAAGTGGTGGATTTGGAGGCGGATTCGGAGGAGGCGGATTCGGTGGCGGCGGCTTTGGAGGAGGTGGCGGCGGTAGCTTTGGTGGCGGTGGTGCTGGAGGAAGTTGGTAGAATGAGTGAAAAATTAATTACTATACTTGGGCCTACTGCGAGTGGTAAGACCTCCTTTGCTTCAAATCTCGCTTACTCTTTGGATGGTGAGATAATCAGTGCAGATTCGAGACAGGTTTACCGTGGTATGGATATTGGTACTGGCAAAGATTTATCGGAGTATATAATTGATGGCGTAATAATTCCATATCATTTAATTGACATACGAGTTCCGGGTGATAAATATACTCTTTTTGAGTATCAAAAAGATTTCCATCAAATATACGCTAAGATATTATCGAAAGATAAAACTCCAATCCTTTGTGGAGGTACAGGTTTATATATTGAATCTGTACTAAGAGGATATAATTTACCGGATGTACCGGCAAATGCAGAACTCAGAAAATCACTGCAAGACAAATCGTTAGATGAACTAACTGACATTCTAAAAAGTTATCGTCAATTACATAATATAACTGACTCTGATACGAAAAAGAGAGCTGTAAGAGCTATTGAGATTGAAGATTATAAGGTTAAACAGAATGTTTCTGAAAGAGAATTTCCACCTATCAAAAGCTGTGTTCTAGGCATTGATATAGATCGAGAGTTGAGACGTAAGAAAATATCTGAGCGTTTAAAATCTCGTTTTGATGAGGGCATGATTGAAGAAGTAGAGTCTATCCTAAACTCAGGAGTTACACCTGAAGATCTGATTTACTATGGGTTAGAATACAAATTTGTTACTCAGTATATTATTGGAGTTATCAGTTTTGATGAAATGTACAATGGGTTAGAAGTGGCAATTCATAGGTTTGCAAAACGTCAGATGACTTGGTTCAGGGGCATGGAACGACGCGGTATTAAAATAAACTGGATTGATGCAAGTTTATCTATGGATGATAAGATTGAACTGGCATATTCTTTTATCAGAGAGTAGTGTTTGCCAAAAAATATTGTAATTTTGCCAATGGACAATACATGTTTATGACAAATATTTTGCTTGTTTAATAATCTCCAATAGATATAGAAATGATAAAAGGAAAATTTCCAAAAGATAGATTTGAATCGATTGAGACTCCATTTTACTACTATGATATAGAGCTTTTTCATAAGACGCTTAATACTATAAAAGAAGAGACTAAAAATCGCCCTTTTCATGTACACTATGCATTAAAGGCAAATGCTAATACAAGAATATTAAAAGATATTGCTTCGTATGGTTTTGGTGCAGATTGTGTGAGCGGGAATGAGATTTTAAAAGCAATAGAATGCGGTTTCCCTCCTTCTAAAATTGTATTTGCTGGAGTTGGCAAAAGCGACAAAGAGATAAATATTGGACTTGATAATGATATCTTCTGTTTTAATGTTGAGTCTTTACCTGAAATTGAGGTTTTAAACGACCTTGCTGCCAAAAAGAACAAAACTGCTACTGTGGCACTTCGCATAAACCCAAATGTTGATGCTAAAACACATAAATATATTACGACGGGCTTAGATGAAAATAAATTTGGAATAAATGAACAAGATTTACCAAAAACCTTAGAGACTGTTCTCAAGTGCAGAAATATAGAACTTATAGGTATTCATTTTCATATAGGTTCTCAGATTACTGATTTGACTTCATTTGAAGATTTATGTGTTAAAGTAAAAAAGATACAAAACTGGTTTAACGACCAAGGTGTTGAGCTTCCAATAATTAATGTAGGAGGCGGACTTGGGATCAATTATCATCAACCGAATCAATTCCCAATGTCAGACTTTGAGTCTTATTTTAGATTGTTTGATAAACATTTGAAACTTAGCAATAATCAAATTTTGCATTTTGAATTGGGTCGCTCGATTGTTGCACCTTGTGGTTCTTTAATAAGCAGGGTTTTATTTCTTAAGGAAGGTATAAAGAAGAATTTCCTTATTTTAGATGCAGGTATGACAGACTTAATTAGACCTGCACTTTATCAGGCTTTTCATCATATAGAAAACATAAGTTCCGATGATGAGTTGTTTAAATATGATGTGGTTGGACCTATATGTGAATCTAGCGACACTTTTGGTGAGGAGGTTTCGCTAAATCAGTCTAAAAGAGGTGATCTTATAGCTATAAGATCTGCAGGAGCTTATGGTGAGGCTATGGTATCGAAATATAATTGCAGGGATGTTCCCGGATCATATTATTCTGATACGCTTTAAATCGCTAATTACAACTTTTTTTAAATACGAAATACTCGAAATAACTTTTTATGCAAATATGGATGTTATCTTAGCTTATGCCAATGATCTCTCTTTGATTGAATTGACCGTGTGTGCTGTATTGCTTTTCTTTTTTATAATTCTAATTCTCTACAGTCTTATTTTGTGGAGAAAGCCATATTCATATCAGAAGAAAGTTGTGGATAATGAAGTTGATGAAGGACAGTTGCCTGGAATTTCAGTTGTAATTACTACCAAAAATGATTCTGCAGAATTGAAGAGAAATCTTCCATATATTATGGATCAAGATTATCCAAGCTTTGAAGTAATTGTGGTAAACAGCGGCTCTAGTGATGATACAGATATTGTTCTGACAGCTGCAGATCAAGAGTACTCCAAACTTTATCATACGTTTATTCCTTCTGGAGCGGATGACATAAATGAGAAAAAACTTGCAGTAACAGTGGGTGTAAAAGCTGCTAAATATGACATTATCATGTTTACTGAATCATATAGCAGACCGGTATCAAAAAATTGGATAAGAGAATATGGCAAGGAGTTTTTAAAAGGCAAGGATATTTTACTGGGCTATAGCAGGATCGTATTTCCAAAGAAAGTACTTATGCGTAAGTTCATCAGCTATGATAACCTAATTCATCATTTAAAGTTTTTATCAATGGCTATATACCGCAAACCCTATATGGGGATTGGTAGAAATATGGCTTACAGAAAAGAGTTGTTTTTTAATAATAAAGGCTTTTCTTCTATTTTGGGGATTGAAGCGGGTGAAGATGATTTATACGTAAATAAGATTTCTAATAAAAAAAACACAGGTGTAATATTGTCACATGACAGTATTACAGAAACAGATAGTGTGGATAGTTTTTCCACATGGAGATCTATCAAATCAAAATATTTGTATACAAAACAATTTTACAAAGGACCTGCCAATTTCATTTTTGGATTTGAGACATTTTCCAAGTATGGTTTCGCTCTTACTGTTTTAATGACTATATTAGTATCTGTATTTTATTCTAACTTCATATTATTAGGATTTGCAATAATATTATTCCTCTTACGATTTGCGGTTCAATTATTTGCAATAAATAAAAATAGCTCGCATTTCGATTATAAGAAGTACAATATTGATCTTCTGTATTATGAGTTTGTTCAGCCTATCAGCAACTTTAAATTTCGAAAATATGCCGACAATCGAAATAGATATAGATAAAAAAATGGTGTGCCATTATGTCACGACTGCGTTAAATGCGGTTAATCATTTTTTTTTAGAGTTAAAAGTATTAAAAGTTAATTGGAAGCGATATTATTAGCACACTAATTGTTTTATATTTGAAAAGAAAATAACAACAAACTAGTTAGTATGAAAACAAGTAAATCAAAAAACGTACTTTTTATAGTTCTTATTGCAGTTGTTAGCTCAATAGTTACTTTACTGGGATACAATGCTATAAATCGAAGCAACGGAAATATTTTCAATGGCTCAAGTAATAATGCAGTATCTGAAGAGATTGGAGAGTACTCCAATTTATTTAATCAGGATAAGAACGTGGTGCTTACAAATCTTACTACGAATGAAGGCTATCCCGATTTCACAGAAGCAGCAGAGCGATCTCTTGATGGAGTAGTCCATGTTAAGACTAAAACAGTTAGCAGTCAGCAATACATGAATCCATTTGACTTCTTCTTTGGTTTTGGAGACCGTGGTCCATCTCAACCACAAGAACGTGTGGGATTTGGATCTGGTGTAATAATTTCGAAAGATGGTTATATCATAACAAATAATCATGTCGTAGAAAATGCCAACGAGGTGTCTGTTTCATTAAATGACAACAGAGAGTTTACAGCAGAAGTAGTTGGTACTGATTCGCAGAGTGATTTGGCATTGCTTAAAATTGAAGGCGAGGGTTTCCCATACTTAACTTTTGGCAACTCTGATGCTTTGCAAGTTGGGGAGTGGGTTTTGGCAGTTGGAAATCCGTTTAACTTAACCTCAACAGTAACTGCAGGAATTGTAAGTGCTAAGAACAGAGGTAATGTTATGGGCGGCGGACTTCAATCTTTTATTCAAGTTGATGCTGCCGTAAACCCTGGTAATAGTGGCGGCGCATTGGTTAACACTCGTGGAGAGTTAGTGGGAATTAACACAGCAATTTATTCACAAACAGGAAACTTTGCAGGTTATGCATTCGCAATTCCAATTTCAATAGCAGGAAAAGTTGCTGCCGATATAAAAGAATACGGTGCAGTACAAAGAGCATATTTAGGTGTCCAAGTCCCAAATATTGAAAATATTAGGAGAGATAATCCTGAAAGGGCGAGAGAACTTTCTTTGATAAGAGGAGTTGTAGTTGAGGAGTTCTCAGACAGAAGTGCCGCAAAAGCTGCCGGTCTTCAAAAAGGAGATATTATTACTGCAATTGATAATGTTACAATTAACAATTTCGCTGAGCTTCAAGTTCAATTAAACAGGTACAGACCGGGTGATAAGGTAAGTGTAACTGTTGATAGAAATGGAGATAAACGCAATTTCAATGTTGAATTGAAAAATGACGAAGGCAACACAGAAATATCTACAGCTGCCAACCCAATGACTAAACTGGGAGCTACATTTTCTCCTATTTCAGATGAAAGAAAAGCCAATCTTGGTATCTCCAGCGGGATAGAAGTTGCCAGTGTTGACACGGATGGTCTTTTTAGGAAGGAAGGAATTAATAAAGGCTTTATTATTATGAGAGTAAATAATGCGCCGGTTAATAGTGAAAGCGATATTAATACAATTGTAGCAGCAACCAGAAATAGACAGGATAAAGTTTTACTTGTGGCAGGATTCTATCCCAATGGCAGAACGCAATACATAGCAATTGACCTATCAGCACAATAACAATCATAGTTAAGTTAGGTTAATTAAGACAGATTGAGTAACAAAAACACGTAATTAAGTGTTTCTATAGCAAAGGAATTAGGTAATATTGCCAGATTCCTTTGTTGTTTGTTTTGGTGCATATAGTTTTATAATGACAAGTACAAAATTATTTAGTACTTTTGCACCCCCAATTGGTTATTACAGAAATATTTATTGAAGGAAAGTATATAGATGAGACAATTAAAAATTACAAAATCGATTACCAATCGTGAAAGTGCCTCTTTAGACAAATATTTACAAGAGATAGGACGTGAAGATCTTATCACTGTAGAAGAAGAAGTGGAATTGGCACAGGCAATAAAAAAAGGTGATCGGCAAGCTTTGGAGAAACTTACAAGAGCGAATCTTCGTTTTGTGGTTTCAGTAGCTAAACAATATCAAAATCAAGGTTTAAGCCTCCCTGACCTAATTAACGAAGGAAATCTCGGTCTAATAAAAGCTGCAGAAAAATTCGACGAAACAAGAGGTTTTAAATTTATCAGTTATGCAGTATGGTGGATTAGACAATCCATATTGCAAGCATTAGCTGAACAATCAAGAATTGTTAGGCTACCCCTTAATCAGGTAGGGTCTCTAAACAAAATTAGCAAAGCATTGCAGAAATTTGAGCAAGAGAATGAAAGACGTCCATCTGCGGAGGAGCTGGCTGTTGTATTGGATATTCCAGTGGAGAAAGTTCGAGATTCTCTAAAAGTATCTGGTAGACATATATCCATGGATGCGCCATTTGTAGAAGGTGAAGATAACAGTTTACTTGATGTACTTGTGAATGATGATGCTCCTATTGCTGATAGAACCTTAATTAATGAATCTCTACAAAAGGAAATTGATAGATCACTTTCAACTCTTACTGAAAGAGAGAGTGATATAATTAAAATGTTCTTCGGAATTGGATGTCAGGAAATGACTCTTGAGGAAATTGGTGATAAGTTTCAATTAACACGCGAAAGAGTTCGTCAAATTAAGGAAAAAGCTATACGCCGATTGAGACAAGACTCGAGAAGTAAACTACTTAAAAGTTATTTGGGTTAATAAAAAACTCTTTTTCCCATTATTCATATTGATTGATGAGGCTTGACTGTAGAAAAACTGTACAAATAGCCCTGTTTTGGATATTTTTTACACAAAAGACGGTAAATGTGAAAATTTAGTTTTATATTTGTATTCTGTTGTCAGTAGCTTGGTGTAGGCGTAAAGACTTTAAGATTTGTACTTAAAAGCCGTTATGGTTTTACACCTGTTTTATCGAACATTTTTATAACGCAGACGTTATAAATACAATAAATAATAGAGGTACTAACAGTATAGTACATGAAGGAAATAACAAAATAAATTATCGAGTTATTGTAATAAAAAATGTTTAATTAGAATTTAAATTTTATGAAAAAGTTTAGTTTACTTTTATTTACTGCTCTTGTAGCGTTTAGCATAAGTGCACAAGAAGTACAAAACGTTTCTCAAGGTACAGTGTATCTGAAAAACAAAGGAAGTGATAATTGGTATATCGGCCTTGGCGGTGGAACAAACCTTTATATGACAAAAGGTGAAAACGATGCCGATGCTAATTTTGGAGATCGTCTTGGATGGATGGGTCAACTGGAAATAGGACGTTGGAATTCTCCTAACTGGGGAGCCCGTCTAGTTATTGACGGTGGTCATATCAAACATGTAAATCCAGGCGTAACAGCACCATTCGGTCCTGAAAAGAACTGGTTAGGTGGTCATATTGATATCATGTATAATGTTATCAACGCATGGGGTACTTATAATCCAGACAGGGTTTACAGCCTTATTCCTTATTTAGGTATTGGTTACATGTATGGTTTGAACAACGATTGGGAAAGACCTAACCCAGACAATGATTTGTTTAAGAGCCAAAACCAAACTCTTACTTACAATGTTGGTTTAATCAACAATTTTCAACTTTCTAACAGCGTAGCTGTTTTTATTGAATTAGGTTTAAGATTAGCTGATGCTGGTTTTGACGGTGTAACAGGTCCTGGTATTGGAGAACACATCTCTTATGATGGTATTGTTACTGGTACTGCAGGTATCAAATTTGGTCTTGGTGGAAAACAAGACTTCACTCCTGCTGAACTAATGGATTACAATCTTATTAATGACCTAAACAGCCAAATCAACAGATTACGTGCAGAAAACGAACAACTGAGACAAAGACCAGAGTCTTGTCCAGAATGTCCAGAAGTACAACCAACTGTTGTATCAGAAGCAGTTTATGTTCCTAACGTAGTATTCTTCCGTATTAATTCTTCAACTATCGATACAAGACAGCAGATTAGTGTTTATAACACTGCTGAATACATGAAGGCTAACGAGAATGCAAGCGTTAACATTATAGCTTACGCAGACAGACAAACAGGTACTCCTGAGTATAACTTCGCACTATCTGAAAGACGTGCAAGAGCGGTTGCAGATGCATTGATCAATGATCACGGAATCAGCAGCGATCGTATCTCAATTGACTGGAAAGGTGACACCGAGCGGCCATATGCAGAAAACGATTGGAACCGTGTTGCTATTTTCTTCGTAGAGTAGTACGACAAGACATATATACAAAAAAGCATCTCCAAAGAGATGCTTTTTTTTGTTTAAACTAATTAGATTGGGAAAACCGTTCTGTCATGAAGGGTTCTAATATTATTGGATTTTATTCTTTAACGTAGATTCTTTTAACACGTGGTGAGACAGAAGTTAGTATTTCATATGGTATTGTACCAATACTTTCAGCAAGCTCGGTAACTGGTAATCCATCGCCAAATAATATCGCTATGTCGCCTTCTTCTGCTTTAATATCTGTTACATCTACCATAGTAAGATCCATACAAACATTACCTACTATGGGAGCTATTTGACCATTAATAAGCACTTTCCCTATTCTATTCCCAAACTGTCTATCTAATCCATCGGCATAACCAAATCTTATGGTTGCAATGCGAGCATTACGGTCTAACTTTTCTCTTCTACCATACCCTACTGTTTCTTTCTGTGATATATTATTGATCTGAAGTATTGTACTTTTGAGGGTGGATACATTTTTCAAACCTTTCAATCCGCTAGGGCTAATCCCGTACATACCAATACCAAGACGTGCCATATCCCATTCATATTCTTCAAATCTTTCTATTCCAGCTGAATTAAGTATATGTCTCCTTACTGGATAACCTATTTCTTTTTCTACAATATCTGCAACTTTTTTAAAGTTATTCATTTGCTCGTGCGTGAAATCATCAAAAGTCCAACTCTCACTCGCTGAAAGATGTGAAAAGATGGATTTAACCTTTAAACCTTTTTGCCCTTTTAGAGTTTTAATCAGCTCATCAACTTGTTCTGCTAAAAATCCTAAACGATGCATGCCAGTATCGATTTTTAAATGAATAGGATAATTTGTAATACCTCTGCGGTCAGACTCTTTAATAAATGATTGAAGTATCCTAAAATTGTAGACTTCTGGCTCAAGGTTATTGTATGATAGCTCGTCAAATCCATTTATTTCTGAATTAAGTACAATAATTGGCAGGGTAATTCCTTCATTTCTAAGAGTTACACCTTCTTCTGCAATTGCCACTGCAAGATAATCGCATCGATGATATTGCAATGTTTTCGCAATTTCTACCGCACCTGCACCATAACCATTTGCTTTTATCATACATACCAGTTTGACATTTGGATTAAGTTTGGATTTATAGAAGTTGAAGTTATGTACAACCGCATCAAGATCAACCTCTAACACGGTTTCATGAATTCTCTCTTCTAAGACTGAATTTATTCTCTCAAAATGAAATCTCCTGGCTCCTTTAAGTAAAACCAATTCATTTTTGAATGTCCCATTTTTTAGTGATTTCAAGAACTCGTCTGTTGTAAGAAAGAATTGTTTTACTGGTACGTCAAATAGTTCAGAATTGGCTTGAATATCTTTTCCGATTCCGATTAGTTTTTGAATTCCACTTTGCTCTACCATCTCCGCTACTCTTTTATAAAGAGTTTTGGGTAGCATTCCTGTTTGCAGGATGTCTGAAAGTATTAGAGTTTTCGTTAAAGAGCACCCCATTTTCCTCTGATGCTGAAAGTCTAGTGCAATTTTTATGGAGTTTATATCTGAGTTATAGCTGTCGTTTATTATCAAACTGCCTTTCTTGCCCTTTCTCACTTCTAGCCTCATTGCAACAGGATCCAAAACAAGCATTCTCTCTGCTATCTCAGCCGGCGGCACATGAAGATATAAAGCAACTGCCAGACAGCTGATAGCATTTTCAATTGAAGCATCATCTATGAATGGAATTTTGAAACTGTAATCAAAATTCATAAATGAGTAACTTATTAATGTGCTCTCATCTTTTTTATCTATATTTGATATAAACAGATGCGCATCCCTGTTTTTTCTTGACCAAGAAAAGGTTTTTTGGGAAAGGACTTTAAAATCGATACAACGGTTTACAAGATCGTTATCTTCACCATAGATTAATACTTCACAGTTAATAAAGAGTTCTAACTTCTCCATTATTTTTTGTTGTAATGAGCTAAAATTCTCTTGATGCGCCTCCCCTATTCTGGTTAATACCCCTATTGTTGGTTTTATTATTGGTTCAAGCAACTCCATTTCATCGGGCATGGAGACACCTGCTTCAAAAACACCAAGTTCTGCATTTTTATCAAGCTGAAAAACAGATAATGGTACTCCAATTTGAGAGTTGTAACTGCGTGGTGAACGCGCTATGTTGAAATCTTTTTCCAGTAATTGATAAAGCCATTCTTTTACGATGGTTTTACCATTACTGCCGGTTATTCCTATAACTGGGATACTAAATAATGATCTATGATGCGTTGCTAATTTTTGCAATGCCAACAAACTGTTTTTTACTATTATAAAATTAACCTCTTTCAATTGATCCCACTCCGGTAGAACTTTTGTGACAACAAAGTTTTTTACGCCGGCCTTATATAACTCGTTTATGAAGTGATGTGCATCATTATTTTTGGTTGTTATAGCAAAAAACAATGTCTCTAATGGATTAGAAAGCTTTCGGCTATCAGTTAGCAATATTGATATTTCTGAAGGATAGAGTGCTTTCTGTTTTTGACCTAATATTGAGGCTATATTTTTTATATCGTACTTCATAAGGATTAAATATTATTCTCTGTATTATTAATAATGTTGTTAAGGTGGAAAATTTCCTCTGTACATGATATATGAGGATGTTTTTTTGAAAATAGTCTAAGATTTTCTAGTGTTTGACTCAGAAACTTTCGATTAGCTTGAGTTTTAGCATGTATTGGGCGATGATTAATTGATTTGGCTAGTTCCGACCACTCGTTGTTTATATTAACCGCTTGTTCAGAGAAATATTTATCAGAAAACCGTCGCCATATATAATCTTTTGCTAGGGATGTCGGATGTGTCATGTCATCGTTGTAGAACCTATAATCTCGCAACTCATCATTCATTATTTCAAATGCAGGGAAATAGTCTACTATATTTCTGAAATATTGTTGGAGGTTATCTATTGCTAGGTGTAGTATTGACTTACTTATCTGATTGTCATGTGCGCCATCTCTTAAATGACGTATGGGACTAACTGTGAATATAATTTTAAGTTCCGAATTTAATGTCTTGAGCATTTCTATCATATCAGCCCAATCTTCAACTATTTCTTCTGTTGATAATCGAAATCTCATAAATTTATCAGCGGGAAACCTATGACAGTTGCTAACTATTTCATCATTTTCTTCAAGACTAAAAGCATATGCGGTACCAAATGTAATTAATAATATGTCAGCATTTGCAATATTATCTTTTGCTTTATTAAAACGATAGTTGATATTCTTTAAACTTATATCTTTGTCCGAATCAGAAAAACTGCCATGATGCATAAAACTGTGGTACACTTCATTATATAGGACAAGGTCTGATTCTTTGAAGCTTTTTTGATCTATGAGTCTTCTGATACATTTGGAAATAGACATTGGATTATATAATATTCCAAAAGGGTTTATATCTACATTGAACTTGTGATATTTTAAATAAACTCCGATATTTTCGGAGAAGCAAGATCCAAAAAGCATCATCTTAGTTTCATGACTAATGCTGATGTCTGATTTTATTATTTGCACTTGAGTTCTGAAATTCATCTCGATACATTTACATGTGTAATGCAAAAATAGGAATAAAGAGAGCAATTAACTAATTGGAGATTTTATAAAATGTAAATATTTTCGTTTTGTAGTATGTAAGGTTGTTTGCGACGAAAGATAAGCTCGTTTCTTACGAGAGGTATATAAAAAGGAAAGGTTGTCTCGCGACAACCAATCTTCATTGTTAACCTTAAATCTAA
>CAZYGE010000050.1:0-1875 GCA_964647535.1 uncultured Proteiniphilum sp.
ACTTCCACCAAAACACCCACAACGGTTGCCAAAGCGGCTCCGGAGTTCAACCCGAAGACGGCAATTGCTACTGCCACGGCAAGCTCAAAGAAGTTACTGGCACCTATCATCCCGGCGGGAGCAGCAATGTCGTGCGACAGTTTCCATGATTTTGCCCATCCATAAGCAATAAAAAATATCAACAGTGTTTGTAAAACAAGCGGAACAGCAATAAGCACTATGTGCAATGGATTATTCAATATGGTTTCTCCCTGAAAAGAAAAAAGAATAATTAATGTGAGCAACAGTCCTATTACTGTTGTATTGTTGAATTTCTTAATAAAAACGTTATTAAAAAAACCGATTCCTTTTCGTCTGATAACTGCACGTCGCGTTATAATAGCAGCTGCCAGTGGGATTACAATAAACAGAACAACCGATAAAATCAATGTATCCCACGGAATACTGATGCCGCCTATACCGAGTAAAAGCTTCACGATGGGAATATAAGCAAAAAGAATGATCAAATCGTTCACAGCAACTTGCACCAACGTGTATGCAGCATCGCCACGTGTGAGGTAGCTCCATACAAAAACCATAGCCGTACAGGGAGCTGCTCCCAGCAATACGGCACCTGCCAGGTATTGATGCGCCAGATCATCAGGGATTAGCGATTTAAAAATTACGAAGAAAAATAACCATGCCAGTCCGAACATCGTGAATGGCTTGATGATCCAATTAGTGATACCTGTAATCACAATTCCTTTCGGTCGACGCCCCACGTTCTTCACGCTGTTAAAATCCACTTTCATCATCATTGGGAAAATCATCAGCCAGATAAGAATAGCTACTGGAATGGATACGTTGGCGTATTCAAAGCGGCTGAGCGTTTCGGGAATTGCGGGAATAAACCTGCCAATTGCCACCCCGATAATAATGCATAGTGCCACCCAAAGTGTTAGGTATCGCTCGAAGAAGCCGATACCCTCTTGTTTCTTTTTCATAAATATATGATGTTTGATATTTAAATTTGAATTCCTAATAAGCTATCAACTAAATATTTCTTCATCATAAAATTTACGGAAAGCCACTTTTATCTCATCACGCACGCGACGAAACTCGCTTTCGATAAATTCCGGTGTCCCCACGGCATCACTTGGGTCATCAAAACCGATATGCAAACGTTTCTTAACTTTCCCGATAAACGCAGGGCAAACTTCATTGGCGCCACCGCAAACGGTGATTACATAATCCCACTCTTCACCGAGGTACTTATCCACCTGATCGGAGGTGTGGTGGCTGATGTCGATTCCAATTTCTGCCATTGCCTTTACCGCTCCGGGATTTAACTTTCCCGATGCTTCCGTTCCTGCGGAACAGACCTTGATATTCGGATCGTACGATTGCAAAAATCCGTGTGCCATCTGGCTTCGGCAACTATTTCCTGTACAAAGAATTAAAACTTTCATACTTATTTGATTTTTAGAATGTTAGTAATGTCCTTATTTTAAATACTTAATTTCCATAATTTACGTATTTGATTGATTTATTTGATATTAGTTCGTCAAACGACGAACATCGTTTGTAAATTTTTTTAGCAATTGTTTTTAATTTCCGATGAGAATAATTCAATAAACAGATTTCTGGCAATTTCCCAGTTTTCTTTGTTTATGCAATATTTAACTTTGGGAGTTTCAATTTCACCTTGAATAAGTCCTGCATTGCGTAGTTCTTTCAGGTGTTGCGATACCGTTGCTTTGGCATTGGGGAACACATCGTGAATATCGCCAAAGTAACACGATTCCTGCGACAACAGAAATTGTATAATAGCAACTCGGGTAGGGTGTCCCATCGCTTTTGCGAAGGTTGCTATTTGCTTAACCGTAGCATCAGTAT
>CAZYGE010000050.1:1975-6945 GCA_964647535.1 uncultured Proteiniphilum sp.
TTATATACTCCACTTTTCTCTTTTCAAACTCCTCAATATTCATTTTCCTATTCTGGTTCTGGGTCTGATTCTCAACCTCACTCTGATTCTGCGTTTGAGCCGATAGGGATAAAAAGTTCATTGGTAGCATAAAAGCGAACAACAACATTATAATATTAACTCTCTTCATAATTCTCGTTATTATATGTTTTATTCTTTTAATTTAAATAATATTGATCATACATGTAATCAAAATAGCCCTCTTCTATCAGTTGACTTTCCAGATATTGATAAAACTCCTCTTCGGTAATATTAATTGTAGACCAGTAATCTGATTGATTCGTAGACCCTGAATTCATCTGCTCAACCACCATAGGATTAGAAGCACTATTGGCATCATTTCTGTTATCAGTCAAAAAGTTTATCGTTATATACAACCCAATAAACATAGCAGCCATGTATACCCAAGGCTTAACTTTATCCCACATCGTAACCTTTTTCGGTACAGTAAATTCCTTCTCGGGCAGCTTATCCATTATCTCTTTGTGGAATTGGGCGAAATAATCATCAGGTACCTCAAAAGGGTTCTTAGAATTATCTATATCCTGCAATTTGTTAAAATTAGCTTTCATTACATTCTTTTTTGCGCGTTTCTGTAGAATAGACTTCGTAATATGATAAAGGTTTAACTGGGCTCACTTAAAAATTTCTCTACTTTTTTCACCGCGTGATGATATGATGCTTTTAGAGCACCCACAGACGTCCCGAGTATATCCGATATATCATCATACTTCATATTTTCAAAATATTTCATCTGAAAAACCAGCCTCTGTTTCTCGGGTAGTGTAAGAACGGCTTTTTGTAGTAATAATTGAGCTTCATCCCCATCAAAATAAGTATCACTTTCGAGTGTGTTTATCAAAAAAGAATCATCCTCATCAATAGAGATATTATTTTGAGTCCTCTTTTTATTTATGAAAGTTATACTTTCGTTAATGGCAATGCGGTACAGCCATGTCGAAAGTTTTGAGTCACCCCTAAAATTCTCAATATTTGTCCATGCTTTAATAAAAACATCCTGTAGAACATCATTGGCATCATCGTGAGACAAGACCATCTTTCTAATTTGCCAGTAAAGTCTCTCACTATACTCAGAAACAAGATTAGCAAAACCCTTTCGCACAGTGTGCGGATCTCTTAGTTCTTCAAGCAATTGGTCTTCATCAAACATTGTATATACAATTGAGTTACTGTACAAAGATATAAGATTTATTTAACTTATGTCAGATGTCATCGCCATTTTCAAACCACATGACAAAATTCACTGCCTCTTCGGGGTTTTGCTCCCACCATACAAGTGATTCCGGAATGTACGACACACTAATATAACGACAATAGGTATCATAATATGTTGATTGTGCTATAAGAGAAAAAAATGGAATATAGAATGTCCAAAAAACACCCTCTTTTTCTTCTAAACTACCTTTACTCTCTCTCTCTAGCACTTTTATAACCTCAAGGTTTACCGCTTTAAAAATAGTAAAGTCATCAACCTCATCAGAAACGTTGTTCAATGAATCTATTGTGGTAGTTATGGCATGATAAACAAAGTTTCTGTTTAAGCCGTTTTCGGTAGATAGGGGAGGAACTTCACTAGGATGAAGTGCAGTTTCACTCACATTTTTCATAAGCTGCCGCTGTATAAACGATCTTTCCACAGGCTCCTCAGATTTTTTTATCTGCATAGTCTGCAACAACTCATTAAAGGCATCTTTAGATCTCTTAGAATCGGGTTCGATAAGAAGAAACATCTGAAGTGGCAAAATGCTTTGCACCCATAACCCCTTGTCGTTCAATGCATAAGCATGCAAAAGAAAAGCACCGCTATGTGATTTGTCTAGATTGATAGATTTTGTTACATGGTCTATAGTCTTATCAATATCGCCCTTTTTATAATAATTGAGAGCCAAATTAAAATATAAAAGAGCAATATCACCATTCTCTTCAATACCCTCATAGAGCACCTCAATGGCATTGTCAACCTCATCCAATCCGGCAAGAGCTTCACTCAATACTGCATAAGCACCGGGTGAAAGCTGCTTATCTTTAGAATCGATTACCTGCGAGCTATATAATGAAGCATTCTCATAATCCTTCAAAGCAAGATATGATAGCGCTATTTCATAAACCGCATAAACTTGTGTAGAATCTATATCTAGTGCCTCATTATATCTGTCAATTGCCTCTTCATATTCCCCCTCATCATGCAATTCAATTCCTTCCTGAATCAAATTCTCCACATTTCGCTCCGGAATTGGCGTAGTAGTAGATGTGGAATCTGCTGTCTGTGCCGCTATAGGGATTATAGAAATTATCAACAAAAGTGATATTAAGACTATTACTTTCCTCATAAAAAAATTACTTTCCTCTAAAATATTTTTTGTCCATATAAAAGTAAAACAAAAAAACCGATTTAACGATTCAATAAATAAAGAAAGGGCAAATTTGTAACACTTCTAAACAAATACCCGATTCAAGATGATATATTTTGACTATTATTAAAAAGAGTAACTCTTTTTGCTAATTCTGAAATTACAATTACCTTTGCATCATTCTTCGAGAACATACATAATTAGGTTATTATAAAATGGATTGGTTAATTCAATTAGTTACAGGATCGGGTGTGGCGCATGCTATATTTGTATTGGCTGTAGTTATTTCGATAGGCCTATTGTTGGGCAAAATAAAGATTTTTGGCATTTCGCTCGGAATCACCTGGATTCTATTTTTTGGAATACTCTTAGGCCATCTAGGTTTAAGCATCGATCCTAACGTATTGCATTTCATGAAAGAATTCGGCCTCATACTCTTCATCTACTCAATTGGTATGCAAGTAGGCCCCAGCTTCTTCTCATCCTTCAGAAAAGGAGGTATCACCCTCAATTTGCTTGCCGCAGGAGTTGTACTTATGGGTGTTATCACAACCATTGTATTACACTATGTAACCGGGACACCTATCTCAACAATGGTAGGAATTCTTTCGGGTGCCGTAACCAACACTCCCGGACTGGGAGCTGCTCAACAGACCTACACAGATCTCACGGGCGGTATAGACCCCACTATAGCCACTGCATATGCAATTGCATACCCTCTTGGAGTTGTGGGAATTATAATAACGCTTGTTTTGCTTAAAAGGATATTCAAAATAGATCAAAATAAAGAAGTTCAAACAATTGAAGACAGCGATGAGTCTAAAAAGACCGAAGCACATATGTTCTCTATCCAAATTAAAAACCCATCTATTTTCAGCAAAAACATCAAAGAGATAAAATCGTTAGTAGAGAAAGACTTTGTCATTTCAAGAGTATTGCACGCCAAAACAGGCATTCTGGAAGTACCAAAGACAGAAACCAAGCTCTACGAAAATGATAAAGTACTAATAGTTTCCAATCTCAACAACATCAACATAATTGATGCACTTTTGGGAGAACAAATTGATATGAATCGCGATGATTGGAACAAGCTAGACTCTCAGCTGGTATCAAGAAGAATTGTAATCACAAAATCCCAAATAAACGGCCGTTCGTTGGGAGGGCTAAAGCTAAGAAACAACTTCGGGGTAAACATCACACGCGTAAACCGTGCAGGAGTAGATCTCATTGCAGACTCCGCCTTGCAACTTCAATTGGGAGACAGAGTTACTGTAGTTGGAACAGAAGATGCCATTTCAAACGTAGAAAGATTTCTGGGCAACTCATTAAAAAGACTCAGAGAACCCAATTTAATTGCAATATTTATAGGTATCGCCATGGGCGTATTATTGGGAAGTATACCAATTATGTTTCCCGGCATACCTCAACCCGTAAAACTGGGACTTGCCGGAGGACCACTAATAGTTGCTATACTGCTAAGCAAATTCGGGCACAAACTTAAACTCATAACATATACCACTATGAGCGCCAACCTGATGCTCAGAGAAATAGGCATAGCACTTTTCCTTGCATGCGTTGGCTTGGAAGCAGGCGGCAGCTTTGTAGAAACCTTTGTAAATGGAGGATATAAATGGGTTGGATATGGTGTCCTAATCACTCTGGTTCCTATTTTAACAATGGGCGTGATTGGCAGGAAAATATATAAGATAAATTATTTTACACTCATGGGGATGATAGCGGGAAGTATGACAGATCCGCCTGCGCTCTCGTTTGCCAATACCGCTGCAGGTAACGACATTCCGGCAGTGGGCTATGCCACCGTCTATCCATTAACAATGTTTCTAAGGGTTATTACCGCACAACTCTTAATCCTCATTTTCATGTGATGTAAAAAGCAATCGTTTGCACCCCATACAACTCAAATGTTATTCAATTTCATCGAGTTAGTTATCAAAACATATTAGTTTTGTTTAAACAGAATGATAGAATAATTAATGATATTAACCATATGGCTGTGTTAACTTTTCAATTAGATTACCATACCGCTTGGGGACAACAAGTTTGCATCTGCGGTTCTCTACCCGAAATGGGAGAATTTGATGAATCTAAGGCACTAGAACTTACATTTGACGGCAATCGCTGGTTTGCCGATATAAATATTACACAATCAAAAGAAATAAGCTACTACTATTTGATAAAACAAGGTAGTGGAATTATACGCCGTGAGTGGGGAAACCACAGAAAGGCTTACATCGTAAAAAGCAAGAAACAATTTATGTTTCAAGACCTTTGGAGAAATAAACCATACCATTCATACCTCTATTCATCTGCATTTACAGACACAATATTTAGACACAAACAACAGTCTCTGCCCACAAGATACTTCACACAATCTGTATTATTAAATGTCATTTGTCCATACGTAAAAAGCAATCAAGTGTTGTGCATAAGTGGAAACAATGAAGTTTTGGGCAATTGGGATGTTTCAAAGTCCCTCAAACTGAACTCGGTAGACAATGGGGTTTGGCAAATTGTTTTAAACGCAAAAAATCTACCCGA
>CAZYGE010000050.1:7045-14863 GCA_964647535.1 uncultured Proteiniphilum sp.
ACTCGGTAGACAATGGGGTTTGGCAAATTGTTTTAAACGCAAAAAATCTACCCGAGAAATGCTGGTATAAATTTGTAATCGTTGATAAAACAACCGGCCTGGCAATTCATTGGGAAGATGGTGGAAACAGAATATTATACGCAAATAAAGCACAAATAGATGACACGGTATTTGCTGAAACCGGGCTTATATATCACCACAACAACTTCAAATTTAAAGGGATAGGTACATCCATCCCCGTATTTTCTCTTAAAACAGACAACAGTTTTGGAATAGGTGATTTCGCAGATTTGCGAAAGATGATAGATTGGGTGTCTATAACGGGGCAGCATCTTGTTCAACTTCTCCCCGTAAATGACACTACCACCAGCAAAACATGGCGCGATTCATACCCATATAGTGCAATCTCGGTAAATGCACTACATCCTATCTATCTGGGTTGCAACGATTACCCTCTCAAAAACAAAAGTAAATATAAGTCCTATATCAATAAGGCAGCAAAACTCAACAGTTTGGCAGAAGTAGATTATGAAAAGGTCTATGAGCTAAAAGAGAGTTATACTCGCGAACTATTTAAACAAGAGGGGACAAAAGTCTTATCCTCAAAAGAATACAAAGAATTTCACAACAAGAACCAATACTGGCTTTTTGCATATGCATGCTACTGTTACTTAAGAGATAAAAACGGCTCTGCAAAATTTACCGATTGGGGAGTGTATAGCTTGTATGATGAGATGAAATTAAATGAAATGATTGAAGAATCTGCAGAAGCAAAAATCGAAACAGACTATTATCATTTTGTGCAATACCTTCTTCACAAACAGTTTTCGGGAGTCAAAGACTATGCCCACACCAAAGGCATTTCTCTCAAAGGCGATATACCAATTGGAATAGATAGAGACAGCATTGATGCATGGACCGATCCGCATCTTTTCAATATGGACACCCAAACCGGTGCACCGCCCGACGATTTCTCCTACTTTGGCCAAAATTGGAGTTTCCCAACCTACAACTGGAAAGCTATGGAGGAAGATGGCTATGCATGGTGGATTGGTCGTTTCCAAAAAATGTCTGACTATTTTGATGCTTACAGGATAGATCATATACTTGGGTTCTTCAGAATATGGGAAATCCCTCTAAATGCCGTGCAGGGCTTACTTGGATACTTTAATCCGGCACTCCCTTATTGGGCAGAAGAGATCAATAACGAAGGAGTTCCATTTGATGAGAAAAGAATGGTTGAACCATTTATTCATGAAGATTTCCTTTCAGATATTTTTGGTGAGTATACAGAAGAGGTCAAGAAAGAGTATTTAGAAGTATCGGGGTGGCAACTTTTTAGGTTGAAATCATTTTGTGATACCCAGCAAAAAATTAAAACAATATTTGCCGACAAAGAGGATGAAAAGAGTAAAAGGCTGCGCGAAGGGCTATACAGTCTTTGTGCCGAAGTGATATTCGTAAGAGATCCCGGTGATCAACATCGCTTTCATCCACGAATAACAGCTCAATACACATACTCATATAAGTATCTGGAACACAACGAAAAAGAAGCATTTAATCGCCTATACGACAGATTCTATTTCCACAAACACAACTATTTCTGGCGTGAGCAAGCTATGAAAAGACTACCACCGCTCATCTCATCCACAAATATGCTGGTTTGCGGTGAAGATTTAGGAATGGTACCCGATTGTGTTCCATCTGTAATGGAAGAACTACAAATCTTAAGCCTTGAAATTGAGCGTATGCCCAAAAGTTCTCACACACAATTTACCGATCTTAACCACTTGCCCTATATGTCTGTTTGCACAACTTCCACGCATGACATGTCACCAATCAGACTATGGTGGACAGAAGATAGAAACGTTACTCAACAATATTACAACGACGTGTTGCAATTAGAAGGCGAAGCTCCAGAAGAATGCTCAACCGAGCTTTGCAAAATGATAATAGAAAATCATTTAAAATCAAATGCAATGTGGATAATCCTGCCATGGCAAGATTGGATTTCAGTAGATGAAAAGCTTCGTAAAAAAGACTTTGTATCTGAACGTATAAACGTACCCGCAAACCCCAATCATTATTGGAGGTACAGAATGCATATACCATTGAGTGATTTAATTAAAGAAAAGAAATTCAATGAAGGGATTAGAAGTTTAAGTGAGTCTGTTAAATAAGTAAATCTGTGAAACAAAAAAAATGCTGTCCCACTTAAGGAGCAGCATTTTTTTATATATATAAAATACTTTGACTTACGCTTTACCGGCGCTTCCTAGTACATTTTTGGTCTTGTGCATATAAAGCTTCTTAAGCTCTTCACGTGCAGGTCCCAAATACTTACGTGGGTCAAACTCTGCAGGATCGTTAGCCATCACCTCACGGATTGCGGCAGTCATAGCAAGACGGCCATCTGAGTCGATGTTTACTTTACATACTGATGAGGTAGCAGCCTTACGCAACCATTCTTCTGGTATACCAATTGAATCTTTAAGTTTACCACCATATTTATTGATAGTTTCAACATACTCCTGTGGAACTGAAGAAGAACCATGAAGAACAATTGGGAATCCGGGTAAACGTTTCTCAACCTCTTCAAGAATATCAAAACGAAGTGTGGGAGGAACCAATACACCATCTTCATTACGAGTACACTGCTCAGGAGTAAATTTGTATGCACCGTGAGAAGTACCAATTGAGATAGCCAGTGAATCCACACCTGTGCGAGTCACAAAATCTATAACTTCATCCGGCTCTGTATATGTGTGATGTTCAGCAACAACGTCATCTTCGATACCTGCAAGTATACCAAGCTCACCTTCTACACTCACGTCATATTGATGTGCATATTCAACAACCGACTTAGTCAAAGCAATATTTTCTTCATAAGGAAGATGAGAACCATCAATCATAACTGATGAAAAACCGCTCGCGATACACTCTTTGCAAAGCTCTAAGCTATCACCGTGGTCAAGGTGAAGAACGATAGGGATTTCGTAACCCAATTCCTTGGCATATTGAACTGCCCCTTGAGCCATAAAGCGAAGAAGTGTTTGGTTTGCATATTTACGCGCACCACTTGAAACCTGCATAATTACAGGTGATCTTGTCTCAACACATGCCGAAACAATAGCTTGTAATTGCTCGAGGTTATTAAAGTTAAAAGCAGGAATTGCGTAGCCGCCTTCTACCGCTTTACTAAATAACTCTTTTGAGTTTACTAAACCCAGTTCTTTATAACTTACCATAGTAAAAATTTTAATTTTGTCTGATAATCTAAATTCTGATGCAAAAATAGTTTTTTATCTGCAATTAAAGAAATAAATATCTATAAAATAGGATTAAGAATCAAATGAATAGTTATTAACAATTATTTTATGAATCTATAATTGAAATTTACACCCAAGCTCCAGCCTGCGTGCATACATGTGCAGACTTCTTTACAGCATCATCATGTGCTTCAGTTATCATTTTTCCTTTGAGTATTGATGAAATAAAAGAACCGGTAAAAGCATCTCCAGCACCAATTGTGTCAATAACATTCACTTTAGGTGTCTTTATGAAAGAATTTGTTTTAGGTGTGAATATAGCGCTGTAGTCTGCTCCGGCTGTAAGAATCAAAAATTTCAAGTTAAATGTTTTGATAAGATAATCACAAGCGTCAATATTATTATCTGCTTCAATACCAAGAATTGCAATTATTAATTTTAGTTCTTCATCATTCATTTTTAGAACGTTGCAGTATTTTAATGACGCAGTAATAATTTCTTTAGAATAATAATGTTGTCTTAAATTTATATCAAATATACGATAGGCAGTATCTGGAACAAGAGCTAACAATGATTGAATTGTTATACGAGATATTTCAGATCTTTGAGCCAATGTTCCAAAGCAGATTGCATCAGCTCTTTTAGCAAGTTCTTTCATTTCAATCGTTAAGGGTATGTAATCCCAGGCCACACCTTCATTTATTGTATAATTAGGAATTCCTTCCTGGAGATTCACATTAACCGTTCCCGTTGAATAAGGCACTCTTTCGATAATATGATTTATACCTATATCATCGACCTTTTTCATTATTTCATCTCCTAGCGAATCGTTCCCGATTGCAGTTATCGCATAACAATCTGCTCCGAGTTTAGAGGCGTGATAAACAAAATTTATAGGCGCGCCTCCTACTTGTCTCCCGTTAGGGAGGATATCCCATAGTATTTCTCCGACACCTATTATAATTGGTCTTGATTTCATGTTAGATAGCTATGTTATTTCCAAATAGATTTTAACTCAGTAATTTTCGCTTCTTTTATCTTAATACTACCATTTTCAGCAAAAACCTCAATTTGGTCAAATAGTTCTGAAGGATATACCACATTGGTAATTGAAACTTTACCGTTACATGTGAAAAAATCAATTGAAGAAGTATCTATAATTATTCTCCATATTTTATTTTCTGTCCTTCTTTTAAAAGGAACAAATTGAAGTGAAGAAAAATCCTCTGAGAATACCTCACTTGTAGTATTTGATCTGTCAACGTAAAAGTTTTCATTTACATTATCATATCCGATTGTAAAAGATTCACCAAATGAATTTTTAAAAGTTATACCATATTTGTCGGTAGAGATATGTTCCTTATTTTCATCTATATCAAAAGTCAGTACTATCTCTACCGGTGCTTTATCAAATATAATATCTTCGAAAATAGCTTCATTATTTGTTATTTCACTATTTTTTAATGTTGTACTCTCTCCGTAAAGATTTCTTATCTCTTTAACAGGGTTAGAAGTAAGTATATATTCATCTTCATAATAAACTAAGCCTAATTCCCTTGGGAAAGTAGCCGCACCGCTCCAGATTTCAGTAGGTTCTTTTCCGGCATATTGCCAATTGTTCATCCAACCAACCAAGATTCGTCTATTATCAGGAGCATTACTCCAAGTCACTCCGGCATAATTATCTTTACCATGATCCATCCAGAATGTGTTCTCCTGATTAGAACTGAAAACCTTTCCATCAAAATCTCCGACAAAATATTGCGTAGCAGATCCCCCTGCGGGTCCACCGGGGTTAATATTTACAATTAGAACCCATTTTGTTTCTCCTGTTTCCTCAACTACTAAAGGAAATAAATCAGGACATTCCCAAACACCATCGTGATTTCCGACCCCTTCACCAAATTCACTTGCATATGTCCAATCAATGCAATTTGGAGAAGTATAAAACATGATAACTTGACCCGAAGCAATACTCATAATCCATTGTGCACTTTCTTCGTGCCAGATAACTTTGGGATCACGAAAATCACGTATTCCCGGATTGTTAACAACAGGATTGTGGCTATATTTTGTCCATGTACGTCCATTGTCTAAACTATAAGCTATCGCTTGTGTTTCAATTTCAAAAAACTTTTCTTGCTTTTCTGCTTCCATATCATGGTATGTAAAAAAGGCTATCAAGGGAGGATTAGTTTTATCACCCAGTCGGGATGTGTTATTGATATCTACTACAGCACTTCCTGAGAAAATGTATCCCAAGCTATCCGGATATAATGCTATAGGCATGTGCTCCCAATGTACCAAATCAGTACTGATTGCATGTCCCCAATGCATGGGACCCCAATGTGTCGCTTCGGGGTAATGCTGATAGAACAAATGATATTCTCCGTTGTGATATACCATCCCATTAGGATCATTCATCCAATTTGAAGGTGGTGTAAAATGCACTTGAGGTCTATATTTCTCCTGAAACCTAGCTTTACTCTCAATATTTGAACTTTCTTGTTTACACGAGAGAAGTAGTAAAAGTATAATTAAAGAAAAAGAAAGAATTGAATTAATTCTTTTGTTAATCGATGTTTTCATATATTTATTTTTAAAATTTTATATTCCACCATTAGGTTTAATCTTAGTATTAACAAAATGCTCAACTGTATTAACTCTTATTAGTGTTATTGTGTGGTCACCTTGAGAGATCACCCAACGATAAAATACCGAATAGTTTCGATACTCATATTTTAATATTTATATTTGTTTAATGGACTAAGACCAAAGATAAATAATTAAAAATTAAATATAGTAAAAATGGATAAAACCTTATTCAAGGTTCCTAAAATGGATTGCTCCTCGGAAGAGAATCTAATCCGTATGAAGTTGGAGGATATTGCATCCATCAGGAGTATGAATTTCGATCTGTCAAAAAGAGAGGTTACAATATATCACGACGGTGAAACTTCAGAAATTGAAACATCAATAAAAGAATTAAATCTAGGAGCAGAAATTGTATCAACTGCTCAAGTAAAAGATGTAGAAATTACAGAAAGCAAACAGCAGCGAAAAATACTTGTTGCTGTTCTGATAATTAATTTTGCTTTTTTTGTGATTGAGATAACTACCGGCTTTATTTCAAAATCTATGGGTTTGATAGCCGACAGTTTAGATATGCTTGCCGACAGCATTGTATACGCGTTAAGTCTTTATGCAGTAGGAGGAACCTTGATTAGGAAGAAAAAGGTTGCCCGTTTGGCAGGATATTTTCAGATAACACTCGCTGTTATCGGTTTTTTAGAAGTACTAAGACGTTTTTTCGGTGCTGAAAGTATGCCCGAATTCTCAACAATGATCATTGTTTCCATATTTGCTTTGATAGCAAATGGTATTTGTCTTTACCTGCTACATCAAACAAAAGGTAAACACGAGGCTCACATGAAAGCAAGCATGATATTCACTTCCAACGATGTAGTAATTAATCTTGGAGTAATAACTGCGGGGGTTCTGGTCTTTTTACTTGAATCTAATAAGCCCGACCTTATAATAGGATCAATTGTATTTATAATTGTGATTAGAGGAGCAATCAGAATACTTAAACTTGGCAAGTAAAAAACTTTGGCAATTAAAAAGTAGATTAAGTGTTCATGACACTACTTTGTCCTAATTTTAGATATATATCCGTTATACATAGCTTATATAAATACGAGCTATGTATAAGGTAAATATAAGGATATACCGGAGAAGGTTACAGTTAACACCCGAGATTCCAAAAACAGCTTGGATGTAATGTTTGTTAATAGAAATGTTATTATCTTTGGGTTGCAGAAGAACCCTATCAGGCCTAAATACTTAGTTACATCTATAATAAACAGTAATTCAGTTATGAGATTAAAAGATTTGTTTTTCATAATATTATTTTCCATTAAAGTTACAATGGTATTTTCTCAATCATTCACGGAAAAAGAACTAGCAATTATTCACAATAATGATGAAAACACTCCCTTTAGAATGCAATTGCCGCAAATAAGTTCTGAAGATATGCAAAGAAGAGTTTCTCTTGATTTTAACAGAAGCAGGGATGATGTTATAAAATGGATTCAAGATCATCAGGGTTTCACTCCAACCGGAAAACAACTTGACGCGTGGGAAGAATCAGGGATACTTGAATTCAGAATAATTAACGGAGAGAAAAGATATTTTCGCAACGCTGCTCCTAATATTTTCAGAGTAGATTCTGAAGCTCGTAAATTGATAAAATCACCTGTAAAGAGTGCAGAGTCTGGTGCAAAAAAAACTTTAGATAAACATCTTGATGAAATTTCACTTTCAGAGACAACCGGGAAATATCTATTGCCGAAAGTCACTACACATATGAAATACAGTCTTACAGTACCGGACAGCGAAGTTGAAGAGGGAGATCTTGTGAAAGCATGGCTACCATATCCAAGAAAGGATGTTGACCGTCAAACTAAGGTTAGTTTTATTAGCGCATCTCATAAAGACTACATTTTGTCTGATAACAAGACAGATCATTCTTCTATTTATATGCAACAAG
>CAZYGE010000051.1:0-14115 GCA_964647535.1 uncultured Proteiniphilum sp.
TCAGGTGAGCGACTGGACGATGTTTTTGGGAATTCCTAAGAAAGCGTTAGGCTTTAAAAATAACGAAAAGCTGTCTGGTCAAAAAATTAGAGCAAACTTTTATAAATGCGGTGATGAAACACCCGAACCTCACTATATAAGTTGGAATCCAATTGATTTACCAACGCCAAATTTTCATGTGCCTCAATTTTTCGGGTTATTAGAATTGGAGTGAAAATCAAAATATGATATTTTAGAAATAAAACAAATAACTGACCTAAAACATACAGAATGAGTAATTTGAAAAAACTGAAGGAAGTAGTCTTTCAATTTATTGATGAGAATGATAATGTAAAGATTGAGGCACTTGGAAAAGGGCATATTAATGATTCTTACAAAGTGAAATCGGATGACAATGAGTACGTTTTACAACGCATTAATCATAGTATTTTTAAAAATGTCCATGAACTTCAAAATAATATACATAGAGTAACGGCTCATATTCGGGCAAAGCTGCAAGATAAGGGGGTTACAGATGTTGAAAGAAGAGTTCTGACATTAGTTCCAACTCATGATGGAGCATTGTATTATAAAGATAAGAAAGGTGATTATTGGAGGGTAACTCTTTTCATTAAGGATAGTAAAAGTTTTGAGGAGATTACTCCAGATCTGGCATATCGTGCCGGAATGGCTTTTGGAGAATTTCAGAAAATGTTGGAGGATATTCCTGGAGAACCTTTATTTGAAACAATCCCTAATTTCCATAATATGGAATATAGATTAGAAGCTTTTAGAGAATCTGTTAAAGCAAACAAAGCTGGACGTCTTAAAGAAGTTTCTGATTTAGTAGAGGAAGTTGAAAAACGTGCAGATGAGATGTGTAAAGCAGAAAGATTGCACCGAGAGGGAAAACTACCTAAACGAATAAATCATTGTGATACAAAAGTAAACAATGTTTTGTTTGATAATGAAAATGAGGTGCTTGCTGTTGTGGATTTAGATACAGTTATGCCCGGTTATGTGCTTTCAGATTTTGGAGATTTTATACGAACAGGTGCCAACAGAGGTGCCGAAGATGATAAAAATCTAGATAATGTATCAGTAAATTTGGATATATTTGAAGCTTATGCAAAAGGTTATCTTGAACATGCTGCTTCTTTCTTAACAGATGCCGAAGTTGAGAACCTTGCTTTTGGTGCCAAGTTGCTTACATATATGCAGACAGTTCGCTTTTTTACAGATTATATAGATGGTGACACATATTACAAAATTGCATATCCCGAGCATAATCTGGTACGAACAAAATCTCAGTTTAAATTGTTGCAAAGCTTGGAAGATAACTTTGATAAAATGCAACGAATTATAAAAAATGCAGCAGCAAAGTAGTTTTATAAGTATTGAGAACAAATAATTTAGATTAAAAACAAGTGGTGTAAAGAAAAATTATTATCTTTGCACCGCTTTATTTTAAGGAGAAAACCGTGGCAAAATTTAAATTGTACAATATTCCCCTGAAAAGTCTTTCTCCAGGTGTTCATACATATGAGTTTGAACTGGATAGAAAGTTTTTTGACGCTATTGATGGAGAAGAAGTGAAAAAAGGAAATGTAAATGTGGATTTAAAAGTCACAAGAACATTTACTTCATTTGAACTTAATTTTAATATTGAAGGCGTTATTAAAGTTCCATGTACGAGATGTCTTGATGACATGGATTTGGAAGTAGACACCGACTCCCGACTAGTTGTAAAGTTTGGAGAAGAATATGCTGAAGAAAGTGATGAGATTGTAATTATCCCCGAGGACGAGGGTGAGATAAATATTGCATGGTTTTTATATGAGTTTATTGCTTTGGCAATTCCTATAAAGCATGTACACCCGGCGGGTGAATGTAACAGAGTTGTATCATCTAAATTCAAAAAACATCGTGCGGTAAGTGCAAATGTAGAAACTGACGATGATGATGACGGAGATTTCATTCCTGATGACTCAGATACAGATGATGAAGAAGATAATCAACAAAGTGATCCACGCTGGGATGCCCTGCGGGGATTGGATTTAGAAGATAATTAAATAAATAGTAAAATAGATATAAAATGGCACATCCAAAAAGAAGACAATCATCTTCAAGACAAGGAAAGAGAAGAGCGCATGATCATGCCAAAACACCAACAATGGCTTTATGTTCCAATTGCGGGGCATGGCATGTTTATCATACCGTATGTAGCGACTGTGGTTACTACAGAGGGAAATTAGCTATAGAGAAAGATGTGATGGCATAAACGCGGTCCTCTTTATCTTTTAAACACAAGACCCTGAAATTACCAGTTCGTTTTTTCAGGGTCTTTTCACATAGAAATTAGTTGTATTTTGTGACAATGAAAAAATTAAATGCCGTAATTACCGGTATATCGGCAAGCGTACCGGATTATGTCCTCACAAATGAGGAAATATCCACAATGGTTGATACTACCGATGAATGGATTATGACCAGAGTTGGGATTAAAGAGAGACGAATCTTAAAAGGTGAAAATCAGGGTGTATCAGTCCTTGGAACCGAAGCGGTTGAGGATCTTTTGAAAAAAACTAATACATTGCCTGAAGAAATTGATGCTGTTATTTTTGCTACATCTACACCAGATCATATTTTTCCATCTTCTGCATCCATGGTTGCTGAAAATAACGGCATTAAAAATGCTTTCTGTTTTGACATGGAAGTTGCCTGTTCAGGATTTGTTTATGGTCTTGAAATTTGTAACGGATTGATAAAGATTGGCAAGTATAAGAAGATAATTTTAGTGGCAGGGGATAAAATGTCTTCAATAACAAATTATAAGGATCGTACCACTTGTCCTCTATTTGGTGATGCCGCCGGGGCAGTACTTATTGAACCTACAGAGGATGATTTAGGTATTATTGATGTAGAATTGCATTCAGATGGGGTAGGGTATAAGCCATTGCAGATGAAAGCAGGTGGCAGTAAGTATCCTGCAACTGAAGATACAATCAAAAATTCTGAGCATACAGTTTATCAGGATGGAAGGGTCGTTTTTAAATATGCTGTTTCTCGCATGGCTGATGTAACTGAATCAATAATGAAAAAAAACAACCTTACGGCTGAAGACATAGATTGGTTGGTACCGCATCAGGCAAATATGCGTATAATTGATGCTGCCGTTAAAAGAGCAGGATTGTCTCAAGAGAAAGTGATGATTAATATTGAGAAGTACGGAAATACAAGCGCTGGTACCATCCCACTTTGCTTATGGGAATGGGAGCCTAAATTGCGTAAAGGAGATAATATAATATTAACTGCATTTGGAGCAGGCTTCTCATGGGGCAGTGTTTATTTAAAATGGGCTTATGACGGAGCAAATGTTAGTACTGAAAATTAAAATAAACTTAAGGTGAAGCAGCATACAAATCATAAATCTGGTTTTGTTAATATTGTAGGAAATCCCAATGTTGGTAAATCTACATTAATGAACCGATTGGTTGGTGAGAAAATTTCTATTATTACCGCCAAATCACAAACTACCCGTCACAGAATTATGGGAATAGTAAATACTCCTGAATATCAGATTGTATACTCTGATACGCCGGGCGTACTTCAGCCCAACTATAAGCTGCAAGAACAGATGCTTAGCTTCTCTCTTTCAGCTCTTAATGATGCTGACGTTTTGCTGTACGTGACAGATATAGTTGAGAAAATTGATAAAAATGACAAGTTCCTTACCAAAGTGCAGCAAATAGACCAACCGGTGCTTCTTCTTATTAATAAGATTGATCAAACAAATCAGGAGGATCTTGAGAAGTATGTTGATATTTGGAAACAACTTCTTCCTGCCGCCGAAATTTATCCTATTTCTGCATTAAATAATTTCGGTATAGAAATTGTCCAAAAACGAATAATGGAACTTTTACCCGAGTCTCCTCCTTATTTTGAGAAAGATGCATTGACCGATAAACCTGCTCGTTTTTTTGTTACAGAAATTATTAGAGAAAAATCATTACTCATTTATCAAAAAGAGATTCCTTATTCTATAGAGGTTGTAGTTGAGGAGTTTAAAGAAGAGAGTGATATTATTCGTATAAGAGCTACTATTTTGGTTGAAAGAGAAACTCAAAAAGGTATTGTAATTGGTCATAAAGGTGCACCCTTGAAAAAACTTGGTACAATGGCTCGTAAGGATATTGAACGTTTTTTTGATAAAAAAGTATATCTTCAGTTGTATGTGAAAGTTGAAAAGGACTGGAGAGACAGAGATAATATGCTAAAAAAGTTTGGTTATAAACTTGATTAAAAAATAAATATGCAAAATTTAGTAGCAATAGTAGGTCGCCCAAATGTTGGTAAATCTACCCTATTTAATAGATTGACACAGAGCAGACAGGCAATAGTTACCAATATTGAAGGTACTACGCGCGATCGACTGTACGGAAAAGCAAACTGGAACGGAGTTGAATTCTCGCTTGTTGATACCGGTGGCTGGGTGGTGAACTCAGATGATGTGATGGAGGATGAGATTAATAAACAGGTTCGCGTTGCTATTGAAGAAGCAGAGGTTATTCTTTTTGTTGTTGATGTAATGAGTGGTATTACCGATCTTGATAATGGTGTAGCCCAAATGCTGCGAAAGTCAAGTAAATCTGTAGTTGTGGTAGCAAATAAATCAGACAATTTTAATATAGGTCATCAATCTGCCGAGTTTTATTCCTTTGGACTTGGTGATCCTTATAATGTTTCAAGTATAAATGGTGCAGGTACCGGAGATTTGTTAGACCACATAGTGAGTTTGTTTACAAAAATGAATGAAGAGGAAGTTTTGGAGGATATCCCAAAGATTGCAATAGTTGGAAGACCAAATGCAGGCAAATCTTCATTTGTAAATTCACTTCTTGATGAAGAGAGAAGTATTGTTACCGATATAGCAGGCACAACTAGAGACTCAATTTTTCATCGTTACAATAAGTTTGGTATGGATTTTTATTTGATTGATACCGCAGGAATTAGGAAAAGAGGTAAGGTGAATGAGGATCTGGAATATTTTTCTGTTATAAGATCAATTAGAGAAATAGAAAATGCAGATGTATGTGTGTTGATGATTGATGCTACAAGAGGTATTGAGAGTCAGGATATGAATATTTTTTCACTTATTCAAAAGAATCGCAAAGGACTCGTTGTATTCGTTAATAAATGGGATACGGTGGAAACGAAAGATAATATTGTTGTTAAAACTTTTGAAAATGCCATTCGCGAGAGATTAGCTCCTTTTACAGATTTTCCGATTGTTTTTGGATCTGCTATTACCAAACAACGAATTCTTAAAGTTATGGATTTTACGAAAGAAGTTTACGAGAATAAGAAGCGTAGAATTCCAACTCGTAAGCTCAATGATATTATGTTGCCAATTATTGAGAAGACACCACCGCCATCGAATAAAGGGAAATTTGTTAAAGTTAAGTATGTCACACAGCTTCACAATACAGGTGTACCTTCATTTGTTTTCTTCTGTAATTTGCCACAATGGGTCAAAGAACCCTATCGAAGATTTATAGAAAACCGAATGAGAGAAAACTGGGATTTTAAAGGAACACCCATCAATATATTCTTTAGAGAAAAATAATTCGTGAAATATAATGAATTCCCGAAAATATTGCGTTAATTTGTATTGATTTGTGAACAAGAGTATTTGTAAAAAGATTTATTGTATCACAAAAAACTATAAATTGAAATGCAAATTACCAATCGGCAGATTGGAATAAATCAAGGAGCAGGGATGAATACTAAAGACAATTTGGAAAACGAAAAACTACCTCTTAGCGAAGTACAATTAGAAAACGATCTACAAGCAGAAGTTAAAGGGGATACTGCAGATTCAACCGATTTAATTAAAGGAGACTCTCCTGAAGTTGAAGAGGTAACAGTTCGAGAATCTGTTGAAGTAGATACTGAATCTGAGGCCGATTCTGAAAAAGAATCAGAAGACAGAGTTGAATCTAAATTAGAAACAGAAAATACTTCAGAGTCCAAAGATGATAATCAAACGGAATTTGTTCAGGAATCAGAGTCTGAAGTTGAAACTAAATCAGAGTCTGAATCTGAAACTAAATCAGAATCTGAATCTGAAGCTGAATCAGAATCTGAAGCTGAATCAGAATCTGAAATTGATTATGAACTAGAAGATAAAAGCAACGAAGAATCTGATGACGATGATGACGATGTAGATGAAAACAATATATCAGATGATCCAAATGTTACATTACTATCAATTGATGAGATAGTTAACCATCTAAAAGCTCTTCTGGAAAAAGGTACACTTCAACGTAAATATGTGGAGGAGTATAAGAACCAGTTTTACAGATCACTCAGGAATGAAATAGAGGGTCAAAAGCAGACCTTCATAGCGGATGGTGGAGAAGAAATTGACTTTATTGCAACAGAGCCAGATATTTATATAAAAGGCAAAGAGTTACTTCAAAAAATAAAAGAGAAACGTGCTGAGCTTGTTGCTAAAGAAGAGGCGCAAAAAGAGAAAAATGTAGCCCGCAAACTATCAATTATTAATCAGATAAAGCTTCTTACCGAATCTCAAGGTCATGAAGATTTCAATAAGACATATCAAGAATTTAAGGCACTTCAGCAGGAATGGAATGATATTAAGCTTTTACCTCAATCGAAAGTAAATGAGTTATGGAAATCTTATCAACGTTATGTTGAAAAGTTTTATGATTTGGTTCGTATTAATAATGAATTCAGAGAGTACGATTTTAAGAAGAACTATGAATTAAAAGCTGACCTGTGCCTGGCTGCAGAAAAACTTGATGAAGAAACAGATGTTGTATCGGCTTTTCATCAGCTGCAAAACCTTCATCAAGAATGGAGAGAGATAGGTCCTGTTTCAAGAAAAGAGCGAGAAGAAATCTGGAATCGTTTTAAAGCTGCATCTACCGTAATAAATAAAAAATATCAAGAGCATTTTGAAGATTTAAGAGCCAAAGAAGATGATAATCTTGAGTTAAAAACTGCAATTTGTGAGAAACTTGAGGCTATTGATTACGACAAGATAAAAACAATAAAAGATTGGAATAGGAATGTAAAAGAGGTGCTTGAACTTCAATCTGAATGGAGAAAGATTGGCTATGTACCTAGAAAATGGAATACTAAGATTTATAAACGTTACCGTGAGGCATGTGATTTGTTCTTTAAAAATAAGAACAATTATTATAAATCCCTACGCGGTGAAATGGAAGAGAATCTAAAGAAAAAGATTGATCTCTGCGAAAGAGCGGAGGCTATGAAAGATAGTACTGATTGGAAGAAAACCACTCAGGATATGATTGATATTCAAAGAGAGTGGAAAACTATTGGTATAATACCTCGCAAACACGTTGATCCGGTATGGAAACGTTTTATTGCTGCTTGTGATTATTTCTTTGAACAGAAGAAACTAAACACTACTTCAAGATATGAAGACGAGATCAATAATCTTAATGCAAAGAAAAAAGTTGTAGAATCTATAAAGAATATTGACTCTACTGGGGAAAATGATGCCCCACTTTCTAAATTACACGAACTTATGTCAGAATGGCAATCCATAGGACATGTTCCATATAAAATGAAAGATGTAGCATATCACGAGTTTTATGAAGCAACAGAAGCCGTTTTCGACAAGCTTAATGTGAATAAATCTGACAGGAAGCTAGAGAGTTTCAAGTCTAATATATCTGATATTGCTAAATCAGATAATTCGAAAAATCAACTTTATTATGAGCGGGAAAAATTAATGCGACAATATGATCGCATGAAAAATGAATTGCAGACTTATGAAAATAATATTGGATTTTTATCTATATCATCTAAAAAAGGTAATTCTTTGTTAGATGATATGAATAACAAAGTTGAGAAGATAAAATCAGAATTGAAGCTGATAGAGCGAAAAGTAGAAGCATTAGATAAAGAATTGTAGAAGATTTTAATATATCATAAATTAAAGAGCGAATGGGTTTTTCCTATTCGCTCTTTTGTGTTAATACCAGAAAAATATAAACTATTTAGATTAATTTTTGTTGATATTAAAAGCTGTGGGTTATACGATTAATCTGCAGTTATAGGCAGAAACACTTACTATACAAAGTTATTAGACACAGAATTTTAATTTTAATTTCAAATAATATTATTTATGAGTAAAACTGTATTTAAGTTTAATCTGATTTCATTTATTATTTTATTTTTTTCATGTGCCAATAATGATAATCCTACAGATAACGGAGAAATTGACGATGATAAACCAATCCCTAATAAAGTGAGTTTCTTTTTAGCGAAAGGAACTAAAAAAGCAAATGAAATTGAATTGAGTTGGGGTAATCCTTCAAATATTAACTTAGTTGAGATATCGTATAGACTGGAGGACGAAAGTGAAAATAATTCTAAAAAAATAAATGTAAGTATATTCAATGAATCAAGAAGCACATATTTACTAATGTTGCCGGAATTCGGAACTTATGTTTTTAGCATTGTTACTATAAATAAAGATGGTAATAGATCAGAGAAGACTACATTTACCGCTACTCCGGCAAAAGAGGATGCATCTCCTTCTTATGAGATATTAGAAAATAATTTACCGATTGCAGATCCCCATGTATTATATCACAATGGAAGTTATTATGCATATGGAACAATCGATCCGGAAGCAAACGGTTTTGAAGTTTATGTTTCTCAAGATTTAAAACATTGGATACGTAATGACATTCTTGCCTTACATCCTAATAATTCATGGGGAACTAAATGGTTTTGGGCTCCTGAAGTTTACTTTGTAGAATCAGAAAATAGATTTTATATGTTCTATTCAGCAGAAGAGCATATTAATGTTGCAACATCAACTAGTCCAGTAGGGCCTTTTACACAACAAGAAAAAAAACCTATCGTATCTAATGAAAAATCCATAGATACTTCATTGTTTATAGATGATGATGGAACTCCATACTTATATTATGTTCGTTTCATCGGAGGTAATGCTATTTGGGTCGCAGAAATGACAGAAGATTTATTAAGCATAAAAACGGAAACCTTAACAAGATGTATTAGTGCTTCAGATCCATGGGAAAGAATCCAAGCAACAGTTGCTGAAGGACCTTCTGTTTTTAAGGAAGACGATACTTACTATATGATCTATTCAGCTAATCATTTCGAAAGTAAAGATTACGCTGTGGGTTATGCAACTTCAGAATCGCCTTTCGGGCCATGGGTAAAATATAGCGGTAACCCAATTTTACGTAGAGATAAACCTGCAGCAGATGGTTTGGTTGGTACTGGACATGGGGCGCAATTTAAAACAGAGGATGGTAGTTATAAATATATATATCACGCCCACGCGAGTGAAAGTGCAATTATACCACGCACTTCATACATAAATAATCTCGAAATATCAGAGGACGGAGTTTTAAGCATAACCGGATCTCCAATTAGACCGGTGGTAGTACGTAGTAGATGATGTTTTTTATTGCAGTTTAAATAACCTAAACAAAAATGAGAGGATGAAAAAACTAAAATTCAATTTTTCGAAAGGATTATGGATAATGCTAATGTTTGCATGTTCCGTAAGTTTATTTGGTCAGGAGGTGACAGTGAGAGGATTAGTAACTGATGTGAATAACATGCCGTTAATTGGAGTTACTGTGCTTGTAGAAGGCACAACAACTGGAACTGTAACAAATCTTGATGGCAACTTCACACTTGAAAATGTCCCTCCCAATTCTAACTTAGAAGTTTCCTATGTGGGTATGACAACAAAACTTATTCCCTTGGATGGCAGAACAACTCTAAATATAGTTTTGCAAGATGATACAGAATTGCTAGAGGAGCTGGTTGTGATTGGGTATCAAACTATTAGGAAAGCTGATTTAACCGGTTCTGTTTCAGTATTTAATCCTGATGAGATGAAGAATACAATTGTTACCGGTTCTGTTGGTGATGCACTAGGAACATTACCGGGAGTGAATGTTAGAACATCAGGTGCTCCAGGTAGAGAGGGTAAAGTGGAGATTAGAGGAACAGGTACTTTTGGTAATAGTACACCGCTATACGTTGTTGATGGTGTGGTATCGGGTGCAAACCGTGACTTCAATTTCAATGATATTGAAAGTATTCAGGTTTTAAAAGATGCATCTGCAGCAGCTATCTATGGATCAAGAGCCGGTAATGGAGTGATTATTATAACAACCAAACAAGGCGCTGAAGGTAAAATGAAGATCGAAGTTTCTACACGAGCAACCATGCAATGGTTACCTAGATATAATCTCACTAACCGCAACCAGTGGATTGAACTAAACGATTTAGCTTTTGCTAATGCAGGTAGACAACCGGCAAATCACTTTGATGCTGATACCGATTGGCAGGAAGAGGTCTTTAAAACTGGTGTTGTTCAAGATCATAATATCTCTTTTTCAGGAGGAGGAAAAGAAAATAGATATTTTATTTCCGGCAATTATCAAAGTAACTCAGGAACAACTATTGGAACTCAAAGTGAGAGGTTTACATTGCGATCTAATACATCTGCGTCGCGAGATTTTGGAGATAATGTAACATTTAGTATAGGTGAAAACATAGTACTGAGTAAATTCGCTGTGGATGAATTAAACACTAATCCCATAATTGATGTATATCGTATGTTGCCCACAATACCTGTTTTTGACCCTAACAACGAGGCAAGAGGCGGTTATGGTTATGGAGATGGTAACAGAGATGTTACATTTGGTACAAATCCTTTTGCAAAAGAGGATTTTGAAGATACAAAGAACACCAACTTGCGCGTCAGAGGTAACCTGTTTACAGAACTTGAACTAATGAATGTACTTAAGTATAGATTTAATCTTGGCTTTAACTTTAGTAACGATGCGCATTCATTCCTTCGTAAAGAAGGGTTCTGGACACATAATCAGCCCTATGATCCTTCATCATTAAATAAAAATCAGGCTCAATATCAGGGGCTGATTTTTGATAATACACTTGAATACAATCAAAGTTTTGGCAGAAGTGATTTCTCTGCAGTTCTCGGCACAAGTTATTTCTCATCAACCTATGAACAAGTTTGGGGTACAAAAAATGACGTATTGATGACAAGTGATGGCAGGTATTTCGATACTTTAGATGCTGCTCTTTCCAACCCGAGGGCAGGTAATTTTAGAGACTTAGAAAAACTGTTCTCTGTGTTCGGTCGTGTAAATTACAATTTTGATGAAAGATATTTAGCTAGTTTTACTGTTCGACGAGATGAGTCTTCTAAATTTTCTGCTGAAAACAGAGTAGGCTACTTTCCTTCTATTTCTGCAGGATGGAGAATTAGTAGCGAAGATTTTTTTGAATCGGCTTTGATAGATGATTTGAAAATAAGAGCAAATTACGGTGTTCTTGGCAATTCAAACATAGGTGTGTGGGATTGGGTGTCTTTTATCACAACATTTCCGCAAGCGGTATTTGGGGTAGACCAGAATGTTCACACCGGTATGACGCAAATTAGATTAGCAAATAATGATTTAAGATGGGAAAGATTGACACAGTTTAATTCAGGAGTCGATCTAGTTATGTTAAACAACAAGTTAGAACTATCAGTTGACTATTTTATGAAAGAGACCAGAGATGTCTTAGCTCCAATGCAAATTTTGATGGCAACCGGTAATAGTGGAGGTAATCCATATGTAAATGCTGTAACTTTACTAAACACCGGACTGGAGTTTTCAGCAACATGGCGTGATAATATAACTTCAGATTTAAGATATAATATTAACTTGAACGGTTCTTTTTTGAGAAATAAAATCAAAGAAATAGCATATGATTTGGAGGAGGGATTCACTCAATGGAATACGAAATCTATTCCCGGTCATCCTATCGGTGAGTGGTATCTTATTAAAACAGACGGATTGTTTCGTACACCTCAGGAAGTACTGGAGCATACAAACAGTGAGGGTACAATCATTCAACCTAATGCTCAACCAGGTGATGTTCGATTTGTTGATGCCAACGACGATGGTATGATAACCGACGAAGACAGACAACATTTAGGATCTACTATTCCGAAATTTCAGTTAGGGTCAAACATTGGCCTTGAGTATAAAAGTCTTGATTTACAAGTACAGTTGACAGGTGCATTTGGTCATAAATCGTTTAATGGACCTAGAAGCGCATTCGACCGTTTTGATGACAATTCGAATTACAGAGCAGATTATGATCCATGGACTCCTGACAATCCTAATGCTAAAGACCCACGTCCGATTTACGAAGATTCAAGAAATGTTAGAGGAGACCAAGATCGTTGGTTGGAGAATGGCAGTTATTTAAAAGTAAGACAAATTGCGTTAGGTTACAACTTGCCAAATACAATACTTGGGAACACATTCCAAAATGTGCGTGTTTATGTAAACGCTCAGAATCTGATTACATTTACTTCATATACAGGTTTAGATCCTGAGTTCTTAAATGCAAGTATTTGGGAGCGGAGTCATGATGGTGGAGCTTATCCTAACCCTTTTGGTGTAACATTCGGAGCAAATTTGACATTCTAACCAAAAGAAAAATTATTACAATGAAAAAAATCATTTATATATTATTAGTTGCATTTTTAATGAATGCGTGTGATGTGACAGTGGAAAATCCTAATACAATTACCACTGCTACATTTTGGAATACTGAGACTGACGCACAATATGGAGTAAATGCCGTATATAATATGTTTTATAAACCTGGAACATACAGCAGATGGCTTTGGTTTCGGCTAGATCTTACGTCAGATGAAGGCTTTAGCCAAAGTCCCTGGGCTGAGTTAAAGGAGTGGACAGACTTTAGATATAATAATTATAATTTTTGGGAAGGTAATGGATGGACCTATAGGGATTTCTATGAAGCAATATTCAGGGCAAATCAGGTCTTGCACCATGTTCCTGATATAGAATTTGCCAACCAAGTTGATAAAGATAGAATACTTGGACAGGCATATTTTTTAAGAGGTTTGTATTATTATAATCTAGCAGTATTGTGGGGAAGCACTAATAATAGTCTTCCAATAGTACTTGAACCATCAACGCCCGGTATGCAACCCGATGGGCACACTGGAACAGAAGTTTATCAGCAGGCAATTAACGATTTCACAGAAGCACAAAATCTGTTGCCCGAAGAATGGGACAATTTAAATAAAGGTCGTGCCACAAAAGGTGCTGCATTGGCATTCAGGGCTAAGTCATATATGCAACTTCATCAATGGGATGAAGCCAGAAGTGATTTGCATTGGTTAGTTGAGGGAGGAGGAAGTCAATATTATGATCTTGTTCCAAATTATAGAGATAATTTCAGGAGTGATACTGAAAATAACAAAGAATCGGTTTTTGAAATTCAGTTTTCAGATGTAAACCAAGCCCCAGCTGGTGATGGTGACTTTGATGTTAATCCAAACCTAGGCTTAAATAGGGGTCAGTTTTTTGCACCTCCCGGTATAGGTTGGACCGACGGTGAAGTTCGTCCTTGGATTGTAGATGAATTTAAAAAAGAGAAAGATTTAAATGATAACTTCGATATTCGTTTGAAATATACAGTTTTTTATGAAGATCAACATAATGATTTCGAAAATAATGAACGTATATACAGAGAGGTGAGTAATGAAGACACATGGAATAGGGATGATTGGAGAGGGCGTGTTTTTTATCGCAAATACAGTTCTGAACACTATCGAGATTTTGACGATTATCACAACCCAACTAATGTGAGACTTGTAAGATTTGCAGATGTTCTTCTTATGTATGCCGAAAGTATTGTTGAGTCTGGAGGAAATCTAGCCGATGCTGTTTCACATGTAAATAGGGTAAGGGCAAGAGCAAATATGCCAGCTCTCTCAGTGAATCATCCAACAGCTGCTTCGAATGCTGATGCATTCTTAAAACGCTTGCAAATGGAGCGAGTGCTCGAACTTGCTACTGAAGGTAATAGATGGCCTGATATTAAAAGATGGGGCTTGGTTTACAATCAAGAAGGAATAAACGAGCTTAGATCACGCGATCCCGATTTTAATAATTTCGTTTTGGGTCGTCATGATGTTTTACCAATTCCATCTAGTGAAAATGATAATAATCCTAATGTTGAACAGAACCC
>CAZYGE010000052.1:0-4182 GCA_964647535.1 uncultured Proteiniphilum sp.
GTTATAGGTAATCCTATTCCACTTCCAATAAATGAATCTCAGCATGTCTATCGTTATTGGAAGTCTAACGGATTCTATAGTAACCTTTCTTTTAGTTCCGATGATTATAAGTTTGATCTTACTACTCAAAATAAGGTTAGAGTTAAGGTGTTTATACCATCCTTTAACGATTATGATACTGAAAATGCAGTTGCGGGAGAATGGATTGAAAATAAGAAGCTATTACCGCAACTTGCAGTGAAATTGCAAGATAGTGAGCATTCTGCTCCATGGGAAGGGCAAACTGAAATAGTGAAGGCTAACTTGGAGTTAGATAAATGGCTTGAGCTAGAGTTTGATTTCTCTGCTGTTGCAAATCGAGAAGATTACGACCGAATAGTACTTCAGTTTGGTGCTGAAGGTCATGCAGGATCGGGATTCTTCTATATTGATGATTTTGAATTTGATGAATAAATGGGCACCAAATTTATGAGAATATTGAGTACATATTTAATATTGCTTGCAATCTTGTTTGCAGCATGTGGTGGCAGCGGTGATCCGCTGCCAATTACTCCGGATCCTGAAGTAGAGGTTAAATGGGAAATATCACCTGAATCGATACAATTATCTTCAGATGGAGAGACCAAAAATATCATTATTGAAGCAAATGGAAATTGGACGGTTTCTTCTGACCAGCAATGGATAACACTAACTCCAAATAACGGTGGTAATGGACAGACGGTTTTAAAAGTAACAGCTGAAAAGAATAGGGTTGATGAGTCTCGCAAAGCAGAGCTAAAATTTGTTTCAGGCGAATATAGCCATAGATATAATGTAATACAACATGAAGGTGAATTGGTGGTTGAGTGGAATATTACTCCCCACATAGCCGATTTTGTGTTTCAGGGTGAAACAAGAAAGATTTATGTAACATCTAATGCCGATTGGCAGTTAACAACAAATCAATCATGGGTAACCTTTAATATAGATAATGGATATAAAGGAACAACAGCTATCGAAGCAACTGCAACAGCGAACACAGAAGATAAAAACAGAATTGCTGAAGTAACATTTGTTTCAGGCGATTTTTCAAAGCAATATTTTATTAATCAAGAGGCTGACAAAGATGAGGATTATGTTCCATCAGGATATAGTCTTGTTTGGGAAGAAGAGTTTAATGCTGATAAGTTGAGCGGTGGAAAGCCGGCATTACCGGACAATGAAAAATGGTTTTACGAAACAGCAGAGCCCGGTTGGGTAAATAACGAATTGCAAACATATATTGAGGGTTTCATAGGAACTGATACAACTGCCGCTATTTATGATGGAACATTGAAGATAAAAGCAATTCCACGAGGTGAAAGAATCTACTCTGCACGTATTAATACCATTGAAGCATGGACTTACGGATATTTCGAAGCTCGACTAAGAGTACCCGGAGGTAAAGGAACTTGGCCCGCATTTTGGATGATGCCAAAAAACTTCACAGCTTGGCCACTGGATGGTGAGATTGACATTATGGAATATGTTGGTTATGATCCCAATGTGGTTCATTCATCTATTCACACACAATCATATTATCACTCAATAGGAACTCAAAAGACCGGTACGAAGGAAATTGAAAATGCAGAGATTGAGTTTCATGTTTATGCTGTTGAATGGACTGCAGATTATATTAAAGGTTTTGTTGATGGTGAGGAGTTTTTTAGGTTTGATAATGATGGTACAGGCAATAAACATACATGGCCATTTAATGCTCCTTTTTACTTGAAACTTAATCTGGCTTGGGGAGGTGACTGGGGTGCTGCTCAAGGATTGGATGAGACTGCATTACCTGCAACGTATGAAGTTGATTATGTGAGGGTGTATCAGAAAGAGTGAATTGTAACTTATGAAACAATATTGTATTTTAATCTTAATCGTATCATATCTATTCGCTTGCAACATTAATCCAGATAAACATAGTGCTTATCTGGATGCAGCGATTGAGGTAAAAATAGATAGCATAATAGCGCAAATGACTATTGAGGAGAAGATAGGTCAAATGTCGCAGTTTACAGTAGATGTGATTGGCAAAGGGGGAAATGCTTATTACAGCCAAGAGCCGTTTGAGATTGACTTTGCTATGCTTGATTCAGTAATTGGAAAGTATAAAATAGGTTCTATACTTAATGCAAGCAATACACGGGCTCAAACTACCGAGATGTGGGAGTATACCATTTCTACAATACAAAAACGTGCTTTAGAAGAAACAGGCATACCAGTAATATATGGTATTGATGCTATCCACGGTGCCACTTATACTGCAGACGCTACTTTCTTTCCACAAGAAATAGGTATGGCTGCTACTTTCAACAGAGCTCTTGTAGAACGTGGTGCGCAAATTACTGCTTACGAAACACGTGCGAGTAATATACCATGGACGTTTTCACCATCTCTGGATATTGGTCGAGATGCCCGTTGGTCACGCCAATGGGAAAGCTATGGCGAAGATAGTTATCTGAATGCCGAAATGGGAGTTGCTACCGTGAAAGGTTATCAGGGTGATGACAGAAACAGAGTATTCAATAGTAGTTTGGCGGCATGTATTAAGCATTATATGGGATATGGAGTGCCTGCTTCAGGAAAAGACCGCACTCCTGCAGTTATTAGTGAGTCAGAATTACGAGAAAAGCACTTTGAACCATTTTGGGCTGCTATTGTAGAAGGAGGTGCACTTTCACTTATGGTTAATTCAGGAATTATAAATGGAGTTTCTACTCATGCTGATTATAAATTGATTACCGAGTGGGTTAAAGAAGACCTCGAATTTGATGGAGTTGTAGTTACCGACTGGGCAGATGTGCAGAATTTGTATTTGAGAGATAAAATAACACATGATTATAAAGGAGCCGTTAAAACTGCAATTAACGCAGGTATAGATATGGTAATGGAGCCTTATAATCTTGTTTTTTGCACTACCTTAATAGAGCTTGTGGATGAAGGTGAGGTGTCTATTGAGCGTATAAATGACGCGGTAAGGAGAGTATTACGATTAAAGTACAGATTAGGTCTTTTTGATAAACCATATTGGTCAAGAAAAGAGTTCCCCGATTTTGGAAGCACTGAACATGAAGCAGTTGCTAAAGCAGCTGCAGATGAGTCAATAACTCTTCTTAAAAATGAGAACAATATACTTCCTCTACCTGCGGGTTCTAGGATACTTGTAACAGGACCTAATTCGAACTCTATGCGAACCCTTAACGGAGGCTGGAGTTATTCTTGGCAGGGCGAAAAGACTAATGAGTTTGCACAAAGGTATAACACCATACTAGAGGCTATGCAAAATAAGTTTGGTGCAGATAATATTGTTTATGAACCGGGTGTAACCTATAATATGGATGGAGAATATTTTGAAGAGAACACGCCTGAAATAGATAAAGCAGTGAGAGGATCTTCTAGCGTTGATTATATTGTGCTATGCGTTGGTGAAAACTCATATTGCGAAACTCCCGGTAATCTCGATGAACTAACTTTATCCGAAAACCAGATTGAACTTGCTCTGGCGTTGCAGAAAACCGGTAAACCTGTGATTCTCGTATTGAACGAGGGAAGACCTAGATTGATTAAAAACATAGAACCCAATTCTTCAGCTATTATTCAAACATACCTTCCCGGTAATTTCGGAGGCGATGCCTTGGCAGATATTTTAAGCGGTGATGTAAATCCCAGCGGCAAGTTACCTTATACATATCCTAGGTATGAGCAAGGATTAATAACCTACGATCATAAACCAAGTGAGAATATTGAAGGAAAGATGGAGGGTGCTTATGATTATGGTGCACAAACTGCCGTTCAGTATTCATTTGGATATGGATTAAGTTACACTAGTTTTGAATACTCTAATTTTAAAGTAGATAATGCCAACTTTGGAGCAAATGATGTTTTAAACGTTTCAGTAGATGTTACTAACACCGGGTCAAGGGATGGCAAAGAGGCTGTTTTGCTTTTCAGCAGTGATCTTGTTGCATCTCTTTCACCCGATGTGCGCAGGTTAAGAGATTTTGAGAAACTCTCATTAAAACCCGGTGAGACTAAAACAGTTTCATTTAATCTGACAGGTAACGATTTGGCGTTTGTTAATCAACGTGGCGAGTGGACGCTTGAAGAAGGGGAGTTTATGTTGCAAGTGGGTAATCAAACTATACTTATTAATTGTGTTGA
>CAZYGE010000052.1:4282-14102 GCA_964647535.1 uncultured Proteiniphilum sp.
CGAAAGTTGAATAATATATTTTAGCATGGAGAGGGAAAAGCAATTAAGTATTATCTGTTTTGTTGTGGCTATGAGTGTTTTTTGGTCATGCGAAAACGATAAATCTAATAAGTTCGGGCGAGAGGATTACGATCCATCGAAAAAGGTAGAGGTTACCGGCTTTGAACCTGATTCGGGTGGGATGTCTACCAAAGTGTTTATATCTGGGAGTAACTTCGGCTCGGATATATCCAAAATAAAAGTGTATTTCAACGATGTGCCGGCACCGGTAATTGGCTCCGATGGGAGCAATATATATGCTATAACTCCTCGTCAGCCGGGCAGAGAGAATGTCATATCGGTGGTGGTGAATGGCGATTCTACCGGCTTCACTAAGAAAAAGTTTTTGTATCGTACTATGTATGTTATTCAAACAATTACCGGAAGAAAAGGTACAACCCAATTTAAACCAGGACGGTTGTCTGAAGCTGAATTTCATCAACCATCTACAATAACAGCAGACGATCAAGGTAATCTTTTTGTATCACATTGGCGTGTTCCTTTTTGTTTTGTTAGAATAAATGAGAAGGAAGATATTGTGGAAGCTGTATTACCGGGAGGTACTTCGGCCGTTTATGCATTAGGTGCTCCAACGATCGATGCAAACGGTCTTGTTTCTGCGATTGCCGATGGTGGTAGAGCTTTTTTTACTTTTGATCCTGTTGAAGCTTGGGTTCCAAGACAACGCTCAATCTTACCGGCCGGGGAAAATGGAATTCCCTTTACGTTTAGTACCGCTCATAGTCTTGCGGCTCATCCGATAACCGGAGATCTTTATACTCGTTATTTTGCTTCAGGGCACTTAATAAAGATAGACCCTAATACAAGAGAGGGTACATTGGTCGCACAAACGTTGACTTCATCTAACTCCTACGTTGTTTTTGACCCTGTCAATCCCAATATTTTATACATTGCCTATTCTTCTTTGCATTGTATCGGAAGATATGATTTAGAAAAAGACGAACTTACAATTTTTGCAGGTAGAAACGGAGAATCCGGATGGCAAGACGGTCCGTTATCGGAAGCTAGATTTAATAACCCCAATCAGTTGATAGTAGCACCCGATGGGAATCTATATCTGGCAGATATGAATAATCATTGCATTCGTATGATTACCCTTGATGATAATGGGGGTGGTATTGTATCTACAGTAATTGGCAAAGGAGGAGTATCAGGTTATCAAGACGGTAATCCCGAGGATGCTCTTTTTAATCAACCAAGAGGAGTTGCAGTTACACCTGACGGTAACATATATATCACAGACCAAGGGAACAATGTTGTCCGAAAGTTAACTATTGAATAATTACCATTAATATTTGAATTTTATCATGCAAATTAATTATAAAAATATTCTGATTTGTATACTGTGTTTGTTTCCGTTGTTAGCAGCGTCGCAGCAGACATTGAATATGGGAGGTACCGTATATGATGAAAATGGAGAGACCCTCCCGGGCGTAAGTATTTTCCTCAAAGCACAAGCAATGGTTGGAACCGTAACGGATGTTGATGGTGTATTCAGAATAAGAGCTAGTAAGGGAGATGTTCTTGTTTTTTCATACATAGGATACGAAAATTTAGAATACCTAGTTGACGCCGGGAATGAAAATATTACCGTCACCATGACGCCAAGCTCCATTGAAATGGAGGAGGTAGTTGTAACGGCTTTAGGCACCCAACGTAAGATTAGTGTTGTTGGAGCTATTACATCTGTTGATGTAGATGAATTGCAAACACCGGCAACAAATATCGCAAATATGCTTGGTGGGCGTGTAGCAGGTATGATTACAGTATTGGATAGCGGGGAGCCGGGTAAAAATATTTCCGAGTTTTGGGTGCGCGGTATTGGTACTTTCGGCGCGAGCAGTTCGGCATTGGTATTAATAGACGGTTTAGAGGGCAATATTAACTCTATCGACCCGGCTGACATTGAATCATTCTCCATTCTAAAAGATGCTTCAGCAACAGCTGTATACGGGGTTCGTGGAGCTAATGGAGTAGTGCTAATTACAACTAAGCGCGGTCAAAGCGGTCGGCTGCAAATTAAGGCTAGAGCAAATTATACATTGTCGTATCTGAACCGTATGCCCGAATATCTAAGAGCATACGATTATGCCATTTTAGCAAATGAGGCAAGGGAAGTACGTAATGAAGAGATTCTATATGACAATATGGAGCTTAAGCTTATCAGGCACCATTTGGATGATGATCTATATCCCGATATCAGTTGGCAAGATGAGATTATGAAACGAACCGGCCTTCAGCAAACATATTATATGAGTGCGCAGGGCGGGGGTGATGCAGCACGTTATTTTATTAGTTTAGGTACTTCGATAGAAGATGCTGCCTATAAAGTTGCGCCGGAAAATACTATTCGATCAGGTGTTGGATACAATACGTATAATTATCGTATCAATTTGGATATTGATTTGAACAAAAATACTACTGTATATTTCGGTACAGACGGTTTTATGTCTATGACTACACAGCCCGGTTATACCAATACCGACGCTTTGTGGGAAGCTCAATCAATGCTTACTCCAATTACTGTTCCTATAAGATATTCGACAGGAGAGTTGCCTGCTTATAGTTCGGCGGGGTTCGGTATCTCACCTTATGTTCTACTAAATTACACAGGAAGAACAAATAATCAACATTATACAGGAAAAGCAACACTTGCATTAGCACATGATTTTTCTTATTTAATTAAAGACTTGAAGTTGAGAATGCAAGGAGCTTACGATAACCTTTCTTGGAAAAATGAAACACGATATGTAATGCCGGAATTGTATCTTGCAACAGGTCGTACTAACTGGGGTGAGTTGCAGAGATCAAGAAGTCATGATGCAATTAGCCCACAGTATACTAATTATCAACGTCAGTCAAGAAAATATCATTTCGAAACTACACTTACTTGGGATAAGCTCATTGCGAAAGATCATCGCGCTAGCGCGCTGGTTTATTATTATATGAGCGATCAACAAGACACCCGAGATGCCGATAGAGCCGGTTCGGGTCGTAGGGCTTTAGAAGCGCTACCTAAAAGGTATCAGGGGATTTCAAGTAGGCTTACATACGGATTCAAAAACACCTATATGGTCGATTTTAATTTCGGATATACCGGATCAGAAAACTTCGAGCCTGGAAAACAGTTCGGTTTCTTCCCCTCAATTGCACTAGGATGGGTTCCTACCAGTTATCAATGGGTAGAGAATAATATGTCTTGGCTTAATCATTTTAAGATCCGTGGTTCGTATGGCTCAGTAGGGAGTGATAGAATTGCAGATTTCAGGTTCCCATTCATGACAATTATTGGAGAAAACCAACCGGTAGGGTGGGGTAGCACTTTAAATGGTGTGAGCGAATTGCAGTTTGGTGCAAACAATCTGATGTGGGAGAAAGCACAGAAATCAAACTTGGGTGTAGAAGCAAACATGTGGGATAATAAATTTTCACTTGTTGTTGACTTCTTTGACGATCAACGTGAGAATATTTTCCAACGTAGAGAAACAATTCCCGGTTATGCAGGACTTGTGTTTACGGCGCGTCCATATGGTAATGTAGGAAGTATGCGCAGTTATGGTACAGACGGTAATATTTCATATACGCATGAAATTAATAAAGATTTGAATTTTACAATAAGGGGTAATTACACTTATTCAACAAACGAGATTATCAACTGGGAAGAGCCGCCCACCAGGTATCCATATCAACCACGTAACGGATATCCCCACCAAGCTATACGCGGTTACATTGCTACAGGGTTGTTCGTAGATGATAATGATGTAGAAAATAGTGCCGTTCAGTCTTTTGGTGGATTTAAAGTAATGCCGGGCGATATCAAATACAAAGATGTGAATGGAGATGGTATCATCAATACAGATGATATGTTGTATTTGTCTGATCCTACATATCCAAGATTAATGTATGGCTTTGGTGGAGAAATGAAGTACAAAGATTTCACATTAGGTGTATTATTTAAAGGGACTGGGAAAACTGATTTTTATCATGTGGGTTATTATCATAGTAGCTTTGGTACAAATGGAGCAGGATATGTGCCTTTTAATGATGGAAGAGTGGGTAATGTTTTAACTATGGTAAATGAGCCAGGTAACCGATGGATTCCAATGGATTATGCATTGAAAAATGGGATTGACCCCGCTTTGGCAGAAAATCCCAATGCTCGTTTCCCAAGGCTAACCTACGGATACAATGCAAATAATTCTCAGCTGTCTACATTTTGGAAAAATGATTCACGCTACTTGCGTCTGCAAGAAGTAACGCTTAACTACAATGTGAGAACTAATTTCCTCAAACGATTTGGATTGACATCTGCTGATATTCAACTGGTAGGAAATAATCTTATTGTTTGGGACAAAGTGAAAGACTGGGATCCGGAACAAGGTTATAGAAATGGACGCGCTTATCCGATACCAACGAGATATACGCTTCAACTCTATCTTAACTTTTAAATTAATAAAAAATGAAATATAGATTAAAGCATACAATAGTTTGTGCATTTATTGCAATCATTACCATGTCGTCTTGCAATTATCTAGACGTTGCCGATAATTTTGAAGAGGCATTTAAATATGATTCAATTTTTGTAAATAAAACCAATCTGGAAAGATATGTTTGGAATATAGCGTCTCAGTTTCCTGATGAGGGGTATAAGTTTGACAAATTGGGTTCGTTTGCCACCGATGAAGCTTTCTCGATAATGGTTTCTGATTATGCCTCATTAGATTATGTGCAGGGGAACATAACACCTACTAATCTTAGATCGTTCAATATTTGGAACAGCATGTACATTATTGTTCGCAAAGTAAATACCGTGCTTAATAATATGGATCAGGTTAGAGACATGACCCAAAGGGAAAAGGATGAGCTAATTGGGTATCTTTATTTTATGCGTGCATATGCTTATTATAGATTGATTACGTATTATGGGCCCATAGTAATTATAGGAGATGACGTTATGGAAACAAATGAAACGGAAGGTTACTACGACCGTCCGCGAGCTACATTTGATGAGTCTGTAGAATATGTTTGCAGTGAGCTAGAAAAAGCGGCTGATTTGATGCCGGACGTTGTAACACCTAGTTATTTTGGGCGTCCTTCTGGTGGATCTGCACTTGGATTGAGTGCACGTCTGCGTTTGATAAAAGCAAGTCCTTTATGGAATGGTGGATCGGCTGCTCGTAGAACGTATGGAACTTGGAAACGATCTACCGATGGTGTAAACTATGTTTCACAAACATACGACGAGCGTGAATGGGCTGAAGCAGCTGCTGTTTGCAAGCGTATTATAGACATGAATATATTTGCCTTGCACACAGTGCAGAAAATGCCGGATACCGCTCCGTTACCCAGTAATGTATCGCAACAAAGTTTCCCATTCGGGGCAGGAGATATTGACCCTTTCAGGTCTTATTCAGAAATGTTCACCGGGGAGTCACCGTTTGCACGTAATCCTGAATATTTATGGGCACAGCGGTCATCAGGTTTAGAAAATTACTCTAGACATGCTTTTCCTTATGAAATATACAATGGATATGGAACAGTAGCTGTACCCCAAAAAGTGATAGACGCCTATCGTATGGCCGATGGCCGTACAATTGAAGATTCAAGCGAAGAATACCCATATTTAACTGATGGCATATGGAATGGAACTGATCGATCTTTTTCCGGCTATGTATTAAAAGGAGATGTGCATCAAATGTATGTAAATCGCGAATTGAGGTTCTATGCCAGTATCGGATTTAGCGGAGCATTTTGGCCAATGCTTTCAACTTCAAATTTAAGTAAAAGGAATGTTCAGTTTTGGTATAACTTGAATGGAAATGCCGGCAAAAATTCAACTCGAAATCTACCATATAACGTTAATACAACCGGTTATACGCTAAAGAAATTCGTACACCCGGAAGATTCTTGGGGTGCTCCCGGTCAAGGTACGGGATACGAAAACTCTAGGCGCTTAGAAAAAGCATATCCGATTATTAGATATGCTGAAATCCTACTCGCATATGTGGAAGCATTAAATAATTTGACCACTTCTCATACCGTCAATAATTATCAACTAACAAGGGATGTGGATGAAATGCGTTATTATTTCAATATGATTCGTTTCAGAGCCGGATTACCCGGACTGACAGATGAAGAGCTTGCATCGCAAACAACAATGCAGAGTTTGATTGAACGCGAGAGAATGGTAGAATTATTACATGAAAATGCTCGTTTTTGGGATGTGCGTCGATGGGGCATATACGAAGCCACAGAAAGAGAACCCATCCAAGGGATGAATATGGATGCCGACGGACTGGCGTATTACAGTATTGTTCCTGTCAATCAAATTGTTGCTCGAAACAGGCAAGTGGATAAAAAACTGATTCTTGCTCCAATTGAATTGAATGAGATAAGGAAATCTCCTTCAATGGATCAGAATCCGGGATACCAGTATTAATTAAAAGTAAAAGAACAATCATATGAAAATATATTTAAAATTATTCATTGTATGCTTCATTGCTCATAGTGTAATCGGCTGCGATACTGATTCCATTTACCAGGAAGAACAGTATAAGACTTCAGTTTATTTACTCAGTGGTGCAGACAATGTGTATGCCACATCCTATACACTCAATGAGGATGAACCTATAAGGTATGTAACCATTGGATGTGGAGGTTCAAATAGTAATGAAGAGGATATAACGATAACTTTAGAGCCAAACCCTGAGATGTTAGAAAGATTCAATAGTTTGAACTACGATTATCAGGATGAATATGCCAAAATGCTACCTGCCGAGAGGTACGAAATTGCATCCTACTCTGTAACGCTACCTGCCAATTCAGATTACCATTACGTGAGAATGCCGGTGAAAGTTCGCGCGTTGGGATTGTCACCTGATTCGATGTATTTCATTCCTCTGAAAATCAAAAGTGTTTCGAATTATGATGTTAATGAGGATAAAAGCGATGTACTTTTCCGTGTAGCCATTGAAAATGATTATGCCGAACAATTAGTACCTACTTATTATGTGAAAAGTGGTACGATGTCAAGCCCTGTCACCGTGCTGAGTGGCACAAAGTTAGTGCAGCCCTTGGATAAAGACAAGGTAAGGATGTTTATTGGCAACGAAACCCACAGTAGCACTACCACCGTTGAGAATATTGAGAGACTATCCGTTGTTGTACAAATAAAAGAAGATAATTCGCTTGTGGTTACTCCTTACGGTTCTATGGAAGTAGAAATGCTTGACAATTTAAACGGTTACAACCGATATGTCCCTGAGCTTTTGCAAGGTACTACTAGACAGCGCGTGTTTTATTTAAACTATCGTTTTAGACTTATGCAGAGTAATGGAACATTTACCGCATGGAGAGATGTTGAGGAAAGGTTGATACGAATAGAAGATAATTGATGAAAAAACTGATAAAAGCTATAAATATGAATAGATTTATTTTTCTGGCAACATTTATTTTTGCCGGTTTATTGATATTCACTGCTTGCAGTGAGGGACCGGTAAGAGATATTGAATATAATATTTACACCACCCATTCTTCTTTACAGATGATAGAAGGTGAAGAAGTTCAAATTACTGCGAGCCCCACGACACAAACATTTACGTGGCAATCTACTGACACTAAGGTGGCAACAGTAAGTTCTTCAGGGCTGGTTCGTGCAATAAGTGATGGAGCATGTTTTATAGATATAACAAGCAGCGAAGGTCTAAAAAGGTCAATCCCCGTAGATGTAATGGTGCAATAACAGTTTAAGATTAAATAATATGCAAAACAGGCGTAAGTTTCTAAAAAAAATGGCTGTGGCTACTGTGGCTATGAATTCAGTACCAACATTACTTTCGGCATCGGGAGTCAAATTTACCAAAAATGTAAAAAGCACTGTATCTTCCAATTCTTTTATTAATATCGCCTTAATTGGTAAAGGAGGAATGGGAACCTCAAATACAAGAACTGCTTTATCTGTAGGAGGAGTTAAACTTATAGGGGTTTGTGATTTGTATGATAAGCGTTTGGAGGATGCCAAATCACAGTGGGGAAAAGAAATATTCGTTACAAAAGACTATAAGGAAATTCTCGCACGAAAAGATGTTGATGCAGTAATTATTGCTACTCCAGACCATTGGCATCAAAAGATAGCTATTGAAGCAATGGAGTCAGGCAAACATGTTTACTGTGAAAAACCAGTTATCCATAAACTAGAAGAGGGAGAAGCATTAATTGATGCTCAGAACAAAGCCGGAGTGCTGTTTCAAGTAGGCAGCCAAGGTATGGCCTCATTAGGAAACAGGGCAGCTCGATTGTTGGTTAAGCAGGGAGTTATTGGTAAAGTTAACTTCGTTGATGGCCAGTTCACTGGTGCTCCGGGTAGATTGAATAGGTTTTCAGCTCCAAGTGATGCGTCAGAAGAAACAATTTGGTGGGAGCGTTTCTTAGGAGATGCTCCTAACATACCATTCAATCCACAGCATTTTTTTGCATGGAGAAATTGGAAAGACTACGGAACCGGTATAGCGGGAGATTTGTTTGTTCATGTACTCTCAAGTGTTCATTATATAATGGATGCTGTTGGTCCCGAAAAGGTGTATACTACCGGGGGTATACATCATTATACTGACGGTTTACGTGACACTCCTGATATTATGCTGGGATATTTTGATTATCCAAACAGGAATAATTTGGGTGCTTTTAAAGTACAACTGGGAGCCAATTATGTAGATGGCGTGTCTAAAAAGTGGGGAAGCATGGACTTTAAGATTGTAGGATCTAAAGGTTCGCTTAATGTTGGCTGGAATGATGTAGTCTTAAAGACTGTTGAAGATGTAGATACTAAGGATTTTGAAGTATTGCAACAACTAGGACAAGGGATCGAGGTTCCTGAAAAGGTGTCTCCACGTGAATTTATCTTTCGCGCTGCGAAAGGATATAAAGGAGGGCACTATGATCACCATCTAAACTTTATCAATGGAATCAAAAATAACACTCCTTTAACTGCCGATGTCCTTTTTGCAGTTAGAACAGCTGCTCCGGCACTTTTAAGTTATCAAAGCTATTCTGATGGAGAAGCAATAAAGTGGGATGCTCCGGCTCTTAAAATAAAAGTATAAAAAATGAAACATTTAATTTTTATTTCTATGTTCTTAATGATGTTTGGAGCTTGCCAAACTACTAAGAACAGTGGTTCTCAACAATCTGGAACGGTGCCATTCAAACTCTCGAAAGAAGAAAAAAAAGAGGGGTATGAGATTCTTTTCGACGGTACTTCTATGTCATTATGGACAAACAACACAGATGAATATTATTTGGAAGATGGATGTATCGTCATGTATCCAAAAACAGGTCATGGAAATTTATACTCGAAACAAGAGTTTGATAATTTCATCTTGCGTTTTGAGTTTTTATTGACGCCGGAAGCTAATAGCGGTCTAGGGTTGAGGCACAAAATAGTAACCACACCAAAAGGGTACGATGGAATGGAACTGCAAATATTGGATAACGAAGCAGCTGTGTATGAAGATTTAAAACCCTATCAGTACCATGGGTCAGTGTATGGCTGGATACCTGCAAAACGAGGTTTCTTAAAGCCTGTAGGAGAATGGAATTATCAAGAAGTTATAGCAGATGGTAATAATATTACTGTAATCCTAAACGGAACAGTAATTGTTGAAGGCAATTTAAAAGAAGCCACTAAAGATAGCTCACCCGAACGTGTTCCCGCTACATTATTTTATGAGAAAGGACATATTGCTTTTTTGGGACACAATTC
>CAZYGE010000053.1:0-13460 GCA_964647535.1 uncultured Proteiniphilum sp.
GTGGAGAATATCGGAGTCGAACCGATGACCTTTTGACTGCCAGTCAAACGCTCTAGCCAACTGAGCTAATCCCCCCTTTTTTTAAGAAGGGCAAAGATAGATATTTTGTTTATATTTGCAATTGAAAACAACAAAGAAAATACTAAAGAGCTGTTTATGATTGTATTTAATACCACTTTTCATGTGGAAGAAGACATACAGGAAGATTTCATAGAATATATGCTACAGGAGTTTATTCCTGCCTCTACAAAAAGCGGATTGCTAAAGTTTCCAAGGTTAGCAAGGGTTTTTGGCAAAGAAGAGGATGAAGGAATATCATTTGCCATGGAATTTCAGGCTACAGATATTGTAGTGATGGAGAAATGGAACAGTGAAGAAAGCAACAAGGTGTTTGCTCCACTCATGGAAAAATTTAAGGAGAAAATGATAGGCTTTTCCACTCTCATGCAAACAATAGACTATTAGATGCAAAAGGAAAGAATTATAATGGGGATTGACCCCGGAACTCAAGTGATGGGGTATGGCATACTTCGCGTATTCGATAACAAACCTTCTATGCAAGCGATGGGTGTAATGAAGTTGGGGAAGTATGGAGACCATTATATTAAGCTAGCAAAAATATATTCACGCATAATTGGATTGATTGAAGAGTATCTGCCCGATGAGCTGGCTATTGAAGCTCCTTTTTATGGTAAGAACGTGCAGAGTATGTTGAAGTTAGGACGTGCTCAAGGTGTTGCTATGGCCGCAGCAATCTCTCGTGATATTCCTATTTTTGAGTATGCTCCTTTAAAAATTAAGATGTCTATTACTGGTAATGGTAGAGCTGCAAAGGAACAAGTGGCCTACATGCTGCAGAAATCTTTACATATCCCAGATGCTGGTATGATGACCGAATTGGACGCAACTGATGGTCTTGCTGCTGCGTTATGCCATTTTTATCAATCTGATATATCTACCGGTGATACTAAATATAAGGACTGGAAAGATTTTGCAAGTCGAAATCCCGGAAAGATTAAAAAATAGCTTATATTTATTGTGTTTTAAGGAATATTTTTATCTTTGTCATATGAATCGATTAGTTTCTCATATAGAGTTTTTGTTACATGAACATAATTGTGTTATTATTCCCGGTTTGGGAGGATTTGTTATTAACTCAATCCACTCTAAAAGGAACGGTGTGTCATCGTATTTACCACCTAATTGTGAATTAGTTTTTAATAGAGACTTAACGCATAACGATGGTTTGCTTGCTGAGTCATATATGACAGCATATGGCTTGACTTTTGAAAGAGCTATGTGGAATATCGATCAAGATGTTTCAAAATTAAAGCAAATTCTCAGAGACAAAAGCTATCTAGATCTTAATAAGCTAGGCTCTTTTTCTGTTACCGAGGATAATCGTTTCACGTATAAGCCGGGAGATTTTGTAAAACCGGAGTATTTTGGGCTATATGACGTTAAGTTGAAACCATTGTCACAAGCAGAGAAGATAGTAGAACCTACGTTTGTTGTTAATAGTAATAATAATAGCGATACTAGTGAAAACAATAAACTAAGAAGTTTGAAGAGAGTTGGAGCTTCGGTAGCAGCTGTTGCTGCAGTTGTTACTCTGTTATTTATTTTGCCTGTAAGTGATACTACTATTGGAAAACAGATGGCAAATATTTCTTATGAGATGGAATGGCTAAAACAGAAAGAACAAAGAGTTATTCCAAATGAAACACATACAACTAAATTAGAAAATACTAACATAATACCAAGTGTTGAAGTGGTTGCCGAATCTGAGGCGGTTGATGAGTCTGCTTATTATATAATAATGGGTGTATATAGAGGTGAAATTTCTGCTTCTCGTTTAATTGAGTCTCTTAAAGAAGAAGGTTTTAACAATGCTAATTGGCTTGAGCGTCCAGAACGTTATGATGTCTACGCAGCTTCATTTAGTAATGAAGAAGAGGCCGAAGCATACTTGAGAGAAGTCCATAAGAATCACCCAAAACATAATGATGCTTGGATTCTAGAACGTTGAATCACTCTGTTATTTAATTCTTATCTCTTTCTTAATTCATTTTATCTCACTTTCATCTCGTCCTAGTTCTACCACCAAAACTATCTCCTGTGCCCGAGCCTCTTCTACTTGTATCTCGAGACGATCCTCCGCCACTGAATACATTGAATCTATATACAAAACTCACTATAAAGTAACTGGTGAGTGTATTAGTTGTTGTATCTCTTATATAATTTGATGTAACACTTCTGCGTATGTTACTACGTTGCTGTAAAATATCGTATAACGTGAGTCTCACTATTCCATTTTTCTGTTTTAGCACCTGTTTTTCAATCGAAGCATTCCAGAGGGTTTCATTTTGTTTAAAACCATCGGCATATCCCGAATTGGTAGAGTAGCGTATATCACTTTGTATATTAAAATCATATGGCAGATATATTGTTGAGTTTGCTGATGCGCCATAATTCATATACTCCCTATCTTGTTGTCCCTCAAGACTGTTTTTGACTTTGTTATAAGATATATTACCACGAACAGAGAAAACTACTTTCTCAGAAATGAAATTTAAGCTAAGATTTTCAGAGAGACTAAGTTGTCGATTAACATTCTCTTCATGATTGGAGAATCCGTTATTAACTCCATAACTGGCATTTGTAGTAGTTGATACTGAAAACTTCTTATTTTTAAGTGGCTGTGTTGTTGTGAAACGCATATTGGCATTCCAATTTCCATCAACATTTCTGAAAGTGTTCTCTCGTCTTCCGGTTTCGGGGTCCGTAAAGCGTGAAGATACAATTGCGTTAGAAGTATAGTTAAAGTTGCTGTTTACCATATAAAAACGATTATCTTCTGGTATTGAGTGCTGGTATCTAAAATTTAGACTATGATTGAATGAGGGCTTTAGATCAGGATTACCATACGTGATATTTAGTGGATTACTAACATCTACAACCGGTGATATTTGGTTTACGGAAGGTTGATTGGTATTTCCATTGTAAGTGAACCGAAGGTTTTGCTGACGTGACCATCGATAGTTAAATTGTCCGGTGGGGGAGTAGTTGGTAACATTTTGAGTAATATCACTTATCAATGAATCTCCTATAAACGTTTTCCTTTCTGAGCTAGAAGGATATACACTAAATCCTACAGAATAATCATATTTTTCTTTTCTAGTACGTAGATTGATTCCAAAGTTCTGATTGATTGAGTTGTTTTTGTTCAATCTACTATACTGTTCGTCCAGCACTGTATAGTTTCCTTCATCATCTTTAATTCGAGTATCTTTATTGGTTTCAGATGAGTTCCACCTATAATTATATGAGAACTGAATGAAATAGCTTTCTCCAACGGGCTCAACGTATGAAGCTGAACTATTCCAATTGTTGCTTGTGTTGTTATTTGTTATTCGTTGATCAAGTAAATCGTCTTCTCTTTGACTATTATAGTATGTATTCGAAAGGTTTGATGCCAAATCGCTTGTATTGTTACCGCCGGCTCTTAGTCGGATACTCATACTTCTTCCCTTTTTCTTGAACCGCCTGTTGAATTCAAGATCTCCGCTCCAGTTATTTGAGCCTCCGGAAGTTATGCTGTGGGAGTTACCATGATTTATTGTATCTCCCGATTCACGCGTGGTTGAGAATTCCGCCGAATTATTTATATCGTAATTTGCCCTTGATATGTTTGGGCGGAAAATTATTGATGTTAGAGTGTCAGGTCTCCATTTCATATTTAAACCAAGACTGATATTATCCAGAAAATTGTTGGTTATGCTTGATTCATCTTCAAATGTGTCGCCATTTTTTAAATAGTTTTGAGTATATGTTTTGGAAGAGACGAAATTTTTTCCTCTTGCATAATTTGTATTTCCACCCAACTCCAGTTTTTCTGAGAATTCTTTATTGAAATTGACCCCGGCGTTGCCAGATGTGGTAACGCCATTTCCTCCTCCACCGCCACCTCTACCGCCTCTACCTCCTCCCGAAGCTCCTGCATTGTTGGTATTATTTAATCCTCCGATAAAAGTGTATTGATCGCTGTTGCGCATATGATTTATGACAGCATTTGCTTCATATCGGTCTTTGTTTCCGTATCCCCCGGCAATATTACCAAATGTACCCTTTTTCATTTCAGGTTTTATAGTGAGGTTGATTATCATTTCTTCTTCACCATCATCAAATCCGGTTACTTTCTCTGTTTCGGTTTTATTATCTAGCACTTGTAGCTTATCAATCATTTTAGCAGGAAGATTTTTAGATGCCACCTTAGGGTCGTCGCTAAAAAACTCTTTTCCGTCTACAAATATTTTTTTTATCTCTTTTCCTTGAACTTTTATAGTACCAGTAGCATCAATTTCCACCCCTGGCATTTGCTTCAATAGATCTTCTACAACAGCCATTTCGGCTACGTTATAAGCACTGGCATTATATTCTAGTGTATCCCCTCTAACCACAATTTCGAGCGAAGGTGCTGTTACTACAGTTTCATCAAGCAATATGGAGCTCTCTTGTAGATAAATAGTGTCAAGTTTAATATTTAAACTTTCGGGTGTAATCGTGATATCTTTATATTTGTCACTATAACCCATAAAAGAAAACTGTGCTATGAAATCACCTAATTGGATGGGTATAGAAAAAGTGCCATTAATTGTAGTTGTAGCACCCTTAACCAAGGTACTATCTTTTTGTGATAATATTCGTATTGTAGTGGCCGGTACTGGTTCTTTGGTATCGATATCTACTATTTTGCCCGAAATATTGCCCTGATCTCTTTGTGCAAAAATGAGACAGGAGTATATTATGAAGGATGTGAATAATAAAAATACTTTTTTCATATTTTACATTATGCAACAAAAATATATACTTTTGAAGTCTGCTTCAAATAGAATATATAAACGCCACTATTATATCGATGAATTATGTGGTTTCTTTGATGGATGCTTGTATATTTGTTGTTTAGATTATCAAAGTAAATAATATAAAGGATGAATTCAAAAAATTTTGAGGATAGATTGTTGGAGGTTAAGTTTGCTAAACGCGACGCATATGGTGCTCTTTCAATGCCGGTTTATCATGCTCTCGCTTATGAGTTTGACACCGCAGAAGATATGGAAGCCGCGTTTTGTGGGCATACTAATGAGCATACATACTCAAGAGTGACCAACCCAACGGTTGAATATTTTGAGCAAAGAGTAAAAGAAACTACGAGTGCATTTGGTGTGACTGCTCTCAGCTCTGGAATGGCGGCGATAAGCAATGCTTTTTTTACTTTGGCATGGAGTGGTAGCAATATTATTGCTTCGAGATCTCTCTTTGGGAATACGTACTCTTTTTTTGTAAACACACTTTCATCTTTCGGTGTAGAAATTCGTTTTTGTGATCTCTCAAACGAAATGGAAGTATCATCTAAGATAGATGAAAATACTTGTGCTGTTTTTGTTGAAGTTATTACAAATCCGCAAATGGAGGTTGTAGATTTAGAAATGTTGAGTGCTGTTGCGCATAGTAGCAATGTTCCACTTGTTTCAGATTCTACTATTGTACCCTTTTCTGCTTTCAACGCAGGTGATTTGGGGGTTGATATTGATGTTATTTCAAGCACAAAATATATTTCGGGTGGTGGAACCAGTTTAGGTGGATTAGTTATAGATTACGGTAATTTTAATTGGGAGCATTCTTTTAAGCTTAAGCAATATACAGATTTATCTAAATCAGCTTTTCATTATAAACTTAGAAAGGAAATCCATAGAAATTTAGGAGCATATATGACACCCGAGGTGGCCTACATGCAGTCTTTAGGTCTTGAAACCTTGCATCTCAGATATGAAAAGTCGTCGAAAAGTTCTTTAGAGCTTGCTAAACTTTTGAATGATTTACCCGAAGTAGTCTCAGTAAATTATAACGGATTGGAAGATAATTTATACTATGATATTAGTAAAAAGCAATTTGGCAATTGCCCCGGTGCTATGCTAACATTCGATTTGGATTCGAAAGAGCGATGTTATCACTTTTTAAACAGATTAAGATTGATTAGAAGAGCAACTAATCTTTTTGATAATGTAAGCCTCATTATTCATCCTGCAAGTACAATTTATGGATCTTTTACTCCTGAACAAAGGTTAGAATTGGGTGTAAAAGAGACCACACTCCGTTTGTCCGTAGGACTTGAGAGTGTGGGAACTTTATTTAATGATATTAAGCAAGCTCTTAAAAGCTAGTCTATTGTGAATTAAAAACTATTATTGTGTCAGTTAAAAGCCAGTTTAAAGTGAATTAAAGAGGATATTCGTCGAATGCATAGAGTATTGTCGATAAATATCTCTCACCTGTATCAGGAAGTATTACTACAATGTTTTTACCTGCGTTCTCGGGCTCCAAAGCCAATTGAAGTGCTGCATAGGCAGCTGCCCCCGATGATATACCTACTAGTAATCCTTCTTGTGAAGCAAGCTTACGACTTGTGCGTACAGAATCATCGTTGCTAACAGTTATTACTTGATCTACAACCGACGAATGATAAGTGCCCGGTACAAAACCTGCTCCTATACCCTGTATCTTATGAGGTCCGGGGTTCCCTCCCGATAATACCGGCGAATCGGTTGGCTCTACCGCCACTACTTTTACATCCGGATTATATTCTTTCAAACGCTTTCCTGCACCACTAACACTCCCTCCTGTGCCTACACCGCTTACAAAGATGTCAATTTTACCATCAGTATCATGCCACACTTCTTCTCCGGTAGTGTCATAATGTATTTGAGGATTAGATTGATTCTCAAATTGTTGCAGTATAACCGAATCAGAGAGTTCTGACTGAAGTTCTTTAGCTTTTGCAATTGCTCCTTTCATACCGTCCGGTCCGGGTGTTAGAACAAGTTCGGCTCCAAGAGCTTTTAATAGATTTCTTCTTTCTAGACTCATAGTCTCAGGCATAGTGAGAATTATGCGATACTTCTTGATTGCTGCAACAAATGCAAGCCCAATTCCGGTGTTACCACTAGTTGGTTCAATAATTGTGGAGCCCGATTTTAGTAGACCCTTTTGTTCGGCATCTTCTACCATTGCAATAGCTATTCTATCTTTTACGCTACCTAATGGGTTGAAACCTTCAAGTTTAGCGATAATATTTGCTTTGGCACCTTCTGATTTTGCAAATTGATTTAGTTGCAATAATGGTGTATTGCCAATTAATTTGGTGAGATTTTCCGCAATTTTTGTCATACTTTTAATATTTAATATTTTATTTTACAAAGATAGGTTCTTTAATTATGTCCTGAAATAGCATAATCGTGGTATATTTGTATTTGACAGAAGTTTTATTCAAATGTTTGAGGTGAGAAATTTTATAATTGCAGATAACAGAGACATAACTCGCGCCGGACTTATTTCATATATCAAAGAAATGAATCCCAACCTAAATATTGTTGAAGTTATGGGATATAATAGTCTGTTGGAAGAGTTGCGTATACAACCTTTATCCGTGGTAGTAGTGGATTATTCTTTATTCGATTTTTCTTCGCTAAACCATATGTTGAATATAAAGAGTGGTGCCAAAGAATCGCTATGGCTTCTCTTTTCTGAAGAGCCTGGAGAACAATTCTTAAGACAATTACTAATTTCGGATTCATCTATAAGCATCGTTCTTAAAAATGGTGTAAAAGAAGAGATAATTAATGCTCTTACCGTTGTTACAAAAGGTGGTGTATATTTGTGTGATTATGCTGAGTCCGTTATGAAAAGCGAACAGTATAAGAACGATGATAGAAAATTCGTAAAACTTACTGCATCTGAAAAAAACATCTTACATGAAATCGCAATGGGCAAAACCACCAAACAGATAGCAGTGGAGAAGCATTTAAGTTTTCACACAATTAACACCCACCGCAGGAATATTTACACTAAGCTTGGTGTAAACAGTGTAAACGAAGCAACAAGATACGCTCTGCAAGCAGGTTTAATAGATTTGGTTGAGTATTATATTTAGTTATTTCAAACCGCAAATACTTCTAAAATCTTGCAACTTTCAATAGGTTCAATTCTAACTGAATTTATTTGTGAAGGTATGAGCAACGATTCGCCCTGTTGCAAATTAATATTATTTTTTTTATCGTCTTCTAATCTTAAACTCCCTTCAAGACACATATATATTACAAATGAATCTTTTTGTGAGTAATCACGATCTAAAGGATTATTTAGCTCTAAAAGATTTGTAGTAAAATATGGTGATGAAACCAATTCCACCGGTTGATTTATTGTTTTATTATATTCTGTTTTATAAGTATCGTAGACGTTAAAGTCTATTGCATCTTTAGCTAACTCAGTATGTAACTCGCGACCTTTACCATCTTTGTCTTTACGGTCGTAATCATAAATACGATATGTAATATCTGATGTTTGTTGAATTTCAGCTATGAAGCAACCCGATCCAATTGCGTGCACACGTCCTGCAGGAAGGAAAAAAACATCACCTTCGCTTACATTATACTTTTTAAGTTTACCTGTAAATGTGTTGTTCCTGATGCTATCTTCATAGTTATCGGGGGTGAGTTTTTCTTCGAACCCCGTATATAGATAGGCTTCAGGATTGGCCTTTACGACATACCACATTTCAGTTTTTCCAAATGAATTGTGTCGCTCCCTAGCTAATTCGTCATTAGGGTGAACCTGAATTGATAGATCTTTTTGAGCATCTATAAATTTGATAAGAAGCGGAAATTTATTGCCATATTTTTCATAAACCGTTTTTCCCACTAATTCTTCTTTTACATCAGAAAGTAAATCTATCAATGATGTGCCGGAGAAGTTACCATTTGCTATTACTGATACATCTCCCTGTACTCCAGATATTTCCCAACTTTCTCCTATTCCAGTTTGAGCGGGTTCTATGTTTTTGAACTTAGTTATGTCAGAACCTCCCCAAATGACAGACTTAAGTATGGGTCGGAATTTTAAAGGGTATAATTGACGTTTATTAGTTGTCATATAATCTATACTATTATTTGTCTTTTCTTTTTAAAACTAATGCAGTTCTTGCAGGTAGGTATAATTTGAGCCAACCTTTGTTTTCTTTCGAGTAGAGTGGGTCATATTGAGTAAAATGCTGTACAGTTCTATCATTAAGACCAAACCCACCGAATTCAATGTCATCTGTGTCTAAAATTATCTCGTACTCATCATGCTGCACAAGTAATCCATAGCCATCGTATGAATTCTTAGGGTGGAAATTATATACAAAAAGTAGATTGTCACGCATGTAAGCAAGTATATTATCTTCTTCTTGTTCCCATACTTTTACGAGTGGTATAGCTTGAAAGTTGGGGATTGAAGTGATTAATGATATCATTGCTTTGTCAAAATCACCCAGATAATGATATTTAAGATTATGATCATCAGCAAGATTCCATTGACGACGTGCATATTTGTAAGACCAGTCGTTTCCTTCGCGTGGGAAATCCACCCACTCCGGGTGGCCAAACTCATTTCCCATGAAATTGAGATATCCGCCGTTGATAGTTGTGGCGGTTACAAGGCGAATCATTTTATGCAAAGCAATTCCACGATCAACTTTGTAGTTGCTATCTGTTAATTTAGACATATGCCAATACATGTCTGAATCTATCAGCCTGAATATGATTGTTTTGTCACCCACCAATGCTTGATCGTGACTCTCGGCATATGAGATAGTTTTTTCATCAGAGCGGCGATTGGTTGTTTCCCACCAAATTGAAGAGGGATTCCAATCTTCATCTTGTTTAGTCTTTATTTTCTTAATCCAGAAATCGGGGATATTCATCGCCATGCGATAATCAAATCCATAACCTCCTGATTCCGGTTTCAATGCCAGACCCGGCATCCCGCTTACTTCTTCAGCAATAGTTATTGCATTTGGATTTATTTCATGTATAAGTTGGTTCGCAAGTGTGAGGTAACAAATTGCATCGCCATCTTGACCTGTATTATAATAATCCTCATACCCACTAAATGATTCTTCAAGACCATGACTTAGGTATATCATGGAAGTAACTCCATCAAACCTGAATCCATCGAAGTTAAACTCTTCGAGCCAATATTTGCAGTTTGACAAAAGAAAATGAAGAACTTCGTCTTTGCTATAATCGAAGCATAGTGAATCCCATGCTTGGTGGTATCGTCTTTTTGGGTCGTTATGGAAATAAAGGTCGAATGACCCGTCTATATTGCCTATGCCTTCAACTTCGTTCTTAACTGCATGAGAATGAACTATATCCATTATCACAGATATACCCATTTCGTGTGCTTTATCTATAAGTTCACGTAACTCATCGGGGGTTCCGTTTCGGGATGAAGGTGCAAAAAAACTGGATACATGATAACCAAAAGACCCATAATATGGATGCTCTTGAATTGCCATGAACTGAATTGCATTATAGCCCGCCTCTTTTATTCGGGGCAGAATGTTTTCTCTAAATTCGTTGTAAGTACCTACTTTTTCATCCTGTGTAGACATACCTACATGAGCTTCATATATAAGGAGTGGTGTGGTGCTCGGTTTAAAATTTTGATATTTGAAATTATATTTATTTTCAGGTTCCCATACTTGTGCGCTAAATATGTGTGTTTCGTTGTCTTGAACTACTCGTTTGCACCATGCGGGAATTCTTTCACCCGAACCACCGGGCCAGCTTACATATATTTTATATAAATCGCCATGTTTTATTTTATCTGAAGGAACATCGATTTCCCAAACTCCATTGCCAGACTTGCTGAGCTTATATTCTTCCAGTTTTTGCCAATTATTAAAGGTGCCAATCAAATATATTTCGTTTGCATTTGGTGCCCATTCACGAAGGAACCAACCATGTTCTGTTTTGTTTAAACCAAAATAAAAATAACCGTTGGCAAAATCAGATAAAGATTTTTTGCCTTCTTGAGTGAGGTGCCCTAAACGATTAAGATAGTAGTTATGGCGTCCTTCAATTGCTTTTGAATGAGTCTTAAGCCAAGGGTCATTTTTTATAATATCAAGCATCGACGTGAGGGATTAACAGATTACTGAACTATTACTCAATTAGACAAAGATAAGAAATTGTGTGGAATGGTATAATAAAGTAATATATCTTTAACCAGTTTGTATTTGGCTAAGCAGCTTTGCCGACAAGTTTCATCTTATCAAAAACATGTCAGAGCGATTTACTAAACTCATTGGCGAGGATTATTCGGACTACAGTAATTAAGGAGAGTCAAGCAGTTAAAGAGTTGAAGCCACAGACTTCTATACACTAAATACTAACCAACTCCCTACCAACTCCTAATCCTCCTTATATCAACACTGTATTTAATAGGAGTTAGTAGGGAGTTGGTAGGGAGTTGATAAGAGACTATTGTTTAGTAAGTGCTGTCAAACCTTGGGCTATGTGTATCGATTTTTATTTGCTCGCATATAAAATCTCGACTTTTTTATATAAGTTTGTATTGTTATCAAATTCAGCTTGGAAATAGATTAATTTCCACACTATACTATATTAATGTGTAAGTAAGCTGATTTGTTAGATTTGAAAAGTAAGCTTTAAACATATAAAAACTAATGAACCATTTTGCAATGAAACAAACTGTTTCTCTCATATTCTTTTTATTTATTTCTTTGAGTATAACCGCTCGTACAACTCAAAATTCCACAATAACTTGTAGCCCCGGTTTCACTTTTGAAATCAGTCAAGATAAAAGTTGGGGATATCTTGAGCCTGTGGTTGTCCATATTACACCTGGTTCTCCGGCCGAGCTGGCGGGATTGCAAATAAATGATATTTTACTGTCAGTAAATAAGAATGGTACCTACCATAAATCCTTTCAGACAATAATGTCATGGTTCAATCTTGATGATTCGGAAGTTACACTTGCTGTCAGAAATTTTGAACATATGTTTAAAGAAATAACTTTCGCTAAGGACTGCAGGCACAGTGAAGCAATTGCAGAATCGCAGCTAGCGCCGGTTTTTGCTTTTTACAGTCTTGAAGATGTTCAGGATAGACGTTTTTTGATTCCGGTGAAATCTACAACCAATGAAAATGCCCAGTTTCATAATTACAAAACATTTGGATTCGCTCCTTCCGATGACAATTATAGTGAATTGGATGAACGTATTAATGCGATTTTCATTAGAGCACTTTCTCAAAAAGGATTGGAATATCGTCCTGATGACCCAGATTTTATAATTCAAACCTATTATAGTCTTCAGAATAACCCTATGTTTAAAATGGATTCCGGCACATACGGTAGTTACCAACCTGTTTGGCGGTTTGATACAAGAAATAACAGAACTGTGAAAGTTCCTCTGTATAATCCTTCGGAAGCTGTGAGGGTAGATGATGTAATGTATAATCTCAATTTTGGATATCGCTTCTATGACAGAAGGTTTATGGAAGCCGGAGAAATGACTCTTATTTTTGAGAGTGAGGTTAACGAACGATTGAGCTCATATTATAGTCTTACAGATTACCTTGAGTTGAATTTGCCGCTTATGTTGCTAAAGTTTCCTTATGTAGGCAACAAATCTTTTGCTACATATCAAGTTAATTATTTAAAGTACAATTACACGGGAATAGGGTATAATATGAATGATTTGAAAACTGTTATGTCAGTGGATGCTGGGTCACCGGCAGCTATGGCAGGTATTATGCCCGGTGATATTGTAGTAAGTATTCAAGGGCAGAATTTTGACCATTCTTCTTCGCAAGTACTAACAGAAGGGTACAGGCGTTTTATAGCTGAGACATTAAACTTAAGAGATCAAAGTACTAAGTATACCGATGCGAATGGATTTAAAGAATGTATGTTTTGGGATGTCTCCAATTATAATAAGGTTTCAGATGCTATTTATAATAATAGAAGGTATAGTGCTGCTTTTTCCTATCTTTTCAATTTTAATCAATATATAGATTGGAATACCCCGACTTCGATTAATATTGAGGTGAAGAGAGGGAGTGAAATTCTAAATTTTGCCGTAAAACCAAATATCACGACCAGTTCTCATATCTTGGCGTATTAATAATTCATTTTATTGGTTTTAATATTACATCTACAATCATTTGAATATTAACATATTGTACTGTCTAAGTGGCTAGGCGTGACTTACAGCGAATAAAATATATTTAAATTAGTTGTTGAAATATTTGGATGGTATGTAATAAAACACCTATCTTTGCATTCCTTTTCCACGAGAAGTGTGATTCATTAAAGTGTTAATGATTGATTTGGGTTAGAAGTTTAGTTTATTGAAAGTTAGAATTACTACTTTTTCTAATAGTAGGTATTATTCATACATAGCGCAAATACTGGCTGGTAAATTTAGCCTTTAATTGCTGTTGAGAATAACTGCAAGAAAAAATATATTTAAAATTTTACTCTAAAATTTTGGTAGTTCAAATATAATCTCTATCTTTGCACCCGCTTTTGGAAGGAAGTTTATTCCTACTGGG
>CAZYGE010000054.1:0-13449 GCA_964647535.1 uncultured Proteiniphilum sp.
TTTTACCAATTCCATCTAGTGAAAATGATAATAATCCTAATGTTGAACAGAACCCGGGTTATTAAGAAATAAGATCAAATTTGACCTTCCTCTTATACGTATAGGAAGGTCAAATTTTTAATTATACAATATGAACATATTTAAGCACCTGTTTTTTATATGTGTTTTAATTTCTTTATCAGTTTGCAAAAGTTCTGATAAAGATGAGGAAGAACAAAATAATTCTACTAATTTTGTTGCATTAGCAGATCCATTCATTATGCTTTATGATGATATTTATTATGCATATGGTACAAATTCAGATTTTGGAATTGAGGTTTATACATCTAATGATTTGAACGATTGGACTAAATCTTCTGACCTAGCACTGCATAAAAACAATTCATACGGAGACAAATGGTTTTGGGCACCGGAGGTATATTTAATAAACAATAAATTTTACATGTACTATTCCGCTGATGAGCATATATGTGTTGCGACTTCAGATTCCCCACTAGGGCCGTTTATGCAGCATGAGAAGAAACCAATGATAGAGCATGAGAAAACCATTGATAACTCACTTTTTATAGATGATGATGGTACACCTTATCTCTTCTTTAATAGATTTAATGATGGTTTAAATATATGGGTAGCCGAGCTAGAAGATGATTTTATTACCATAAAAATGGAGACTATGCATAAATGCATAAATGTTTCACAGGAGTGGGAGGAAGTTTGGCCAAGAGTAAACGAAGGCGCATTTGTGATTAAGCATAATGATTTATATTATATGACTTATTCTGCAAATAGCTATGAGAGCCAATTCTATGGCATTGGGTGTGCCGTTGCTAATGACATAATGGGCAAATGGGAGAAATATAACGAAAATCCTCTTTTGCAGAAGCCTGGTGATCTTGTAGGTGTTGGTCATAGCGCCATGTTTAGGGATAAAAATAATGACTTGAAAAAAGTGTTTCATGCACATTATAATGACAAGAATATTCATCCAAGATTAATGTATATTACTAAAGTTGGATTTAATAATATTGACGGTGTTGACAAGCTATATATTGATGAGAATTATGAAACGCCGGTGTTAGTTGAGTAATATTTAAAAATGAAAATATAATTTTTATGAGAAAAGTATCTACTTTGCTTTTTGCAATACTAGTAACATTCAGTCTGTTTGCTCAGTGGCAGCCGGCAGGTGATAAGCTGAAAACCAGATGGGCTTCAGAAATTGATGTGAATAATGTGCTTTCGGAGTATCCAAGACCAATTATGGAGCGGGGTGAATGGCAGAATTTAAACGGACTTTGGGATTATGTAATATTACCAGTAGGTCAGAGTCCAACATCATTTGATGGTGAGATTTTAGTGCCATTCCCTGTTGAATCAAGCCTTTCAGGTGTTCAGGAACGAGTTGGTAAAGACAATGAGCTATGGTATCAGCGCGAATTTACCATACCTTCGGGATGGAGAAATAACAAAGTTCTGCTTCATTTTGGAGCTGTAGATTGGAGAACAGATGTGTGGGTAAATGATATAAAGGTTGGGAACCATCAAGGTGGTTACACTCCTTTTTCATTTGATATTACTCAAGCTTTAACGAATGGCTCAAACACAGTAAGAGTAAAAGTATGGGATCCAACAGATGATGGTTACCAACCACGCGGGAAGCAAGTTAACAAACCACATGGTATATGGTACACACCTGTTACCGGTATTTGGCAAACAGTATGGTTGGAGCCGGTACCTGAAACTTTTATAAAAGATCTTCGAATAACTCCGGATATAGATAAAAACATATTATTGATTGAAGCTATTACAAACTTAACTAGTGCATCAAAAAGAGTTGAAGTTAAAGTTAAGGATGGAAACAATGTTGTAGCAACAGGGCAATCAATAAATAACCAGGCAGTAGAAGTTTCAATGCCACAGAATGTGAGTTTGTGGCATCCTGATAATCCTCACCTTTACGATCTTGAGGTGATTGTTTGGGATGGCAGCAAACAGCTTGATAAAGTGGATAGCTATGCAGCCATGAGAAAGTACTCGATGAAGCGTGATGATAAAGGTATAATAAGACTTCAACTTAATAATAAAGATCATTTCCAATTTGGTCCACTCGATCAAGGGTGGTGGCCAGACGGTCTTTATACTGCACCAACTGATGAAGCTTTAGAATATGATATTATAAAAACAAAAGACCTAGGTTTCAATATGATTCGTAAGCACGTTAAGGTTGAACCTGCTCGTTGGTATACTCACTGTGATCGCCATGGTATTATCGTTTGGCAGGATATGCCTAATGGAGATAAGAGCCCCGAGTGGCAGATGAGAACCTACTTTACCGGTTCTGAAAGGGAAAGATCTGCTGAATCAGAAGCTAATTTCCGTCAAGAATGGAAAGATGTAATGGATTATCTCTATTCATATCCTTCTATTGCAGTATGGGTACCATTTAACGAAGCATGGGGTCAATTTAAAACTGAAGAAATTGCAGAATGGACTAAAGCTTACGACCCTACCAGATTAGTAAATCCGGCAAGTGGTGGTAATCATTATACGGTTGGTGATATGCTCGACTTGCACATCTATCCCGGTCCTAGCTTATATCTTTATGATGCACAGCGTGCAACTGTTTTAGGCGAATATGGTGGAATAGGATGGGCTAACAAAGAGCACTTATGGGAACCTGACAGAAACTGGGGGTATATACAGTTTAATAGTTCTCAAGAAGTAACCGACGAGTACATTAAGTATGCAGAAGAGCTTAAACAATTGATACGTCAGGGATTCTCGGCTGCAGTATACACTCAAACAACAGATGTGGAGATTGAAGTAAATGGATTGCTTACCTATGACCGTGAGCTTGTTAAGGTTGATGAAGATCGAGTAAGAAAAGTGAATCAGGAAATATGCAATATATTGAACGATTAATTATTGCTTTTTTAATTCTTGTCTCATTTTCATGTCACAGCGACCAAAGTTATGAAAATGAGCAGGAAGCTAAAGATTACTTTATTGAATGGGATAATTCTTCCATTGTCTGTATTGCAGAAGAGGGAGGTTATCCTCGTTTAATTAGATTAGATGATGGTTCGTTATTAATAATTTATGAAAATAGAAGAGGTGATGTCGTTCTAAAAACAAGCAGTGATGAGGGAGCTTCATGGTCTGACGAAGTAATGTCATATGAAGCATTTGATTATAATGATTTAAATACAGGCGAAACCACCAGAGTTAATATTGCAAATCCTGAAATTATTCAATTGACCAATGGAGATATATTATTAGCTGTGAATCTCCGACCAAGGATCGAAGGTATCTACCCTTACTCCATTGCTTTGAAAAGAAGTGAAGATAATGGAACCACTTGGTCTGATGCAACAGTTTTATTTAAAGCTGCTACTTGGTTTAAAGATGGCTGTTGGGAACCTTCATTTTTGCTATTACCGGATGAAACCGTCCATATCTATTTTGCAAATGAGTTTCCATATCAACAATCTGATGAACAAGAAATATCTGTTATCACATCAAGTGATAACGGGTATACGTGGGATTCTGAACCCAAAACAGTTAGTTTTAGACAAGGTCATCGTGATGGCATGCCAGTAACAGTGTATGATGAGGAAACAATATACATGGTTATTGAAGATAATGTATCCGGTCAGTTCAAACCCTGGATTGTAAGAGATAAAATAAGCAATGAATGGAAAAACTATGTATCTGGTACCTCTTTGGAACGTTATCCGGCGCTAAAACAAAACTTGGCTGATACTGTTTATGCAGGAGCGCCCTATATGATAAAAACTAAGAGTGATCTTTACCTGATTTCATATCAAACTACTGAAAATAGAACTTCAAATTGGGAAAAATCTACAATGGAAGTAGCTATAAGTGACAAACCTTATGATTTCAGAAATGTAAGCAGACCTTTTGATGTACCGCTTCACAAGGAAGCAAAGTGGAACTCATTGGCTGATCTTGGCAATAATTATGTTGCTGCACTATCATCAACAAATTTTAATTCAGATAAGATTGGAGTATGGCTAATAAAAGGAGAAATCTATTCAAGTCAATCAATTCAATAAGTTTATTCAAGTCAATCAATCAAATTTATTAAAATCAACTATGCTACTATTATGATAAGAGTTCTATTATTCTTTTTTATAATTCTCGGATGCAAGACGGGGGAAGTACCTGCTGTCAATAATGGTAACGGTAACGGAAACGGTAATACACCTGAGAATATTTATAACAACCCCATAATCAATCGAAGTTTGCCAGATCCCACAATTATTGAGGCAGAAAACGGTTCATTTTACCTCTATGCGACCGAGGATATAAGAAACGTTCCAATATATAAGTCGGATGATTTGGTGAATTGGGAGTTTGCAGGAACAGCCTTTACTAATTCAACTCGTCCTACCTTCGAGCCAAATGGGGGAATATGGGCACCGGATATCAATTATATTGATGACAAGTATGTGTTATATTACTCAATGTCGGTTTGGGGAGGAGAATGGACAGCTGGCATTGGAGTTGCAACTGCAGATAACCCTGAAGGCCCATTTACAGACCACGGCAAACTATTTAGAAGTAATGAAATAGGTGTTCAAAATTCTATTGATCAGTTTTATATCGAAGAAGATGGTCAGAAATATCTTTTTTGGGGAAGCTTTAGAGGTATATACAGTATAGAGTTATCTGATGATGGCTTGTCTCTTAAACCAGGAGCTGAAAAACAGCGTATTGCAGGTACGGCTTACGAAGGAGTTTATATTTATCCCAGAAATGGATTTTACTATATGTTTGCATCTATAGGATCATGCTGTGAAGGGCTTAACAGCACTTATACGACAGTTGTTACTCGCTCAGAAAACCTATTTGGACCTTATGTGGATAAACAGGGTAGGCCGATGATGGAAAATAATCATGAGCTTTTAATTCGAAAAAATCAACAATTCGTAGGCACCGGTCACAATTCCGAAATTGTTCAAGATGATGAAGGACAAGATTGGTTTTTTTATCATGCTGTTTCAGTAGCGAGACCTGATGGAAGAGTCTTAATGATGGATAGGATTCATTGGCAGAATGATTGGCCATTTGTAGAAGGAGGAACACCCTCATTGAGTGCAGAAAAGCCTATCTTTAATTAAAAGTTTCTTAACCGTTAGAAATAATCGTTACTTTTGCTATATCAAAGAAATAAAACCACACATTGTTATGTGGAATAATTTTACAAACATTTAAATTAGGGAAAGATGAAATTAAGACTGAGACAATTGTTTTTGCTATCGTTAATGGTAGCAGTAGTGGGGTGTACGTTCAAACAAGAGGAAGTTAGTGTTGAAGAGGCAACCGGTTTTGGAATAATAAGAAGTGATTTTCAATCAGAAGTAGATGGCGATTCAACTGATCTCTACGTTTTGAAAAATGAAAATGGAGTTGAAGTTGCAATCACAAATTATGGAGGTAGAATTGTTTCTGTTTTGGTTCCTGACAGAGATGGCAATTTACAAGATGTAGTTCTAGGTTTTGATAATATTGACGATTATACCGCAACAAAAAATGATTTAGGTGCAACTATTGGAAGATATGGAAACCGAATTGCACATGGAAAAATCACTGTTGATGGTGAAGATTATGATCTACCACAAAACAACTTCGGACACACACTCCACGGTGGCCCCGAAGGTTTCCAAGCTAAAGTGTTTGATGCAACTCAGCCTGATATTCAAACTTTAGTACTTACGTATTTATCTGTTGATGGTGAGGAAGGATTTCCAGGAAATCTTGATGTGAAGGTTACCATGCATTTAACAGACGATAATGCAATTGATATTCAATATGAAGCACAAACAGATAAAGAAACGGTTGTAAATCTTACAAATCACTCATATTTTAATTTATCCGGTGACGCAAATAATGATGTACTCAATGACCTTTTGATGATAAATGCAGACCATTTCACTCCAATAGATGATACATTTATGACCACTGGTGAAATTGCTCCTGTAGAAAATACTCCTATGGATTTTAGAAATGCTACAGAGATTGGAGAAAGAATTAATGACTACGATTACGAACAGTTGAAATTTGGTGATGGATATGATCATAACTGGGTTTTAAATACCAAAGGAGATATTTCGCAAATAGCAGCAACTGTTTATTCGCCTGAAACAGGTATCCAACTTGAAGTTTATACAGATGAACCAGGACTGCAAGTCTATACAGGCAACTTCCTTACGGGAGCTGATACGGGGAAATATGGGGCAGTACATAATAAAAGAAATGCTATTTGTCTTGAAACGCAAAAATATCCTGATTCGCCAAACAAATCCGATTGGCCATCACCTTTTTTGAAGCCCGGCGAAACCTATACAAGTCGTTGTGTATATAAATTCACAGTTAATTGATAATAAGTATCCTATTAAATTGATTTTGTATTTATCAATTTTAAAACTTAAATTTGGGTTTTCAAACAGTATACTTCAAAATTTCAATCTTAGAGATTGAAGAAAAATAAGGTCAAGCATGCTTAAAGTTAAGTCAAATATAATAGCAGGAATAGGAGCATACTTATTCCTGCTATTTTTTAATTGCTCTTGTATTACAAATACCACAAGTGATGATAATGTAGATCCAGAAGAGTCAAAATCGGTTTATCAGTATGGCGTTTGTGTAGATTCACTAGACATAAACTATTATAATATCGAAAAAGGAGACTTGCTTTCTTCAATTTTAGGTGGTTTAGGATTCAATGCAAATTTCTCTAATCAGATAACCCAAACAATCGAACCTTATTATTCAGCCTCTAAACTTCAATTAGGCAACACCTACGCTACAATTACTTCACAAGACTCATTACGCGATATCAAGTATATAGTTTTTGAAAAAAACATAACTGATTTTGTTGTAGTTGATCTCAGTGATGATCAAATAATTGCATATGAATCATCAAAACCAATTACATTAAAAAGAGAATATGCTGAGGGGACAATCACTTCCTCATTATGGAACACATTAATAGAAGCAGGTGCTCCAGTATTACTTGCACTTAAACTGTCAGATATTTACGCGTGGCAAATTGATTTTTTTGATGTTAAAAAAGGTGATAATTTCAGATTGATATATGACGTAGCATATATTGATGATACAACTTTTGTAGATATTGCATCAATTGAAGGTGCTATTTTTACTCATCAAGGAAAGAAGCATAAAGCTATTCCTTTTGAACAAGATTCCGTAAGAGAGTACTTTGACAAAGAAGGGAACAGTCTTCGTAAGGCTTTTCTAAAATCTCCTTTGGATTTTTATCGTATAAGCTCAAAGTTCTCAAATGCACGTTTTCATCCAATTCTTAAAAGATACAGACCTCATCATGGTGTAGACTATGCTGCTCCAACCGGCACGCCAGTTAAAACAATTGGAGATGGAGTAGTAATCGAAAGAGCATTTCAAAGAAACGGAGCCGGAAATTATCTTAAAGTTAAGCATAACGCAACTTATACAACTACATATATGCATCTTAACCGATTTGCAGATGGTATTCAAAAAGGTACCAGAGTTAAGCAAGGCGATGTTATAGCTTATGTAGGTTCAACCGGTTTATCAACCGGTCCACATCTGGATTTTCGAGTTCATAAAAACAATCAGCCTATTAACCCTCTTACAATGGAAGCACCCCCGTCTTTACCAATAAAAGAAGAGCTAAGAGATAGTTTTATTAATATACAAGATCAAGTACTTACACAGTTAGATAGTATGCGTCAGACAGGTAAATTATATGTATCCATGCCTGATTCCTTGTCGCAGGATATGAAGAGTAAATCTATTATGTAAGAAATTTTACTTGACAGATTTTTTATAATATTTACACCAATGTTTAAGTCCACATATCTCACACTTTGGTTTTCTTGCTATGCATATATATCTTCCGTGAAGAATAAACCAGTGGTGAGCCTTTGTAAGGAGTTCTTCCGGTATATGTTTTACAAGTACTTTCTCAGTTTCTAAAGGCGATTTCGAATTGTTGGTTAACCCAATTCGGTTAGCCACCCTAAAAACATGTGTATCAACCGGCATAGCAGGTTTCTCAAACGCAACTGCAAGTATTACATTAGCGGTTTTTCTTCCAACACCGGGAATTGTTAAAAGCGAATTTAGATCTGATGGTATTTTTCCATCAAAGTCATTCACCAACTTTCTTGCCATTCCGGCAAGACTTTTTGATTTATTATTAGGATAAGAGCATGATTTAATATACTCAAAAATTACTTCCTGAGAAGCTTCTGCCATCACTTGCGGAGTTGGGAAATCTTCAAAAAGTTTAGGCGTAATTAGATTCACTCTTTTGTCTGTACATTGAGCAGACAAAATAACAGCTACCAAAAGCTCAAAATTGTTTTTGTAATTTAACTCTGTGACTTCTGATTCTGCATTGGCTTGAAACCACTCCAATACATTTTTAAATCTTTCATTTCTTGTCATTCAAAACTGCTTTATTACATGTTGTTTATAACATGTACTGAATGAGTGGCACTAAATGCTGCTGTCTCGGTTCTTAATCTTGATTCACCCAGACTTACAGGTATAAAACCATTTTTAACTGCATCACTAATTTCTTCTTCACTAAAATCTCCTTCCGGACCAATAACTACTAGTGCATTTTCCCCTTTATTATAGTCTTGTACGAGCGGCTTTTTAGGCATATCATAACAATGTGCTATATATTTCTTACCTTCAAAAGGAAGTTTAACAAAATCACTGAATTTTATGGACTCTTCAATTTCTGGGAGATAGGATTGTAACGACTGTTTCATTGCTGCAATTGCTGTTTTTCTGAGCCTGTCAACTTTTATTACTCTTCTTTCTGAGTAACTTGTAATAATCGGAGTTAACTTATCAATACCGAGTTCGGTAGCCTTTTCTACAAACCATTCGTTGCGGTCCATCTGCTTAGTTGGAGAAAAAGCTATATGTAGATTAAAATTCCTTTTTAATGGTGCCACAACTCTCTCTCTTATGCTCACTGTACTATGCTTGGGATTGGCATCTATTAGAGTACAATTATAAAAATATCCTTTCCCATCAGTAATTGTGATTTCATCCCCTGACTTCATTCTGAGTACTTTTACGCAATGATAAGATTCAACCTCCGGTAATTGAGAATTGATATTTAAGTCAGGACTATAAAAAAGTGTGTCTAGCATTTTTTATCAATTATCATGACCTGTTTTCCCTGCGATTAATTTCATCTCGCAATTTAGTAGCTAACTCATAATTTTCTTCGTTGACTGCATCTTCAAGTCGGTGCTTAAGTGCATCAAGACGAAGTTCCGACAACTCATCCTCACTTCTTTCAGTTTCCTCTTTAAATGGGTCTGCATGCTCTGTACTCGTTTGCTCATCAAAAATAATTGCCATATTTTGCATAATCTCCTCTGTAGTAAAAATAGGAGAGTCTGTTCTAATTGCCAAAGCAACCGCATCTGAAGTTCTAGAATCTATTTTATATTCAATGCCATTTTGTTCAATTGTAAGCTCAGAGAAAAAAGCTCCCTCTTCAAATTTATATATAAGTACCTCAATTAGATTTATATTTAACTCATCAAAAATTGAACAAATAAGGTCGTGAGATAATGGTCTCGGTGGAGTGATCCCTTCCATTACAATAGCAATAGATTGAGCCTCAGGAGTTCCGATTACAATTGGGAGGCGGCGAATTCCACTTTCTTCTGAAAAAATTAGAGCATATGCACCTGCCTGTACCTGACTAAACGATATTCCTAAAATTGATAACTTAATTCTTTTTGACTCCATTAATCCGGTTTTTTATTTAATAGCAACTTCAAATATACTAAATTTTTCCCATGATTTATTTACAATATCACAATTTTGAAATTTTGCCTGTATTTGATGCTTATTGAAAAAAATATTATATCTTTGCACTCGGAAACAAAATGGTGGTCATAGCTCAGTTGGTTAGAGCGTCGGATTGTGGTTCCGAAGGTCGCGGGTTCGAATCCCGTTTTCCACCCAAAATCCTTTAATTGGGATTTTTTATTCTCATTTAGATTAGTTTTAGGTGATCACGTATTATTTTCAATACGTGATTTTTTTTGCTTTCTTCTGAACTCATAACAAGTGATAGAAGCAGCAACAGCCACATTTAACGATTCTGGTGAATTCAAACTCAAAGGGTTATAAGGGTATTTAGGGATATACAGCTTTCTCTCAATTAATGCCTCAATTTCCTTGCTTATTCCTTTACCTTCACTTCCCATCACAATAATACCATTTTCTGTAAGTTCTTCAGAATATATGTTGTCGCCATCAATAAATGTTCCATAAATTGGGTATTCTAAATTCTCTTTTAGATGTTTAACAATATCTGTGTAAATAACATTTACTCTGGAAATTGAACCCATAGTTGCCTGAATTGTTTTCGGGTTATAAACATCTGCACAGTTATGGGAGCAAAAAATGTTTTTAATCCCAAACCAATCAGCAATTCTAACAATAGTACCTACATTCCCTGGATCTTGAACTTGGTCTAACACAAGACTTAAGTCTTTACTATAATCCATTTTGACGTTATTGTATTCAGGCTTATAAAAAACTCCTATTACGGTAGGCGCAGTTTTCAAAAGTGTAACTTTTTTGAGATCATTTTCCGTAGCCACGATAACTTCTTCTGCTTCTATCTTGGAATACCGTTCAATTATTTTGGGTAGGGCAATAATAATCTGACACTTACATTTACCCATTAAATCCAAAACCAGTTTTTCTCCTTCAGCAATAAAACAATTATGAAGATTTCGAAATTTCTTCTCTTTGAGAGAACGTATGTATTTTGATTTATTAACGCTTAAGCTCATTCTATACCATTCTAATGTTCAAAAGTAGTGATTTTATATCATACTATTAAAAAAATATTATCTTTGTAGGTAATCAAATATTTAAGAACCTAGTTTACAACAATTTTATATGAACGATATTGCTATAATGGACAGAGCGGCTGACAATATTAGAATTTTATCAGCATCAATGGTTGAGGAAGCAAAATCAGGACACCCGGGTGGTGCCATGGGTGGAGCAGATTTTATAAATGTTTTATTCACCGAATTCTTGGAGTATGACCCTGATAATCCAAGATGGGAGGGTAGAGACAGATTTTTTCTTGATCCTGGACACATGTCTGCAATGCTTTATTCAGTATTAAGTTTAAGCGATAAGTTTTCAATGGGAGATTTGAAAAATTTCCGTCAGTGGGGTAGCCCTACACCAGGACATCCTGAAATAGATATTGAAAGAGGAATTGAAAACACTTCCGGTCCACTTGGTCAAGGACACGCTTTTTCGGCAGGAGCCGCCATAGCTGCAAAGTTTTTAGAAAACAGACTTGGGGATATAATGAGTCATACTATTTACACTTATATTTCTGACGGAACAGTTCAGGAGGAAATTTCTCAAGGTGTGGGTCGTATTGCTGGTCACCTTGGTTTGAGCAACTTAATTATGTTTTATGACTCCAATGAGATTCAGTTATCTACAACCACAAACGCAGTAACGAGCGAAGATGTGGGTAAAAAATATGAAGCATGGAATTGGAAAGTTTTAAAAATAAATGGAAATGATGTAAGTCAGATTCGGAAAGCTTTAACTGAAGCTAAAGCCGAAACTGAAAGGCCAACTCTCATCATTGGTGATACAATAATGGGAAGAGGTGCTCTTACAATTGATTGTACTTCTTTTGAATGTCAAGTATCTACTCACGGACAGCCTTTAAGTGCTGCAGGTGCAGATTTTGACGAAACTATTAAAAATCTTGGTGGTGATCCACAAAATCCGCTTGTGATTTTTCCAGAAGTAAGGGAGTTGTATGCTAAAAGGAGAGAAGAATTAAAATCAATTGTTGCAGAAAAAAAGAGAAAAGAGAATGAATGGGCAAATTCAAATCCTGAATTGGCTAAAAAAATGCAAAGATGGTTTTCAGGAAAATTCCCTGAAATTGATTGGGCTGCAATAGAGCAAAAACCAAATTCTGCAACTCGTGCCGCATCCGCAGCTGTTTTAGGTGAGTTAGCACGGCAAGTAGACAATATGATTGTTGCTTCTGCAGACCTATCAAACTCAGATAAAACTGACGGATTCCTTAATGAGACACATGCTTTTACACACGGGGATTTCTCTGGAGCTTTCTTACAAGCTGGAGTATCTGAATTCACTATGTCATGTTTAAGTATTGGCATGAGCCTTCATGGAGGAGTAATACCGGCATGTGGAACATTCTTCGCTTTTTCTGATTACATGAAGCCTTCTATCAGAGTAGCCGCATTAATGGAAACACCTGTAGTGTTTATATGGACACACGATGCGTTTCGCGTTGGAGAAGATGGCCCTACACATCAACCTGTAGAACAAGAAGCTCAAATTCGTTTATTAGAAAAACTGCAAAACCACTCAGGAAGAAATGCAATGTTAGTACTCAGACCTGCTGATGTTCATGAAACTACTGTAGCATGGAGAATGGCTTTAGAGAACAATAACTCTCCAACCGGTTTAATTCTTTCGAGACAAAATATCAAAGATCTTCCAGCAAAAGAATCTAGATATTATGAAGCACAACAAGCTGAAAAGGGTGCTTATGTAGTTGAAGAAGATGATAATTATGATGTTATACTTTTAGCCTCAGGGTCTGAAGTATCAACATTAGTCGAAGGGGCTGAAATGCTAAGAAATGAAGGTGTTAAAGTAAGAGTTGTTTCAGTACCATCTGAAGGATTATTCAGAGCACAGACAAAAGAATATCAGGAGTCAGTTCTACCAAAAGGTAAGAAGAAATTCGGACTAACTGCAGGTCTTCCGGTTACTTTAGAAGGACTGGTAGCAGGTGAAGGATCAGTATGGGGTATGAACTCCTTTGGTTTTTCAGCACCCTATACAGTTCTAGATGAGAAGCTTGGATATACTGGTAAAAACGTATATGAGCAAGTCAAAAAGATTTTATAAATAACTTAAGAATTACCATAAAACAGGATCTAATGATTATACAAGAAAATAATAATAAACCTATAGGTTTGGCATCTGATCATGCAGGTTTTGATACTAAAGAATATATTATATCTATTCTTAAGAGTATGGGTCTCGATTATAAAGATTTTGGAACCAAAACCTCCGAGAGCACTGATTACCCCGATTATGCACATCCTTTAGCTACTGCAATTGAAGATGGTGAATGTAATTTTGGAATTGCTATTTGTGGCACAGGAAATGGTATAAATATGACTATGAACAAGCATCAGGGTATTCGTGCCGCATTGTGTTGGACACCCGATGTAGCTTTTTATGCCCGAGCACACAACAATGCAAATGTATTATCATTGCCCGGCAGGCTGCTTACGAATGAAGAGTTTTTCGAAATTATAAAAATGTTTTTGACTACTCCTTTTGAAGGTG
>CAZYGE010000055.1:0-13440 GCA_964647535.1 uncultured Proteiniphilum sp.
AACCCTGATCTAAAGTTTAGGAAACTTCTATTCTATCCATTGAACTACCGCGCCGGTTATCACTGCAAAAATAACACATTTATGCGTAAAAACAATTTTATCACAAAACTGTTTAGTAATTGAGGGTCTGCAAACATTGACAGACCCTATTGGTATATTTAACAAACACAAGAATAGAACAAACAAATGAATAAGATTGCAATTTTATATGGAACCTCTGGTGGTAGTGTAGAAACTGTAGCTAAACAGCTTCAGGATTTATTTGAAGGAGAAGCCGACATCTTTAATGTACTTGATGTTTCACTTACTGAGATTGTAGATTATCCTTACATAGTTGTTGGTACATCCACTACAGGCATTGGAGATTTGCAAGACGATTGGGAAGGTTTTTTGCCTTCTTTTGCAAAGATAGATTTCACAGGTAAAAAGGTTGCAATTTTTGCTTTAGGTGATAGTGCTTCATATTCTACTAGTTTTGCAGAATCTATGAAGGTTGTGTATGACGAGATTTATGACAAGGTGAAAATTGTTGGACAGGTACCTGATGAAGGCTACACCTACGACGACTCTATAGCAGTGGAAGATGGAATGTGGATAGGATTGCCCCTTGATGAGGATAATGAATATGATCTTACCGAAGAGAGACTTGAGAATTGGGTGAAGATTTTAAAAAAAGAATTTGTTTAAGTTCATTCCTCAAATCACCTCATAAAATGATCCAGCTTTTTTTTCCTTTCTTTCCAGTCAGGCATAAATTCATTTAGTAATGCATAGTAATTTTTGGAGTGATTCATCTCAATAAGATGGCATAATTCATGTGCCATTACATACTCAATGCATATTACCGGAGATTTGATAAGTTTGGTATTCATGGAGATATTGCCTTTTGAAGAGCAACTGCCCCACCTAGATTTCATGTTTTTAAGGGTCACTTTTGCAGGAGATTTATGGTAAGTGTTTTCAAATTTAGTGATGACGGGCATTATAACTTCAGGCATAAGCTCATTGGCTTTTTCTTTATACCATTGCTCCATGAGTGGTTTTACCAATTCATCGTTAGTGCAATTTATATAAATAGATTGTTCGTTTTTAGTCACACTATTAACCTGCTCCTGATTAATTCGTAAAATATACTCTTTACCCATAAACAAATGTTTCTCACCGTCAGCAAACCTTCGTTGTGAGTAGGCAGGTCCCAGCTTATCAAAAGTATTTAGGTGCTTCTGTATCCAATCTTTCCTTTTATCCAACACATCGCTAATCTGCTTTTTTGTAGCACGATAAGGAGCACGCACTACAACATTTCCATCGGGATGAATTATGATACTTATAGATTTTCGGGAGGATCTTATAAGTGTTACGGAGTTTAAATTCATTATCTTTTGAAGAAATTGCTTTTTACTTCTATTTCAGGTACAAACTTAAACTGAAGACTATGAGGTAAGTTCTGCGTTGGCATTTTGTAAAACTGTATGACATTCTTGCGAACAGCATCCATCAAATTCTTCTGCACATTTTTCGCATTGTATAACAAGATCGTGACATATCTGGTTGTTGCAGTTTGTATGTCTGTCGCTGGGTGCTCCGCATTGGTAACATTTCGATAACACATCATCCGTAACACGTTCTCCTAAACGTTCGTCAAAAACAAAGTTCTTTCCTATAAATTTTACGGGTAAGTTTTCTTCACGCGCCTTACGTACATATTCTATGATTCCACCTTCCACATGATATACATTATTGAAACCGTTGTGAAGCATATATGCGCTTGCTTTTTCGCATCTAATTCCTCCCGTACAGTACATTATAATGTTTTTATCTTTGTGCTCTTTGAGCATATCAACAGCCATCGGTAGTTGCTCTCTAAAAGTTTCTGAAGGCACTTCCACTGCTCCTTTAAAATGACCAACCTCAAATTCATACTGGTTGCGCATATCCACTACAATAGTGTTTTTTTGTTCAGTTAGTTTATTAAAGTCTTTTGCGTTGAGGTATTTGCCGGTATTAGAAGGATTAAAGGTAGGATCATCAATTCCATCAGCAACAATTTTATTGCGTACTTTCATTCTTAATACCCAAAATGATTTTCCATCATTGTCTAGAGCTATATTTAATCTAATACCGTTTAACTGTGTATCAGCTTTATATAATGCATCTCTGAAGGAATCCATATTACTTTCAGGTACAGACACTTGCCCGTTTATACCTTCTGATGCAATATAAACTCTACCAAATACATTTATTTCTTTAAAGTTGAGATAGAGTTCATCTCTAAACTCCTTGGGATTATCAATATGAAAGTATTTGTAAAAAGAGATTGTTATTCGGGGCTCTTTCTCTTCCGACATAAGTTTTTTAAGTTCCTTATTTGATATTTGGTTATGTAGAATACGCATAAACTTAGTAAATATAAACTTCTTAAAATAGAAAACATTAAACTTCAGAGTAAATACTCAAAGTGCAAAAATAGATAAGAATTATTATTTATTGAATGATTTAGTAGATTTTGTGTTTTGTGTGAAATATAAAAAGCCATGCAGGAAGAAATATGTGTTTTCCTCCTGCATTAAAATTATTCTATCAAGAACTAAAAAGTTAGTCTAATTCTTTGATCTTAATGTTCTGAAACCAAACTTCATCGCCATGATCCTGTAAAAGAATAAGTCCTTCTTCTGCATTACCAAAATTAGGCCAGTCTTTGTATTTGCTGGCTGCAACTATCTCGTTCCAATCTTCGGTGTTACGCTCATATTCAAGCAACTTAACTCCATTGAGCCAATGCTCTACATGATTGTCTTCTACAACTATCATTGCAGTATTAAAAAAGTTCCTACGGAAAGGTTTATCTTCAGGGGCGGGTATAAGGTCATATAGAGAACCTAGTTTTCTATTTCCGTCTCTACCAAGTTCTGCATCTGGATGATTTCTGTCATCAAGGATTTGGAACTCGTTCCCTATTGCAGATCCTTCCCCTTTGTTTAGATTAGTATCAACAAAATATTTAATACCACTGTTTGCGCCTTCGGTAATTCTGAAATCAACTTTAAGTTTAAAGTTTTTGTATGGTCTGGTAGTTACGATATCACCACCGTTGGTAGACTCACCACCGTCACCTTTATGAACTTTAAGCACACCGTCTTCGATTGACCATCCTTGGCTGGGAAACTCATCTAGTTTCGCACCTCTCCAACCATTAGTTGTTTCACCATCCCATAGCAATTCCCAACCTTCTTCTGCTTCGCGTTCAGAGATTGTATTTGCAATCTGATTAAGCTGTTTAACATCGTTGTTCTCTGCAGTTTTATGTTGATCGAGATCTTCAGTTAGAATACGGATATCTCTCCAAGATACTGTTTTGCCTGCCTGTTCTTCATTATTTATAGAGTGAACTTGCAGTGATATAAATCCTGATGGGGTTGTGTCATCCAATAGGTTTGCACACTCAACTCCATTTACCCAAGTACGTATTGAGTTTCCGATAGCCTCTATCCTTGCACTGTTCCATTCTTCATTTTTGAAAGCTTCCTGTCCTTCAGGATTATAGTTGAGGGGATAGATCCAACCTCTACGAGCTTCATCATAGATTCCACCTGTCCATTTACGGTCCGAAGGATCTATTTCAAACTGATATCCATGAACTCTACCATCTCTGTATTCTGGTAAGCTCAAGCTTCTGAACTGAACACCTGAATTAAGTCCGTTATCTACCTTGAAATCAAATTCAAGAATAAAATCTCCGTAGTTTTCAGTAGTTGTAAGGAATGTATTAGGGGTATTTAATTCAGAAACACCAATAATTGTGTTATCCTCAACCCTGTATTCCGCAGTTCCATTTAAAACTTCCCACCCGTCAAGGTTCTCTCCATTGAACAGAGGTTTCCAGTTGGGCCCTTGCTGAGTGCATGAAGCGAGCGTCATTGTAATTACTGTTAAAAGTAAAAGCGTTGTTCTCATAATCTTATATTTACTATTTAAAACTTAAAAATCTTTTCAAATACATCGTTGATTAGTTGTAATGTATGCACAAATACTAAGCCTATTCAAACCTGTCTTTATACGCCCACAGGCCCAAAGCCGGACTTGAAATATAATATATTTCTTCGCCATCGGGCAGTTTGTTGAATCCCTCTTTTAGATTGGAGAGATCGTATCGATTTAGTGCTTCGTCCAAGTCACCCCAATTGAAGCCAACGCTTTCAATTTCTTCTTTTGTTAAATTATGGGATTCTTTTCCGGGGCAGTATGTTACAGAAAAACGTCCTTCAGACGAACCGTGTATAAGATGTGCCGCTGCACCCAAGTTTTCTCTAAGCTCAGGATCTCTATTCACCGCTTCTAGTGTTTCAGGGGTACCAAAGTAACCATATTTTCGTATTAATAGGTCTATTGCTTTATCTTCACCAAATTCTTTCAAGGCAGGCGCCAGCACTATAAGTTCACCATCGTCAGCAATAGCCATTCTAGTGCGATAAATTGATTTATTGCCTAACCAAGTACTCTTAAATTCTGTAGGATCAAGCCAAACAACTACTTTCTTAAGAGGCTTTTCCACCATTACGAAATTTACCTCTAGAGATAATTTTGCTGCACGGTCAAACACTTCTAAATCATCTCCCACATACAGACCATATATTTGTTGTTGTCCTTTTTCGTTTACACCTACAACTGTAAGTATATAAACAATAGGAAGTTCATTCAAGAATTTATCCGACGCGTAGTTAAAGACTCGTCGCACGGGAGTATCTGCACGTCCCATCATACGCTCCATACCGTATACCGCGCCTATATAGTGGCTTTTGTTTATACCTTCACTGCCACCTGTGCCCACAAGTATGTTTTTATTGTAATTTGCCATTCCTACCACCTCATGGGGCACTACCTGACCGATGGATAGAATTAAATCGAAGTTATCTTCTACCAACATCTTGTTTACTTGTGCGGGCCATGTGAAGTCTACTTTCCCTTCAGAAATCTCACGGATGTATTCGGCAGGCACCTCTCCTAGTGTGAGTACATCGTTTCTCCAATCATGTTCACGAAACAAACTTCTTGGTGTTTTCCCAAACATATCTACAATTTGTTCGTCAGTCATAGGAGTGTGCGTACCAAGAGCTGGAAGTATATCTGTGAGTTTATCACCATAATATTCCCATGCTATCTCAGTTAGTTTACCCGCTTTACTTGGCAAACGAGTATAATCAGGTGGAACGGCAAGTACTTTTTGCCGCTCACCCAATTTACCTAAAGCTTCGTTTAACCCTCTTTTTAAATCATCTTGCGATAAATTTGTTTGAGAGGAACCATTTTCGTAATATATCATTAAACTAATTTATTTATACATCATATGTAGAAGAAGCGGTGCTTCCTCCGCGCCCAGTCCAGTCTGTATGAAAGAACTTACCTCTAGGGCTATCAAGTCTTTCATACTGATGTGCTCCAAAATAATCTCTCTGTGCTTGAAGCAAGTTGGCGGGAAGTCTTTCACTTCTAAACCCATCATAATAGGTAAGTGCAGATGCAAGTGCTGGAACAGGAATTCCGTTTAATAGCGCAGTTGCACATACTCTACGCCAGCTCTCCTCAGCTGATTGAACCGCTTCTTTGAAGAACGGGTCAAGAAGAAGATTTTCAAGTTCTGGATTATTATCGAAGGCATTCTTTATATCGCCAAGGAAACGTGATCGTATAATACATCCACCACGCCACATTAGAGCAATACCTCCATAGTTAAGATTCCATTTATACTCTTTGGCAGCTTCCATCATAAGGTCGTAGCCCTGTGCATAAGAGATAATTTTTGCTCCATATATAGCATTTTCAAGATCATTTATAAATTCCTGCTTATCTCCTTTGAAGTCAGGCTTCTTTCCAGTAAGAGTCTTTGAAGCTTTCACTCTAAGATCTTTCTGTGCAGAAAGACAACGTGAGAACACCGATTCTCCAATAAGAGTTAAAGGTATACCAAGGTCGAGCGCAGTTACAGCTGTCCATTTACCTGTACCTTTTTGACCTGCGGTATCCAATATCTTCTCTACAAGTGGAGATCCATCCTCATCTTTATATGCAAGTATATCTCTGGTAATTTCTATTAGATATGAATCTAGAACACCATCATTCCATTTTTTGAAAATATCGTGTTGCTCAAAAGCATCCATTCCAAGTAGATCTTTCATAAGATGATATGCTTCATTTATAATTTGCATGTCACCATACTCGATACCGTTGTGCACCATCTTAACAAAGTGTCCTGCACCATCTTCACCTACCCAATCGCAACAAGGAACACCATCATCAACTTTTGCAGCAACGGCTTGAAAAATCTCTTTTACATGAGACCATGCTTCAGGGGATCCACCGGGCATAAGAGAAGGACCTTTTAGAGCACCTTCTTCTCCACCAGAAACACCTGTTCCTACATATAGCAAACCTTTACTTTCAACATATTCTGTTCTGCGAACTGTATCTGGGAAGTGACTATTGCCACCATCTATAATAATATCGCCCTTATCGAGTAAGGGGAGAAGTCTATCAATAAAATCATCAACCGGCTTACCTGCTTTAACAAGCATCATCACCTTACGAGGTTTTTCAATAGAATTTACAAACTCTTCAAGAGTAGCGGCAGCAATAAAGTTTTTATCTTTACCTCTACCGTTTATAAAATTATCAACTTTCTCAACCGTCCTATTAAAGACAGCCACTGTGTAGCCGTTACTTTCCATATTTAACACCAGGTTCTCGCCCATTACAGCCAGCCCGATCAATCCAATATCTGCTTTTTCTTTCATTTATTCCAAGTATTTTATTAAGATTTCAGTAATTATCTTTTAACTCTTGCGTTGCCTTCCCAGATGCTCCAAATTACATCTTCATCAGCCGGCTGAGCATAATCTGTAAGGAAAGTAGTAGCTAATGCACCGCTAGCCCAGGCAAACTGAATCCATTTTTTCGAATCCATGCCTTTTAGTATGCTGTAGAGCAGACCTCCAACGAATCCATCGCCGCCACCAATTCTATCAATAACGTTAATTGTGCGCAAAGGAGCTTCGTGCCATGTTTCATTTTCATAAACAATTGCACCCCATAGATGTTCATTGGCGCTAATTACTTCTCTAAGCGTGTTTGCGAAGACTGATACATTTGGAAAAGTCTTGCTGGCATTAAGAATCATACCTTTAAAAGCTCCAATCGTATCCTCAATATTTTCGCCGCCGGCCTCGGGTCCTTCAACACCTAAACATAACTGATAATCTTCTTCGTTTCCAATAAGAATATCAGAAAGAGATGCAATTTCAGTAAATGCTTTTCTAAGCTCTTCTTCTCTGCCTTTCCAAAAAGTAGCTCTATGATTCAGATCGAAAGAAATTAATGTACCGTTCTTTTTTGCAAAACGTGCAATCTCAAGACAGAAATTACTAGCTTCGGGAGATAGGGCAGCAATAAGACCAGAAAGATGAACAATTTGCACACCCTCTTTAACAAATATACGCTCCAGATCAAAATCCTTCACGTTGAGAGTTCTACCTACCTCACCGGCACGGTCATTTTGCACACGTGGTCCACGTAAACCGAATCCACTATCGGCAATATTAAATTGATGTCGATATCCCCACGGGTCTCCTTGAGGCACTTCAGGACCTTCATAGTCCATATGACGTGCACGCAAGTCTGATTTAATGAATGCTGCTATGGGACTATCTTTTACAAAGTTAGTCAACACCTTAACAGGCAAACCCAAATATGACGATATGCTTGCTACATTTGACTCTGCACTAGTAGCTTGCATCTGAAACATATTTGTGCTCTGAACCGGCTGCCCATTTATAGGAGTAATCCTCACTCCCATACTTGTGGGTACAGCTAATGAATATTTATATTCTTTTCTTAATTTGAGTGACATAATTTTAAATTAACAGATTAATTAAATACTAAAAGCATCAAATCCGCCATCAACTATAGCCACAGTGCCGGTTACAAACTTCGATGCATCACTAGCTAAGTAATGAAGTGTACCAAGAAGATCTTCGGGATTACCAAATCTTCGGAAAGGAGTATGTGCAATAATTGTATTTCCTCTATCGGTATATGAACCATCGCTATTTGTTAATAGCGTGCGGTTTTGTTCAGTAATGAAGAAGCCAGGGCAAATTGCATTAACTCTGAACTCTTCGCCATATTTTGTAGCTAATTCACCTGCCATATATTGAGTAAAATTAGAAACTGCAGCTTTAGCAGCTCCATATCCGGCAACTCTTGTCAGCGGTCGTATAGCAGATGCAGAAGTAATATTTATTATATTGCCTTTCTTAGCATCTACCATATACTTTGCAAAAACAACTGTAGGAATAACAGTACCCATTAAATTAAGGTCTACTACTTTGCTGAAATCATCAAGCTTAAGATCAAAAATAGTGTTGTTCGGTCCAATAGTTGCACCTGGCATGTTTCCACCCGCACCGTTAATCAATACATCAATCTTGCCATATTTATCAGCAATATCTTTCGCGTTTTGCTTAAGTACAGCCTCGTCCGAAACATCTGTTTGAAGGAACATTGCTTCTCCTCCAGCAGCTTTAACTTTCGCAATTAGAGCATCACCTTTTTCTTTATTTCTGGCAAGAACTGCCACTTTAGCTCCATGAGCTGCAAGGTACTCAACCATTGAGGCACCCAAAACACCTGTACCACCTGTTATGACAACTACTTTGTCTTTGATGTTAAATAATTCGTACATAATATATTTTTTAAAAGTTTATTTTGCAAATATAGACCCAATTACTTGTTTCTATTACCGTTATCACGTTAAGCAGTCTTCCAAAAACGTCGTATTAGAAATTAAAATACGCTTTTGCATTATTATAGCAGATATCTTCTACCATCTGCCCTAAAAATTCTATTTCGGATGCCGGTAACTCTCCTGATTCTACATCATTACCTATTAAATTACAAAGAATTCTTCTGAAATACTCGTGACGAGGATAGGACACGAAGCTTCTTGAATCTGTGAGCATTCCTACAAATCTGCTCAATAAACCTTGTGTAGAAAGAGTGTTTATTTGATCTTCCATTCCATCTTTTTGATCGAGGAACCACCATCCCGAACCAAATTGTATTTTGCCGGGAACAGAACCATCCTGAAAATTCGCAATCATCGTTGCAATTAGATAATTGTCTACAGGATTAAGATTATAGATAATTGATTTGGTAAGCTTATTTTTCATTTCAAGGTTATCAAAGAAGCGAGATAATGAACTTGCAACATTGCCCGCATCATTCATAGAATCATAACCTGTATCGGGTCCGATCTTATTCAACATTCTTGTGTTGTTGTTTCTTATTGCACCATAATGAAACTGTTGTACCCAACCTTTATCAAAATTGAGGACAGCGTTTTCATGTAACATCATAGATTTAAACTTTAGAACTTCCAAATCCGTAAGATCTTCGTTTCTGTTATAAATCTTATCAAATATCTCTGTTGCTTCTTCTTTGGTACATGGCTCAGAAAAGAAATTATCTATGCCATGATCAGCAAGCCTGCCGCCGTTTGCATGAAAATAGTCATGCCTTTTAGCAATTGCTGACAAGTAATCATCAAAGTTCTTAATATTTAAATCGGCAACTTCACTAAGTTTTTCTATATAAGCTCTGAAGTTTTCTCTATTTTCAACACCCATAGATTTATCTGGGCGCCATGTAGGCAATACTTTTATTTCGAAACCGCTCTCTTTAATTTGTTTATGATATTCAAGAGAGTCAATAGGATCATCGGTAGTGCCTACCATTTCAACATTAAATCTTCTCATTAATCCTCTTGCAGAGAATTCGGGTTTCTTCAACATCTCGTTCGTTTTATCATAAATTTCGCGAGCAGTAGATGGGCTTAGAAGAGTATCGATGTCAAAAACACGCTTTAGTTCTAAATGAGTCCAATGATACATTGGGTTTCTCATTGTATATGGAATTGTTTCGGCCCACTTTTCGAATTTCTCCCAATCAGATGCATCACCTGTAATATACTTTTCATCAACTCCATTAGCTCTGAGCAATCTCCATTTATAATGATCGCCGCCTAACCAAAGCTCTGTAATACTACTGAATTTGTGGTCTTCTGCTATCTCTTTAGGTACCAGATGACAATGGTAATCAATAATCGGCTTATTTTTAGCATGATTATGATATAATTTTTTAGCTGTCTCTGTTTGAAGAATAAAATCGTCTTGAATAAAAATACTCATTATGATACTGTTTAAATTATTTTTTTGGATAAAATTAAAATAAACTCAACATTAATTTTATAAATGGAAAATAAACTCTAATTTTGTGCACGTACACAAAAGTACAAATATTTTGAATAATACAAAACCAAATTCTTAAAATTTCGCCCAGAAAGCTCTATTTCAGCAATTTTAAGTTAATTGGCAATTAAATCTATATTTAAAAGTATCTAATAAATGGCTAAGAAAATACGAATTAAAGATATCGCAAAGATGGCAGGTGTTTCTGCCGGAACTGTTGATAGAGTTCTACATAACCGTGGAAATGTATCTGAAGAAGCACGCAAAGCAGTTGAGAAGGTAATAGATCAGGTTGAATATAAACCAAACATGCACGTGTCGTCCATCTCTTTAAAAAGGAGCTATAAAATTGCAGTTACAACTCCACAATACTCAAGTGGTGCATATTGGGAAAGCATACATAATGGTATCACACATGCTTTGGAAGAATACGAAAATATAAAAGTAGAATTCCATGTATTTACCTATAATCAATATGATATATATAATTGCAGAGAAATTTTCAAAAAAATAGCTCGATTAGAAATGGATGCATTAATTATTGGTCCAACTTTTAAAGATGAGACAATAAGCTTATGCCGAAGTTTGGATGAAAGAGAAATCCCTTATGTATTTGTAGACTCCACAATTGAAGAGACCTCACCTTTAGCCTTCTTTTCTTCCAACCATTACACTGTTGGTAAACTAATAGCCAATTTAATAACTTCCATAATACCTAAAGGATCAAATATTGGACTTCTTCAGGCTATGAGAACTGGGGATAGTAGTGCCAATACCACTATTTTAAGAAAGCAAGGCTTCATGGACTACCTCGAAAATTCAAAATGTACCAGCAAAGTACTTAGAATACCCTTTTCTGTATCTCAACCAGAAGATAATGAAATGCACCTTTCTCGATTTTTCAATAACCATAGTAATGTTCCCGGCATAGTTGTCATGAACTCTAGAGGAAGTATTGTTTCAGATTACTTATTCAATAATAACATAGTAGATGTTAAAATGGTTTGCATGGACGTAACCACTCCAAATATTGCCGCTGTGGAGAAAGGACATATAGACTTTTTAATTGGACAAGGACCCGAGTATCAAGGATTTTATGCAATGAAGACATTGCTGGAATATTTGATTTTCAAGCAGCCAGTAAAGGTCGAAAATTTTGTTCAATTAGATATACTTACAAAAGAGACAATAAAATACTATAGTAGTTTTAAAAATCTACTGTATTAAATTCCTAAACTTCAATCCCTGTAAATTCAATTAAATTATTCAAAACCTTTTCACTTAAACGGTCAAAGGCCTGTACAGTTCTGCCGGTAGATACCTGCATGCATCTTACATTAGGGTGATCCACCAGATGCTCTCCTCCTAAAGCTCCAACAGTGTCGCAATAACAAAGGTTATCACCTTTTAGCCAATCTACAAAGGGTTTTTCATCCCATGCCGGAGATAAACCTGTATTGAACAAGATTTTTCTATCTCCCATCTTTTCAAATTGCTCTTTATGGATAAGTACTGTGTTTTTGTTAAGGCAGCAGCAAATAACTTCACTTTCAGCCAGCAAATCGTCAAGTGGTAAAAACTTATAGCCTTTAGCTTTTGCATCTTCTTTCTCACTCCTGGCAAAATAACTTATGTCTGCACCAAAGAAGTGAAGTGCATCCGCAATCATTCCACCAGATTTCCCAAGACCTACAATACCCGCTTTTAGGCCTGTAATCTCTCTTGCAACGCCACTCCAAGGCTCTTGGTCGAAACCATGCAAACAACGCACCAGCTCGCTTATTACATACTCCACAACGCCTTCATCGCCATAGTCACGTATACCAGTTACTGTTATGCCTCTACTATTTGCGTAATTTATATCTACATTGGCACTTTCGGGAGAGTAAAGTGAGTTACACATCCCAATGTATTTTAGATTGGGGCATTGCTCCATAGCGTCCTTTGTAAGTTGTGTAGTATAGCTAAGTAGCACTGCATCGGCGTCACCTATACGGTTTGCAATTTCATCGACACTCTGTGGTATATCAGGATACATTACAACATTTCCCGCAAAACTATTTAATTTCTGTTCTGCTGAGGGTATTAAACTAACGGGCTCAATGGCAACTAGCTTTTTAAACATAGGAATAAATTTACTGACTTAATTAACTTATTTAATGATAGGCAAATATACATCAGTTAGGTCTGATATAATAATTTTTCTCTGAAATAAATATATCTCAATATTTGGATATTTAATGAAAAAGCAGTAATATTGCACCCGCTTTAGGTCCCATAGCTCAGTTGGTTAGAGCACCTGACTCATAATCAGGGGGTCACAGGATCATGCCCTGTTGGGACCACACTAAAACTCATTCGCAAGGATGGGTTTTTTTATTTTATGAATTAATCTTCTATTTTTTAAAATCAATCCACACTTTCATTTCTCCTGCATCGCGGTTATCCCATGCATAGTATGGTATTAAGTTTACTGAATCTTTGGCACCTTGATCTTTATGCGATGCTGTAATAGTTACTATTCCATTTAAAAGGTTGGGATTGTATGAAGTTGAGAAGGTTGTTTCATCCGAAACATGTAAATTCTGAAAATCTTTATTGTCTGTTTCTTCTACGCAATATACCAATGGACCGCGCTGGATGGCTCTTTTGCCAATATTTTCTTTTACTTGCGGTATATCTTGTATAACCTCAACCGGCATATTTAAATTTAAACGTATCTGATCACCTTCTACCCATTCTCTTTTTATAGAAACATAGCCTTTATCGATACTAGTCTCAGAAATTTTATCTCCATTTAGAGCTACTGTGTATGAGTTACACCATCCGGGTATTCGTAGTTTAATATCAGTATTGTTATTATTCGGTATTGATTCCAGATTGATTAGAACTTCACCATCCCATGGATAGTTTGTCTCTTGTTTTATTATTATATCACCACCTTCAGTGGCTATTTCTGCCCTATTACCCATATAGAGATTCACCCAAACCGTATTATTGGCGTGTCCATATACATAACTACCAACTGAAGGTAAAAAACGAGAAATTTGGCTTGGGCAACATGCTGTCCCATACCACTCCTGCCTATGATGATCTCCATGAGATGCAAGAGGATTTACATAGAAGAACTTATCACCAGAAA
>CAZYGE010000056.1:0-13111 GCA_964647535.1 uncultured Proteiniphilum sp.
GGAGGTGAGAATATATGGTAGCTACAATGAAAAAGTTTGTTTTTCTGGCATTCCATAAAGATTGGGACAACTTCTTACTTGAGCTTCGCGAGTTGGGTATGATACATGTTGTGGAACACGACAGGAAAGACGTTAATGAGGATAACATTTTTGATTTAATTAATCAAAAGAAGCAGCTTGAAGCAGCGCGAAAGACACTTGAAAAAAGTAGAGGTAAGAAGTCTGATTTTTCCTTAAATGATCCTGATGTAGAATTAGGTAATTCTATTCCAAGTGAAATAGATAAAATTGAGGCCGAAAAAACTGCACTTGAGCAACAGTTGATGATAGCGGCAAAAGAAAGAGACATTCTGAAACCGTGGGGCAACTTCAACCCCCAGCTGATTAGACAATTGAAGGATGCTGGTTACTTCATAAACTTTTTTAGTACTCCAACTAGAGATTATAACGAAAAATGGGAAAAACAGCACGATATAGTGGTTGTGAAAGAAGAGCCTTCAAGAATATATTTTATTACTATTAGCCGGGAAAACAATATTCCCGAGGTATTAGAAATTGAAGAAGAGAAATTGCCGGACGCATCTTTGAATGAACTGAATAATTTAATAAAATCTATTGAGTTTAAGTTGAAGGAGCAAGAAGAATCCTTGATTAAATTATCTAGTGACTTACTATCGGTGGAGGCGGCAATAACTGTTTTGGATAACGAGATTCAGTTTTCAAGAGTAACGCAAAGTGGTACTCCTGTTGCAGATAATAAGATTATTCTTCTACAGGGATGGGCACCGGAAGAAAATGTATCTGCTGTGTCTGAATATTTAAACAAACGTAGTGTGTATTACGAGATGTTTGATCCCATGCCTGAAGATGATGTACCCATAAAATTTAAAAATAATAGGTTTGCACGACTCTTTGAGCCAATTGCAGAGTTGTATGAATTACCGAAATATAATGAGATTGACCTTACACCCTATTTTGCACCATTTTATATGATATTTTTTGGTCTAGCGCTCGGAGATATGGGTTATGGCTTATTCCTTTTGGTTGTATCTACAGTTGTTAAGCTTATAAAGAAAAGCTCGATATCTAAAACAAATCGTGGAGCAATGACATTAGTGCAAATACTTGGTACTTCCACTATGGTATTCGGATTACTGCAAGGAGGTTTCTTCGGATTTTCTATATATGAAATAGGTTCTCCTTTTTTCTCAAAAGTGGGTAATTTGGTTTCTGCTGATAATAATCAAATGTTTAATCTATCACTTATTTTGGGTGGTATACAGGTTATGGTTGGTATGTTTATCAGGATTTTTAATAGGATAAAACAATTTGGAGTAAAGCATGCACTTTCATCAATTGGTTGGTTTGTTTTTATATTAAGTTTTATAGTAGCCTATTTGTTACCTAATGTGATAGATATGACAGGAACTATCCATTCTATAATTCTGATCGCTACCGGAGTTTTAATCGTGTTCTTTAATTCACCGGGAAAAAGTATTCTCGTAAACATAGGTTCTTCGGTGTGGGATGCATATAATACCGTTACAGGTCTTCTGGGAGATATACTGTCATACTTGAGACTATTTGCACTTGGATTATCAGGTGGGATTTTAGCAAGCGTATTCTCAAGTTTAGCATTGGGAATGAGTCCGGATAGCGCTATTTTAGGACCAATTGTTACTGTACTTATTTTCTTGTTTGGGCACGCTATTAACATCTTCATGAATTCTCTAGGAGCTTTTGTGCATCCATTAAGGCTTACATTTGTCGAGTTTTATAATAATTCAGAATTTACAGGAGGTGGCAAGAAGTACAGACCTTTTGCAAAATATTAATCATGATGGAAAATGGCACATTTGAATTGACGAAAGTCAGAATTGGAATAGAGAATGATCCGTGAATTGATTAAATAAAACTGCTAGAAAAAGATAAAATCAATAAACATAAATAACATTATAAATTAAAAATAAATAGATGGAAACAAATTTGATAATTGCCTATGTAGGTATAGCAATTATGCTGGCACTTTCGGGTATTGGTAGCGCATATGGGGTTTCAATTGTCGGCAACGCTGCTATTGGTGCAGCAAAGAAAGTAGATGGAAAGTTTGGTAATTTCCTAGTATTAACCGCTCTGCCAGGTACGCAGGGATTATACGGTTTTGCAGGTTACTATATGTTCCAGAGTATATTTAACGTTCTGACTCCCGAAATCACCGCTATTCAGGCAGCTGCAACTTTTGCAGCAGGAGTGGCTCTTGGTTTAGTAGGACTTTTATCAGCAATAAAACAAGGACAAGTTTGTGCTAATGGTGTTGTATCTATAGGACAAGGTAATGATGCTTTTGGTAATACACTTATCCTTGCAGTTTTCCCTGAGCTTTATGCAGTAATTGCCTTTGCAGGAGCCTTCCTTATGGGATCCGCGATTGTTTAAGGGAAAGAGGGTTGCTAAAGAAATTTTAAGGGATATATTCTAATAATATTTCCCTTATTGCGTTCTGTCTATACCTATATCATTCATTGAGGCTGGATCTTCTATTGGCTCAAGGTGTGTATCTACTGTTACGGGTTGATCAAACATACTAATTATATGCTTTTCAATTTCATCTGCGCAATCGTGACCCTGTTTCACAGTCCAATGTCCCGGCACCAGAAGATGAAAGAAAATGAACTTGCGCTGTCCGGCGGTGCGTGTCATAAGAGAATGGTATTCAACTTTTTGGGATTTAAAAGAGTCAAGATATGATGTAATTTTCTTAAGATCTTCTTCAGGAATAGTAGAATCCATTAATCCAAGTGCAGAGCGTTTTAAGAGTTTATATCCTGTATACATTATATTAACAGCTACAAGAAGCGCAATTATAGGGTCAATTATATTCCATCCTGTAAACTTCACAATCAATATACCTCCAATTACACCTAATGAAGTCCATACATCCGTTAGAAGATGTCTCCCATCTGCTTCGAGCACCAGTGAATCCCTTTTTTTACCATGGTGTGCAAGTGTCAGCCCAACAGCAAGATTAACAAGCGAGGCAATGAAAATCAGAAGTAAACCAAATTCAACGTTTTCCAAAGCCACCGGATTTAATAAACGTGATATTGATGTTCTAATGATACTAAATGCTGCAATTAGAATCAATGCACCTTCAGCAGCGCTAGAGAAGTATTCTGCTTTGCTATGACCGTAAGTGTGCTCTTTATCGGCAGGCTTTTGTGAGATATTGAGCATAATTAGGGCAAATATTGCTGCAAAAAGATTTACTAACGATTCTAGGGCATCAGACATGAAACCAACAGAGCCGGATACATGATACGCGTAAGATTTTAAGAGTATGGTTACAACTGCTGCCGCAATAGATAGATATAGAAATCGTTGTAGAGGAACTTTTTTCATTTACAGCTTATTATTCAAATCTTATTATTCACAGCAAAATTAGTAAAAAAAAAGACAAGGTTTTTATATTGAATTATTTTCGGTAACAAAAGTCTCCTATTTGCCTACTTATAAATTGTGATAGAATTATCATATCATTCTGTTTTAGAGAGTAATCCTTTTTCATTATCTTTGTATGGGATTAATATGAACACCTGCATTTGTAAAGGCATGCATTATTCACAATACATGCAGTATCTCTTAATCATTCAAAGAGTAAAAAGGCAGAGAATATTAAATTTAGAAATTAACTGAGTATATAGAATATGTTTGAAAACTTAAGTGATAGACTAGAAAGGTCTTTTAAGATATTAAAAGGACAAGGAAAAATAACCGAAATTAATGTTGCTGAAACATTAAAAGAAGTTCGTCGCGCTCTTCTTGATGCCGACGTGAACTATAAAACCGCTAAAGAATTTACTGAGACTGTTAAGGAAAAGGCAATGGGACAAGATGTCTTAAATGCTGTGAAACCTGAACAGATGATGGTAAAGATTGTTCGTGACGAGTTGGCAATCTTGATGGGTGGCACATCAGAGGATATAAATATAAAAGGAAATCCTGCCGTTATTCTTATGTCGGGACTACAAGGTTCCGGTAAGACAACATTCTCCGGAAAATTGGCGAACATGCTTAAGAGCAAAAGAGGCAAAAATCCGCTTCTTGTTGCAGGTGATGTCTATCGTCCTGCAGCTATAGAGCAGTTGAAAGTTCTTGGTGAACAGATTGGAGTCCCTGTCTACTTCGAAGAGGATAATAAGAATCCTGTTAAAATTGCAAAGAATGCAATTGAATATGCACGTCAGCATGGCAAAGATCTTGTGATTATTGACACCGCCGGCCGATTGGCTATAGATGAGGTGATGATGGCGGAGATAGAATCAATTAAGAAGGTTGTTAATCCGCATGAGATTCTTTTTGTGGTTGATGCAATGACTGGTCAGGATGCAGTTAATACGGCCAAGGAATTTAACGAACGGCTTAATTTTAACGGTGTAGTATTAACTAAGCTAGATGGTGATACTAGAGGTGGTGCTGCACTCTCTATTCGCTCAGTTGTTGATAAACCCATTAAATTTGTCGGTACCGGAGAGAAGTTAGATGCAATAGATGTTTTCCACCCAGACCGTATGGCCGACCGTATTTTAGGTATGGGAGATGTGGTGACTCTTGTAGAAAAAGCACAAGAGCAATATGATGAGGAAGAAGCTCGCCGCCTTCAAAAGAAGATTGCTAAAAACCAGTTTGATTTTAATGATTTTGTCTCTCAAATACAGCAGATTAAAAAGATGGGTAATCTTAAAGATCTTGCTTCAATGATTCCTGGAGTAGGCAAACAGATCAAAGATTTAGATTTTGATGATGATGCATTCAAAAGCATTGAAGCAATTATCTATTCAATGACTCCTCAGGAACGTTCTAATCCAGAAGTATTGAACGGTAGTCGCAGAGCTCGTATAGCAAAAGGTAGTGGAACTGATGTTCAAGAAGTGAATAAGCTAATAAAACAGTTTGATGAAACTCGCAAAATGATGCGTAAAATGACAACTGGTGGTGGAAGACAGGTTATGAATAATATGAGAAGAAGATAGTACGACACCCTAATATTTTAAACCCTCATTTTTTTACTATGAATTTAATCAATGGCAAAGAAGTAGCTGCAAAAATAAAGGAAGAAATTAAAGCAGAAGTAGATGCTATAAGATCTAAAGGGGGTAAAACACCTCATTTAGCGGCAGTTCTTGTAGGTCATGACGGCGGCAGTGAGACCTACGTTGCAAACAAGGTAAAAGCATGCGAGCAGGTTGGTTTTAAATCAACACTTATACGATACAAGAACGATGTTAGTGAGGAGGAATTGCTTTCTTGCGTTCATAAACTTAACAATGATGCAGACATTGATGGTTTTATAGTTCAGCTACCTCTACCTAATCATATCACTGAAACTAAAATAACAGAAGCAATTGATTACAGAAAAGATGTAGATGGTTTTCATCCGGTAAACGTGGGCAGAATGTCACTTGGCATGCCCTGTTTCCTTTCTGCCACTCCTTCGGGAATTGTGGAACTTTTGAAAAGATATAATATTGATACTAAAGGAAAACACTGCGTCGTTTTAGGAAGAAGCAACATTGTAGGCAAGCCAGTTTCTATGCTTATGCTTCAAAAAGCAACTCCTGGAGATTGTACTGTTTCTATTTGTCATAGCCGCACCAAGAACATTAAAGATTTTACCTTAAAAGCCGATATAATTATTGCAGCATTGGGTGTGCCGGAATTCCTTACCGGCGATATGGTGAAAGAAGGTGCTGTTGTTATTGACGTGGGCACTACACGGGTTCCGAACGAACACTCTAAATCTGGTTTTAAACTAACAGGTGATGTAAATTTTGAACAGGTTGCTCCCAAATGCTCTTATATTACACCGGTTCCTGGAGGGGTTGGTCCAATGACGATTGTATCTTTACTAAAAAACACACTGTTTGCTGCAAAAAAAGCAGTTTATAAATAAGTTTGAATATACAGCTGAGAATCGACTCAAATTTTATCTACTTAGTTTTATCAATGCCACACCTATTAATGTCCAAACCAACTCGCGCACACGTTTACTTAGACTCACAAACACTCCAAAAGCAACAGGGATAGACAATATTCCATAAACAATCACAAATCCACCTTCACGTGCTCCCATCTGCATTGGCATAAAGAAGAATAGATTTGCAACTAGTGATTGCAAAGATTCTATCAGCACACTCTCGCCAAATGTAATAGGTTGATTGATTGCCTGCATCATGAGTATAACTTCAACACAAATAAGTACTCGAGCAATAAATGCAATCGAAAGTGATTGAAAAAAGTTCTTTTTTCTGTTTATATATAAATCAGAAATTAGTTCATCCATCTGATCTATTTTCTCTTGATTACCAAACTTATACTTTCTTATCCTCTTTCCAATGAAAGGTAACCTACCGGATATTATAAGAGCTCTGTTAACACCCCCACGTGTATATATACGATAAGCCCATAATAACAACAAAAATGTTGTACCGCCCGATATAATCATTCCAATCTCTACAGAATCTGAAAGAACAGGTACGGCAAATAATAAAAGAGGAATTGAAATCATCCAAAAAATAAAATGAGCTACAAAATGCATCATGGTAGATAAAAGTACTGACGAAGTAGCTTTTTGTATACCAAGATCCTGCTGCAACGCTATTATTTTATATGGCTCTCCTCCCATTAAACCAAACGGAGTAATATAATTTATAGCAAAACCACTAACTGTAATCTTAAACAATCGTGCAAATCCTACACTTTCTGTTTCAGGAGTACCATCTCGCAGAATTATATAGAGAGATAAAGTATTAAAGAGATATACTATTACCCACATCCCAATAATTGGTACATACCACCATCCGGTTTGTTTCATATCTCTCCACATATTACCCGGACCAATTGAGTACACCATAATTCCCAATGCAATTACACCGAGAATAAAAAAGACATTCTGAATTATCTTTGCTTTTTTCACTTTTCTTAATATCGCTGTTATTATGACAAACGCCACACTATTTCCTGAAAGGAGGTTTTACAACTTTTGCTTTCAGAATTTTATTTCTTACTTTAATCGCAATCTCACTTCCGGGTTTTGCATATTTAATTTTGACATAACCCATACCAATACCTTTTTTAAGCGTGGGAGACATTGTACCCGATGTCACATTCCCAATTATTTCTTCATTATTATTTACAATGTCATATCCCTGACGAGGAATACCCTTATCTATAAGTTCAAAACAACATAATTTGTTTTCAACACCTTCTGACTTTTGTTTTTCTAATATTTCGCGTCCAATAAAAGGTTTATCATCTGCAAATTTGGTAATCCAACCTAATCCGGACTCCAAGGGAGTTGTTGAATCATTTAACTCATTACCATATAAACAATATCCCATTTCAAGTCTTAGGGTATCCCTTGCACCCAGACCAATTGGTTTTATTTCGAATTCTGCACCTGATTCAAACAAACCATCCCAAATCTTTAATCCATCTTCCGGATAAAAATATAGTTCAAATCCGCCTGCACCAGTATAACCTGTGTTCGAAAGTATAACATTCTCTACACCTGCAAATTTAGTCGTTACAAAAGAATAAGACGGTATTGTAGATAAATCTACTTCTGTAAGATTTTGCAATGTTTCAATAGCCTTTGGTCCTTGCACGGCTAGTAGCGATATATTGTCTGAAGCATTCTCTAATTCCGCTCCTACAGTATTCCATCTCTGGCACCAATCCCAATCTTTTTCAATATTGGCTGCATTTACAACCATCAAAAACTTTTCAGGCTCGTAATGATACAGTATAAAATCGTCAACAATACCACCTTTTTCGTTTACAAAACAAGAGTAGTGTGCTTTTCCGGGTTGGAGCTTAGTAACATCATTACTAGTAATCTTTTGAAGATATTCAACCGCTTTAGGACCTTTTATCCAAAACTCTCCCATATGTGAAACATCAAATACACCAACACTATTAAGTACGGTTTGATGCTCATCTAAAATACCAGTAAATTCTATAGGCATATTGTAACCTGCAAACTCATGCATTTTAGCATCATTCTGAATATGAAGTTGTGTAAAAGCTGTATGTTTCATATTGAAATTATTTTGACTTTATGGTAATTACTGAATTATTATAAATCAATTTTGTCTTGTAACTAACTCTGCAATCTTCACAATAACCTGTGAGGCTTTATTGAGTGCCGAAATAGGTATAAATTCATATTTCCCATGAAAATTCATTCCACCTGCAAATATATTTGGACAAGGTAAACCCATAAATGAAAGTTTAGATCCATCAGTACCACCTCTGATCGGTTTTACTATCGGAGTAATACCAAGTTCTTCCATTGCCTTATGGGCATAATCGACAATATGAATAACAGGTTCTACTTTTTCTTTCATATTATAATACTGGTCCTTCATTTCAAGTGTTATTCGATTATCATACTTTTTATTCAATGTCTCAACAACATCATTCATCAATTTCTTACGACTCTCGAATATTTCTCTATCATGATCTCGAATTATATATGAGAGATTTGAATCCTCAACTGTTCCATTTAAAGAAATTAAATGAAAAAAACCTTCATAACCTTCGGTATGCTCAGGGCGCTCGTCTTCGGGTAAAGAAGCAATTATTTCGTGAGCAATATGAAGGGCGTTTATCATTTTATTTTTCGCATATCCCGGGTGCACATTTCTGCCTTGAATTTCGATTTTTGCATAGGCAGCATTAAAATTTTCGTATTCTAATTCACCTATCTCACTGCCGTCCATGGTATATGCCCAATCAGCGCCGAATTTCTTAACATCAAATTTATCTGCACCTCTTCCTATTTCCTCATCCGGTGTAAAAGCAATTCTAATTTTGCCATGTTCAATTTCAGGATGATCAATAAGATATTGCATTGCATCCATTATTTCAGCAATACCAGCCTTATCATCTGCCCCAAGCAAAGTTGTTCCGTCTGTGACAATAATATCATCGTTCATAAATTTCAACAACTCAGGAAAATCATTAGGAGATAGAATCACGTTATTTTCCTCGTTAAGTACTATATCGTTTCCATCATAGTTTTTTACAATACGAGGATTCACATTCTTACCACTCATATCAGGACTTGTATCGAAATGAGAAATGAAACCAATAACCGGAACATTTTGTTTTGGCGTATTTGCTGGAAGTGTTGCCATTAAATAACAATTATTATCCAAACTTACATCAGATAATCCCATCTCGATGGCTTCTTTCTCAACCTCTTTTGCTAAATTAAATTGTTTTTGGGTACTAGGAGTTTGTGTATTATTTTCGTCGGACTGAGTATCAATACGAGCGTACTTAATAAAACGATCTACAATAGTCATGATTCTGCTTTTTGAAATGAAAGTTATTTTTGCAAACTTAAAGTTACATTACTAATACAAAGATAAATAATTGGGTCGAATAGTAAAAATCAATTTACAGTTTTGTATCTATAAAAAAAACACTATCTTTGCAGTTGGGTAAGTCCTATACGGCCAGCTCCCATTGAATCCCCCAGGTCTTGACCGAAGCAAGGGTATTTGGTTGTAGCGGCGCGATATAGTAAGCTTACCCTTTTTTATTAAAATGAAATCTTATAAATAACAAATCCCCCACTACTTCATATATTTGAAGAGTGGGGGATTTCACTATATAGCTGCAATCAATTGAATTAAAATCAATTAAATGCACTAGGCTTAATCAAGCTATTCTAGGGAATACTTTATTATCAATTGAGTATCTACCCGCACCAATTAAAACTGCTGCACCAAAAACTATCAATAAATCAAGTGCATGACCATATGCCATAAAATCATCTCCTGCTGCAAGATGTGTAATTAAAGCAACTACCATTGTTCCGGTAAGTAAAAGAGCTGCTGGACGGAATAACAATCCTAAAGCAAAAAGTATTCCTCCTACTGTTTCGGAAAAAGCGCCAATAAAGCCCCAAAACGCATGACCGGAATCTATCCCAAAATTTGACATAGTACTACCTACCATAGTCCATGCTTCAACTCCACCTGTTATTTTGGGCAAACCATGCAGAAAAATTGAAATGCCGATACCCACTCTTAAAACTAACCACCCGGCCTGCAACAAATTGTTTTTTCTTTTCATAATTATAATTGAATTTTTTAATTGATATATGTCGAACTTTAATTAAACTGAGAATATAAATAATTGATTAATAAAGTGATCCGTTTACTAAAATAATTTCACTGATAAAAACAATCATTGAATAAAGTAAACCGTGATTGAATTATAAAAATTATCACTTCTAATATTAAGACAATATTTTTAACTAAACCCATAACTGTACTCTTTTGTTTATCTGTTTAATATAGATTATATTGATAAACAACTCCATTCTTCAGCAATACATATAAAAAAACCGGACTCTCTAAAGAATCCGGTCTGTTTAATAAATATTTAAAGCGAAAATTAATTCTCCGCGCCTCTCGCCGAATAGCTAATTTTCAAAGCATACGCTTGGCGTAATGCCTGCTTTACATCAGTTATATACTGCATCCTAGTATTTTCATCTGCCTTTATAGATACCGTCATTAATGGTTGATCGGCTTCATTCATACTTGCTTTCTCTTGAGCGATATAATTTTGAATATCTTCAACCTGTGCATAACGGTCATTTAATTGCATCTGTGTACCAGTACCTAATCTAGTATCAGTTGGTATACCAATATTAATATAGGTCACCAATGATTTTTTCTCTAGTTTCTGTACTTCAGAAGCAGAAGGCAGTTTCATCACCACCATCAATTCCTCTGACCTCATAGTAGTCGTAACCATAAAGAAAAACAGAATAGCGAATACGATATCAGGCATTGATGAAGTATTCATTTCTGGCATTTCCTTTGTTCCACTTTTATTAAATTTTCCCATATTTATTCTCCTCCATAATTTTTGGGTTCCGCTTCAGATATGCGTTGTGGATATAATTTGTCTATTTGATCTTTCTGATCTATAGATAATTCATCGTATGATGTACCAAAATAACGTCTTGCTCCTTCATATCTAAGTTCGTTATATGCTTTAACTACTTCGTTTTGTACAGCTATATAAGCAGCGTATCTGGTAGTAGCGTCATTCTGAATTGATACAACATGATTAGAAGACACAGGCACAGTTCCTATTGGCGGACCGAAATCTTCCTCTATTAGTTGTGGTAAAGTCGGACTGTTTGATTCATTAAGGACAAATGACTTTACAACATCTTTCATTGCCGGTTGACCCCCACTCCCTTGCAATTCAGTTTCATTGCCATAAACGACAGTTCCTTCCTGGTCTTGAACTAAAATCTCATTCTGTGCGTTTACCAGCACGACTAATAGATTTCTTCGTTGTACCTCAACTGACGTTTCTTCTTCACTCTGTGGTGGTGGGGGTAGTCGTCGAGCTAATCCTGAGTCGACATCCATATTCGACACAAGCAAAAAGAATGTAAGCAATAGGAAAGAAATGTCGGCCATAGAGCTGGCATTTAATGCCGGGACCTTTTTTTTTGACATATATTTTTATCCTTTCTTTAGGATTCTCATTTAGAATCGTAATTTAAAACTTAGAAAAGCCTATAGACTCAAAAAAGTCTATTTCCTTCTTCTGGCTACTATAGGTGATAAAATAAGAGCCAATATTGTAATAGCCATCATGAAATAGCTAGAATACAGCCACATATCTGTAAGCTTCAACATGGCAGGCACGTTGTCAGATCCATCATAACCTGGTATGCTCAAAATAGAACTATCACCAATTATATAAGTAATTACAAGTAGGGCTGCTAATGCAATAATTGCTAGGAAACCGCTCATTGCTTTTTTTGGATTTTCCTTTAAGCTCCTTGCAAAATCAATAATAGCAAATGCTATTAGAGTTATAACAGTTACTACCAAAAGTATATAACACCAGTACAAAATTAAATCTGTGAATCTCGGTTGAGACATATCAGCTGCAAATCTTTCATGCTCGGGTACTTGACCACCGAAGAAAAAGAGAGCAAGTACAATAATAGATATGAAAATTGCAATTAATAATGTTATTCTGGATGTCCTGTGAATTTTAGTTACAGCCATCGTATTACAAGTTTTTATATTTTACGTTATATTTGATAATTTGATCTAAGAAAGTAATTGAAGCATCTTCCATTTTATTAAGTATACCTTCCATTTTAGAAAGAATATAGTTATAAATAATCTGAAGAATAATAGCAACAATCAAACCTCCTACTGTTGTAATCAAAGCAACTTTCATTCCGCCCGCAACAATTGTAGGACTCATATCACCAGCTCTTTGGATGTCATCGAAAGCCATAACCATACCAATTACAGTTCCTAAGAAACCGAGTGACGGTGCAATGGCGATAAATAGTGTGATCCATGACAAGTTTCTCTCAAGAAGACCAGATTGTACTCCTCCATAGGAAACGATAGAACGCTCAACTTCTTCAGTACCTTGATCAATGCGTAGTAGACCCTGATAAACAATTGATGCCACTGGACCTCTTGTATCACGTGCGATGTCTTTTGCATTCTCTACATCACCTCTGTCTAAAGCATTATCTATTTTGTTAAGAAATCCATCAGGATCAACATCAGCCAAACTTAGATAAATAATTCTTTCGAGACAGAAGGCCAAACCTAAGATTAAGCATATAGCGATAGCACTCATAAAACCTGCACCACCTTCTATAAATTTAACCTTCAGTGCTTGGTGAAAGCCTGCAGAAGACTCCTGAACTACTGCTTGTGTAGTGGCTACTTGCTCTGTTTGTTCTCCAGGAGTTGCTTCTTGTGCGAAAAGAACTGAAGACAATCCTACAGACATCAGGCCGAAGATTGCTAAAATTGCGAATAACTTTTTCATTGTGTGTTCAATTTTGTTGATTAATAATCTTTTTAATTTGTTTATTTATGATTTGTTTTCTCTTTACCAATTGTATATATGTTTTATTTTGCAAAGACTTTCCATTACTTATTTGAGCGGAGAGAGTGGGATTCGAACCCACGATACACTTTTGGCGTATACACGCTTTCCAGGCGTGCCTCTTCAACCACTCGAGCATCTCTCCAAA
>CAZYGE010000057.1:0-10098 GCA_964647535.1 uncultured Proteiniphilum sp.
GCTCCTATTTACGTTATTCCAAAGTAATAATGAGCTCCTACCGTAGAAGTAATTATTAACAAGTAAATATCTACTTAATGCCCTATGAGAACAAATATTCCTGTAATCACAATAAGCCAAGGAATTCGTTTGAAATCACTATTCATCAAAATTAATAACGGGAAAACAAAGTTAAAGATAAGCATTCCAAAAAACAAGGTTCCATACTCTTGAACTCGAATGGTGAAATAAGCTGCTTCTTCAGGAATATTTGCATACCAGATTAGCATAAACTGAGAGAACCACAAATAAGTCCAGAAAATGCTAAATGCAAATATATACTTTGCCAAATCATGCAAGTGTTTGTTCGAAATAAACGGAACCAATCCGATGCTTCGCAAATAAATAATTATCAATGTCAATGCTGTAATTGCAGTGACGAACATACTTGCAAATACATACCAAGGGAAAAGTGTACTGAACCAGTGAGGTGTCATAGACATAAACCAGTCCATCGCCATAAAAGCTTCTGTTATAAAGAAAAAGGCTAAGAATATCACAGAAATATTGTAGTTTTTTCTGTAGAAATCAAAGTTTAATGCATCTGCCTGATTTAAAGAATTTCTTCTTGCAATATATCGATACAAGTTCCATCCTGCGATGTAAATTATCCCTCTGATGATGAAGAAGGGCAAGTTTAAATATGCTGATTTAATTTGCAGGTATTTATCTTCTGCTACCAAATCATCATTTAGCCACGGAAAAAAGTTAGTTCCTGCAAAAATTACAATCAATAATACGATTATAGATCCCGGCAGCAAATAATTTGTAATTCCTTCCATAATACGGTACAATCCCGGCGACCAACCGGCTTTGGCAACATACTGGATTGCATAAAAAACAAGCACACCCAATGCGAGCATCATAAAATAGAATGCTGCAGTAAAAGTAGCCGACCAAGGTCTGGCTTGCAGTTGATGCAATACATGTTCTGCGTGTGCCAAAGAACCGTCATCGTATGCAAAATCTTTTGAATCTTGCATTGCACGATCGGAGAATCCTTCTTCTCCACGAGCTCTATCTATAAAATCAGCTGTCGCGCTTTTATCGGCAGCTTTATGTGCTTGATGTTCTTCTATGATATGTTGAACATCATCCACTGTCTTTGGAGTGCTGAAAAATCCATAGACAATTCCCACTAATCCAATTGCTACAAGAATAATGGAAAACAGTTTTAATTTACTAGGTAACGTGTACATTTTATTAGCCATTCTCTTTTAAATTCTTTAATTAGATTGTGTTTCTTCGGATGCTACAACATTAACTTCCGTATCCTCGATTGTCTCATCCATATTCTGCGCACTGGTTTCAAGAATTCCGGGTGTTCCGTTAAGCTGCGCTTTCAAATCCATTACGTGCATGGTAATTTGCCAGCGTTCCTCAGAATTTACTTGTGAAGCATAAGAACCCATTGTGTTTAATCCATATTTTTGGACGTGATAAATACGGCCGGGAACAATATCTCTTCCCTGATCTGAAAAACTGGGAACTCCTAAGAACTTTTCTCTTTCTACCAAAATGCCTTTTCCATCACCTTTATCTCCGTGGCACACGGCACAATAAAAGGTAAACAGTTGACTTCCGGCAGCGAGATTTTTTTCATTCACTTCCATCGGAAAATCCAATATTTCTTTCGAAGCCATGTAACCATCATAATTATCCTCTAAATCATAAGGTTGGAATCCTCTTGGGATTGTATTATCTACCGGCAACATCGCTGATTGTTCGTCAGGGAAAATCTCGTAGGCTCCATAAGTATCATAACTCGATGAAACATACATATTGGGAAAGAATTGGTAATTCGGTTTGTTTTTATTAAAACACCCTACCAGCGATGCTGACACGACCATTATTAAGGCTATATTTGATAGTGTTTTCATAATTTAGATATCTTCTTCGTTTTTAATCAAACTTATTTCAGATGCTCCGGTGTCGTATAGAAATTCTGCGAGGTCATTAATATCATGATCTTCAACTTCTATTTCCATCAGAAATTTGTCATCGGTTGTTCTTAAATCCGGGTTTTCAGCTTTCTTAAAAGGCCATAAGCGACTTCTCATATAGAAAGTAATAACCATCAAGTGTCCGGCAAAGAATACAGTCATCTCAAACATAATTGGGATAAATGCAGGCATATTCTGACGGAAAGAGAAACTTGGTTTTCCACCGATATTCTGTGGCCAATCTACAATCATCATATAATTCATCATCCAAACTGCCAGTGATAATCCTACAAGACCGTAAAGAAATGAAGTAATGGCAAGCCTTGTGGGGGCCAGTCCCATTGCTTCGTCCAATCCATGAACAGGAAAGGGAGTATAAACTTCTGAAATCTCGTACTCTTTAGAGCGCGTTTGTTTTACCGCTTGTAACAGCAGATCGTCGTCGGTATAAATTGCGTGTATCTTATTTGCTGCCATAATTATTTTTCATTTTTAAACATCAACGCTTGTGCCGCCCAATCATCACGTTCAGGATTTCCGGCAAAATCACTAATAATTTCTTTTATAAGCTGATAATCTTTATCGGTCATCCTGCTTACTTGATTAAATGTAAAAATTCCTATTTGATGCAATTGTTGTTCTAATATAGGACCGATTCCTTGAATTTTCTGTAAATCGTCCTGTGTTTCAGTTGCTCCGTCAAATCTTCCTATATTGTCAAGTAACTGCTTAATTTTATCTTGTCTGATTTGCTCTGTATTTGAAACTGATTGTCCGGCTGCACCTCTTTGATAAGGTATGGAATCACCGTATCGTTTATGTGATAAATTAGCAGCAGGTCCGGCATCTGAAGGATAAGACTCTACATTTTGGGCGTGACTAACATCATCTCCATGTTCGGCTCGCAATCTCTTATATCCTTCTCCGGACGACTTCAAAATAGTCTTGACTTCCGCTTGAGCAATGACGGGGAAAGTACGTGCATAAAGTAAGAACAGGACAAAGAAAAAGCCGATAGTTCCTATAAACGTTCCTATATCGACAAAAGTTGGTTGGAACATTGCCCACGATGAAGGCAAACGGTCTTTACTCAAGTCGATAACGATAATGTCAAAACGCTCAAACCACATTCCGATATTGATGATTATCGAAACTATAAAAGTCCAAATTATATTTCTTCTTAATTTTCTTACCCATAGTGTCAACGGAACGACCATATTACAGATAATCAATGCCCAGAATGCCCACCAATACGGTCCGGTTGCAGCACCAAAGGACAAATAAACGTAATTTTCATACGGCATTCCTGTGTACCATCCGATAAAGTACTCTATAATATATGCCACTCCTACAATTCCTCCTGTAAGAAGGATTACTTGGTTCATATATTCAATATGCAACACCGTTATATAATCTTCCAAGTGCAATACTTTTCTCATAATAATCAAAAGTGTTTGCACCATGGCAAATCCTGAGAAAATAGCTCCTGCCACAAAATAAGGCGGATAAATAGTACTATGCCATCCCGGAACTACTGATGTAGCAAAGTCAAAAGATACAATCGTGTGAACAGAAAGTACCAATGGAGTTGCAAGTCCTGCCAATACAAGTGAAACTTCCTCAAAACGTTGCCAATCTTTTGCTCTTCCGGTCCATCCGAAACTTAATATTCCGTATATCTTTTTTTGGAAAGGTGTTTTTGCTCTATCTCGGATCATCGCAAAGTCAGGCAGTAATCCTGTCCACCAGAACACCAATGATATTGAAAGGTATGTAGAAATCGCAAAAACGTCCCAAAGTAAAGGTGAGTTAAAGTTTACCCATAAGGAACCGAATTGGTTGGGAATCGGTAGCACCCAATAAGCCAACCATGGACGACCCATGTGAATAAGCGGGAACAATCCGGCCTGAACGACTGCAAATATTGTCATTGCCTCTGCAGAACGATTCACTGCCATTCTCCATTTTTGGCGGAACAATAACAATACAGCTGAAATTAGCGTTCCGGCGTGTCCAATACCAACCCACCAAACAAAGTTGGTAATATCCCAAGCCCAGCCAATTGTTTTATTTAAACCCCAAACTCCAATTCCAGTAGCTATTACATAAATAATACAACCTACTCCCCACAAAAATGCAACGAGGGAAATTGTAAAAACAATCCACCAAGATTTATTTGCCTTACCTTCGATAGGGGCAGCTATTTCACGGCTGATGTCATGATAGGACTTTTCTCCCAGAACCAAAGGCTCTCTAATCGGTGCTTCGTAGTGTGACGACATACTTAACTCTTATAATTAGTTTGTTACTTTAATTATTATTCTTCCGATGTGTTTTTAACTAACATTTGGTACATTACGTTAGGTCTTGTACCAACATTTTCTAACAATCGGAACATACGATCTCCTTCTCGGAGTTTTGTTATTTCTGATTCTTTATCGTTAACATCTCCAAAAACAATTGCTCCTGTATCACACGCTCTCGAACAAGCTGTATGAAACTCTCCGTCTTTAATCTCTCTTCCTTCTTTTTTGGCATCTAAAATTGTCTTTTGAGTAATCTGAATACAAAGTGAACACTTCTCCATAACTCCTCGCGAACGAACTACAACATCGGGATTCAAAACCATTCGTCCTAAATCATTATTCATGTTGTAGTCAAATTCGTCATTTTCACTGTAGTTGAACCAGTTAAATCTCCGGACTTTATATGGACAGTTATTTGCACAATATCTCGTTCCCACACAACGGTTGTATGCCATTTGGTTTTGACCTTGGCGACCGTGAGAAGTAGCAGCAACCGGACATACCGTCTCACACGGCGCATGATTACAATGCTGACACATTACCGGTTGGAAAGCAACTTGAGGATTTTCATATCCCGGAGTTTCTATTTTATGGTAAGTTTCAAATGCCCCAAGATTATCAGAAGTTTCTATTTCTTCTTCAAACGAATCTCCGGCAGAATAATATCTGTCTATTCGAAGCCAGTGCATATCTCTGAACTTGCGAACCTCGTCTTTTCCAACTACGGGAACATTATTTTCTGCGTGACAAGCAATCACACAAGCACCACATCCTGTACAAGCATTCAAATCAATAGACATATTGAAATGATGCCCTATTGAAGTATCATACGGCGCCCAAAGATCAACATTCTGATCAGTAACAGGCACAAATTGATGATCGTATTCAACGGCAGGAACGGGGTTGAAAAATTCTTTATCTCGTGTATTAAAAATTTCGATGGTAGTTTCTCTGATAATATCTTCACTTCTACCCGCCATCGTACTTTGCATCTGAACACTTGCAAATTCATGAACTCCGGATGCTTTTTCTAATGTCACATTCTGTACCGTAGAGAAATCTCTATATAAAGCGTAAGCATTCACCCCGGTTTGCATTTCTTTTTGAATTGCAGCAGTTTTCCCGTAACCCAATGCAAGACCAACTGAACCCTTCGCCTGACCCGGCTGAACGATTACAGGAACTTTTTCAATAACTACATCATTCAATTTAATGTTTACATAACTCCCATTTAATCCGCCATTGGCGACATGCTTGTTCATCAATCCCAATTCATCCGCATCGGCTTTGGAAATAGTTATATAATTATCCCAAGTACATCTTGTGATAGGATCCGGTAATTCTTGCAACCACGGGTTATTAGCTTGTTGACCGTCTCCCAAAGCTACAGATGTATATAAAGTCAATTCAAACCCATTGGAATTTTCTTGGAACCCTGAAATTGCACCATCACTTGAACTTTCACTCAATATACCATTACCACTTGTTTGATAAGTACTAAAAGCAAGTTTATTTGTCTCTATGTATCCGTCGTGCAAAGCTTGATTCCATGAATTTCCGTCAAGTATAGAGTCATTCCATAATCCTTTTATATAATCATAATACGAACCGGACGCACCTGTCCATCGCATCAGACAATCTTGGAATTGACGCGTGTTAAATAACGGACGAATTGTAGGCTGAGACAAGCTGTACACTCCGGCTTTAAGCTGATAGTCTCCCCAAGATTCGAGATAATGTGGAGTAGCGGCGACCATTTGAGCCAATTCAGCAGTAGCGTCGTTTCTCATTGAAAACGCAAGCGACAATTCGAGGTTTTTATAAGCTTCGGCAAACTCAGCCCCATTTGGCAAAGAGTAAACAGGATCAACACCAACAGTAATCAGACCTTTAACAGAACCTGATAACACGCCGTCAACGACACTTTTTACTTCCGCATTGCTGCCTTGTCTTATTAAACGAGGCGCAGCAGTATTCATTACCGAACTATTTGCGTTAAATTCTAATGCAATGGTTTGGGCTTCCACAGACGGCAAACCGGTGACAATAACTCCGCGTCGCCCGGCTCGCTGCAATTGTGTTCTTGCTTTTACAACGGCATTGGTAATATTCTCAGGTAATCCGGAAGTACTTCCGCCTGCCAATGCTCTTAATACTTGTAATTGCTGCGAAGGCGTTGCAGGAACTCGTTTGTCAGCTTTTGATCCTGATAAAGTGAGATTTGCTTCAAACTGAATATGACGAGACATTTTTCCGTTTCTCGGTATTCTTGATTTCGCATAGGATGAACTGTATCCACCTCCTTGCCAATCTCCTAATATATCAGCACCTACCGATACTATAACTTCTGCTTGTGAAAAATCATAGTCAGGCAATGCACGTACGCCGTATTTATTTTGGAAAGCATCCAAAGCATCCGAACTTGATACAGCATCATAAACCACGTGGCGAACGTTAGGATATTTCTCTATAAATTCTCCAATAAGTTTTTCAGTAGAAGGGCTGGCAAAAGTCTGCGTTAAAAGAACAACTTCTTGACCCTGCAAAGCGTTCATTTTTTGAGCCATCATAGCATCAAATTCTGACCATCCGACTTCCTCGCCATTGATGGTTGGTCCCATCAATCTATTTCTATCATACAACCCTAAAACAGAAGCATGCACTCTAGCATTTACGCTTCCATTAAATTTAGAAAGATCATTTCTTTCGATTTTAATTGGTCTTCCTTCTCTGGTTTTCACCAAAACATTGGCAAAATCAAATCCATCGCCAATAGTAGAAGCATAGTAATTTGCTTCTCCCGGTGTAATTTCTTCCGGTTTTATTACATATGGTATCGCTTTAACAACAGGACCATCGCACGAAGCCAAAGTAGCTGCAGCAGTAGAAAATCCGACATATTTCAAAAAGTCTCTTCGAGTAGTACTGGAAGTTTCCAGTGTCTTTTTATCACCCAAGAAATCTTCAACGGGAATTTCCGTAACAAACTCTTTATCTTCAAGTGCCTTAACAATCTCATTGTCCTGATCTAGCTCATCTATACTTCTCCAGTATTTTTTATTTGATGCCATAATATTTGAACACGTTTTATATGTGGATTAAAAACTCCTAAAATTAAGTCAAACTTCTCTTTTTAATCACACAAGAATTTAATTTTCTCAGATTGAATTTAAATTAATAGTGACATTTTGCACATTCCATTCCACCCATCTCCGCTACAGTTAATTTTTCAACACCGTATTTTTTGGAGAGTTCTTCGTGGATTTTTGCATAATATTCATTTGTACCAAGAGCTACATTTGTTTCTCTATGACAATCGATACACCATCCCATCGTCAGCGGCGCATGTTGTTCCATCAGTTCCATTTGCTCAACTTCACCATGACAGGTTTGACAAGCGACACCTCCCACAGCCACGTGTTGTGCGTGATTGAAGTATGCAAAATCAGGCAAATTGTGAATTCGCACCCATTTTACAGGTTTTGGATCTTTGGTATATGCCATTTCATTTGGATCCCATCCAACTGCTTCGTACAGTTTCGCAATTTCACCGTCATAGAATTCTTTCGAGTATTCAGCCGTAGCAGTTTCTTCAGAAACCTCCGAAATAGTAATATGACAATTCATACATACATTCAATGAAGGTATTCCTGCAGTTTTTCCTTGTCTTGCCCCGCTATGACAGAAGTTACAATCAATTCCGTTGTCACCGGCGTGAATTTTATGAGAATAATGAATAGGCTGCACCGGCTGATAACCTTGGTCAACGCCAATTTGCATTAAATATCCAAAAGCAAAATAACTCGCAGCGAACAATAAAACAACCGCAGTTACAATTACTAAAAATTGATTTTGAACAAAAGCTTTCCAAATTGGAGTTCTCTTTTCTTTTTCTTCCTCTACTTTGATTCCTTTGGCATGTGCAATTCTTCGAAGTGTGTTGTACACTAAGAAAAGCATAATCACCAACAATAAGAATATTAGCGCCAGTGCTGAAAGAAGTATCGTATTTGAAACGCCTCCACCTTGTGAGCCTCCTGCTGCAGTTGTTGCTGCGGCTGTAGATGCAGCATCCGCTTGCGGCTCAGCCCTTGGTTGATCTGTATAAGCCAATATATTGTCAATATCGGACTCTGACAAACCGGGGAAAGCCGTCATGATCATTCTGTTGTGTTCTTCAAATAAACGAACAGCTAATGGATCGCCTGCTCTTACTAAAGCTTGACTGTTTTGAATCCATTTATACAACCAATCGCGATCAAATTTTTGTCCGGAACCTCTTAATGGTGGCCCGACTGAGTTTCTATCCAATCTGTGACAAGCTGCACAATTAGCTTTAAATAATGCTTCACCTGCGGTGGCGTCAGCTCCGGAGGCTTCTTCAACAGGTTCCTCGGCAACTTCTTCCTGCGCATAAACAGCGGCTGAAAATGTCAACGTGAATACTAACAGAAGAAAAGGCAATTTTGAACGAAGATTTATAAAACTCAACTGTTTCATATTATGGGTTAAAAATATATTGGTCAATTCTTGGCATACTTTTAGATTCTGTTACCCGTCATAAAAAAAACGGTACGTTGCAGAATTTAAAGAGCAAAAGTACATTATAAACTCGATTTTGAAAATGCAAACAAAGTGTTAAGCTATAATTTATATTAATTCTAAATAACGAGAATTATAAAGCACATAAGATAAAGTATTAAATTTGTATAAAACAAAACGACAAATGAACATATCATTAGATTTCAAATCAATTATTTTCAGCTTAATAGCATTTTCAATAAGCATGACCTTAGCTGCGCAACAGAGTTCGATTATGATAAATGAAGATTCACGGATTCCAAAAATGCTCGAAATTCAAAAAAACTTAGAAAAGGAAAATCGATTGTCTATCGGCTTTACCATCCAAATTTATTACGGAGAACTCTCCAAGGCCAATGAAATTCTCGAAAAATATCAGCAAAATTATACAGATTGGCCGGCTTCAATAGAATATGAAACTCCCAATTATAAAGTTTGGGTTGGAAATTTTAATACACGAATAGAAGCTGAACGTGTTTTACTACTCTTAAAAAAAGAATTCTCTGCAGCTTTTATTCTAAAACCGGATAGAAAGAAATGAGCATAAAAAAGAAGTTCTTCTATTGTCAAAATGAGCGATTTTTGATTTTAATTTTTTTGGAAGATGAAATCTCAGATTATTTTCGACAAAGAACAGGAAGTCATGCTGGATAATCCGGAGCAAGCTGACCCCTCTACCGACATAAAATTCCAGCACTGTCATTCCGGCGGATGCTGACCCCTTTCAAGAATTGATTTTTAGGTTTGGTGAACACCAAAGAATAAGAACATGGCGGGAAAACCAAAACCTATGAGTCAAGTAAAACAAATACTTCGAATGCACTTTAAGGGCATAGGCATAAAGAGCATAAAGACCATTGCCCGGGACCTGCAGATCAGCAAAAACACCATCAAGGACTATCTTCGGAAAGTTGTGGACGGTAAAGCCTCCATTCCCGATCTTTTAGAATTGGAGGATCCAATTTTAGAAAAGAAACTGTTTTCAGGGAATCCATCCTATAAAGATGAGCGTTACGAACTGCTTAAAAATCAATTGGATTATTGCGCCAAAGAGCTTAAAAAAGTCGGGGTAACGCGAAGGGTGCTTTATGATGAATACTCTTCAAGCCAACCAGATCCTTATAGTTATTCGCAGTTTTGCCATCACCTCCAGCAACATCTAAAGAGCAGCAAACCTTCTATGGTTCTCAAGCATCATCCGGGGGGACAAGCTCTATATCGATTTTGCC
>CAZYGE010000057.1:10198-12889 GCA_964647535.1 uncultured Proteiniphilum sp.
CGTGTCTCCCTTATTCGGATTATGGCTTTGCTATGGCTGTTCCAAGCCAGAAACTGGAAGATTTTCTATATGCTTTAAGTTGTTGTCTGAACGATATCGGCGGAGTCCCGCACACGTTGGTTCCCGATAATCTTAAATCCGCCATTGTCAAGGCTATCCGCTACGAACCCGATGTGAACCGCGCTCTGGAATACTTTGCCAATCATTATGGAACCACCGTTACGCCAACGCGTCCCTATCGTCCCAAGGACAAAGCCTTGGTCGAGAACCAGGTGAAAATGGTCTACAGCCGTATCTATGCAAAACTTCGGAACATCCAATTCTTCGATATTGAATCTTTGAATGAAGCCATCAAGGAGAAAATGAAGCTCCACAACCAGACCCGGATGCAGCAAAAGGATTATTGCCGGGAAGAGAAATTTTTGGCCGATGAGAAGAAGCACCTTCTCAAACTTTCCGTGGAAACCTTTGAAATCAAACATTACAGGGAACATAAAGTTGCCAAGAACAACCATATCTATCTCAGCCAGAATAAACATCATTACAGCGTTCCATTTGAGAATATCGGCAAAAAAACAAAAGTCATCTATACCCGGAGTTTGGTAAAGATATATTGTGAGGGAAAGCAAATAGCCGTTCACCCAAGGAGCTTAAAGAAAGGAGGATATACCACAACAAAAGAACATTTATGTTCGCACCATCAGTTCTATAAGGACCGCAGCCCAAGCTATTATCTTCAAAGAGCGAACAATCATTCTGAAGCATTATATCAGTTTACAAACGGTTTATTTAAACAAAATAAATATCCCGAGCAACTATACAAAACTTGTGATGGCATCTTGAGTCTCTCCCGCAAAATCCCACGTGACACTTTTATAAAAGCCTGTTGGATTGCCCTTGAAAACCATTACTCGTACAAATTCTTAAAACAATTGATTGAGAACAATATGATTGAGAACACCCCACGCCCCATTGTCAAACCCCTGCCCGAACACACGAATATCCGAGGTGCACAGGCTTACAAATAATAAACAATTAAATCTATATATTTATGAAAACCAATTGTCACATTTACGGTTGCACGGAATGCACCAACGCTGGATAGCGATGACAGAAACCCGTCAACACAACAACCTGTCGTTTAGGAAAGGTCTTGAAGTCCTTCTACAGGCTGAGAAGGAAAATCGGTCAACCGTCGGTTCGAGCGGCTCAAGAAAACAGCCAGGTTCCGCTATCAGTCCACAGTATAGAAGAACTTCATCTGGATGCTTCCAGAGGAGTAAACCCAGATCTTATCACGGAATTGGCTCAAGGAACTTATTTAACCAAAGGAGAGTCGGTCTTGATAACCGGAGCCACCGGATGCGGAAAGAGTTTTTTGGCCTCTGCCTTGGGACATCAAGCCTGTTCACAGGGAAAAAAGGTTCTGTATTTCAATATTCAAAAACTATTGATGCAGACAAAGATGGCTAGACTTGACGGAAGCTATTTAAAACTGTTCGACAAGATTGCCAAGACCGAACTGTTGATATTGGACGATTTTGGTCTTGCCCATTTAGATCGGAATCAGCAAATGGATCTAAAGGAGATTATTGAGGACAGGCACGGAAAATCATCCACTGTTATTGCCAGCCAATTACCTGTTGGAAGCTGGTATGAGATCATTGGTGAAGCGACTATTGCCGATGCCATTTTGGACCGCCTCGTGCACACTTCCCACAGAATAGAATTAAAGGGCGAATCCTTGAGAAAAAAACTGTAAATTTGTCACGTTCATATCTTTTTGACCTAAAAATCCAGAGGGGTCAGTATGACCGGAATGGGGTCAGCATCACCGGAATATCCACTTTTAGTGTATCTACTGCTGAAAGTCCTTCGTATCGTATAAGCTTTGATGTATTTTTCACCCATTGTGTGCCTGTCGCGGGCTCATTCCAAGTTCCCAACCAATACCCACTTCAAATGGACTAAAAACATCTTTTTTTAAGATATCTGAAATAAATGAATCTACTGATAATTTATACCATTCTCCATTATTTATAAAATAGCCGACTTCATTAAAACAACCATCTTTTGCCTCAATTTCTCCATCTTCAAAAAGAGTTCCATCCGGCTTGAGAAGTTGGAAATACATATTAAAAGTGTGAGGTTCACCATTTATTTTTTGGCTTTCATCTTTGATGCAGGACGTAAAGAAAAATAAGGCAAGTACGAGAATTAAGTTTAATGTTTTCATAATGATATTTTTCCTGAAATAAATTAAAATAGTAATTAGAATATCAAATTTTCATTAAAGAAATATATATGCAAACAACACCATATAGAAATGCATTTTATATTATATTTTTAATCTATCTTTAACTGTAAAATCAATTATTTTCTAATGCATCAAGAATTTAGGTTTATTTAAATCTATTTTGGGAGACAGGTAAATAATCTGTGGAGTCATAAAGTTGGTAATCTAAAGAATAGTTCCCAATTTTTCTTAGACTTTTATCAAATATATGAACTTCAATTCATCAATCTTTAAGATTGTTTGATTGCTATTTTCTTCTTGCATTGAGAATTCACTTAAAATTTCGATAATATATTCTTGCATAAAGTATATTAAATCTAATAATAATGATTTAACTCCATAAAAAAAGCCTTTGTCGTTTTGACAAAGGCTTTTTAAAAGGAGGCGGCGACCTA
>CAZYGE010000058.1:0-12372 GCA_964647535.1 uncultured Proteiniphilum sp.
TTAAGAATAGGTGTATAGATTATATTAGACGACAGGCTATTGAAGAGAAGTATATTGAGTTTCATCTGAAAGGAGCGGAGTTGCACACTGTGTATCCGAATAACGAAACAGATGATCGTTTGGAGAGGGTTGCGGAAGTTGTTAAACGGATGCCATCGAGAACACGATTTATACTGGAAGAGTGCTTTTACAATAAGAAGAAATATAAAGAGGTAGCAGAGGTATTGGAAATAACGACCGATGGCGTAAAGAAACATATAGTGAAAGCTTTAAAAATGCTACGTGAAGAATTTTCATGAGGTAAGAGGTACCCAAAACTGCTTTAAAATCGTGTAGTATATACTTAGGAGTTTGACATATGGATAATCTGAATCAAAATATTGACAACCTGGAAAAGAAAATCAATGATAGCCTCGATTTGCTGAGGATGAGTTCTGAGGTGTTTGCAAGACAGAGATATTCTGCTCCCGATGTGAGCGATGAGTGGAGTAGATTTAAGAATAGAAAAATTATTTCGTCTAGAAATAAAAAGGGTGTTTACCTTTGGAGTTTTGCTGGAGGGGCGGCGGTGGTGGCCGTTGTTGCAGTGCTTTTAATGAACGCAGGATTGTTTTCTGCGGCAACAAGTACGGGTGATGCGAATGATGGCGTTGTTGTTTTTAAAGCAATTGATAATTTGGATGGTATAACACTATCATCGGAGAGTGGATCGGTATATAATATTGGGGTTGGAGAGACTGATAGCTTGCTTGCAATAGACGGTGTTAAGGTAGATGAAGGCAGTATAGATCTAAGGAATACTACGAGTGTGGAAATGCAATCATTATCAATACCCAGAGGTAAATCTTTTAAGGTTATTTTATCAGACGACACAGAAGTATGGCTCAATGCCGAAAGTAAGCTTTACTACCCTTCGCAGTTTATGGAGAGTGAGAGAGTGGTTTATCTTGAAGGAGAGGCGTATTTTAAAGTCAAGGAAGATAAAAACCGTCCGTTTGTGGTTAATTCTGCGAAAATGAGAACTAAAGTTTTGGGAACGGAATTTAATGTGAGGTCTTATACTAACATTACTGAACATGTAACTTTGGTTGAAGGTAGTGTATGGGTGGATAATGTTTCAACAAATAAGGGCGTCACTTTATCTGCGGGGCAAGATGTTTCAATAAATTCTGAGGGTGATTTTGTACTCAAAGAAGTGGATCCTTATGGTATAACACTTTGGAGAGATGGTTATTTCTATTTTAATAATGTCTCTATCAACGATATTGTAAAGGATATTGGACGTTGGTATAACGTTGATATTACTTTTGTAAATCCCTCAATTTCTGATTTTCATTTGCATTTTACAGCAAATAGGAATGCCGGATTGGAGCATGTTTTGGATAAATTGAATACACTTCAAAAAGTTAATGCCTCCTTTATTGATGGTGAGATTATAATTGAATGATATTTATAGATTAATAACTGTTAACGGGGTACCCATTGCTGTTATGACTTCGTGTATTAATGCGTGTATAGTGAAATATTTTTTGATATGAATAAATTAATGATCTACTTACTTATTACGTTTTTAGGGATGACTTTTTCTTTATCGGCACAAACGGAAAGGAAAATATCTGTTGAATATAATCAGGAACCATTGTCTTCTGCTTTGGTTGAGCTGCAGAAGGCCTCTGGTTACAAGTTTATTTTTACATATGAAGATGTAGAAGGCTTTTATGTAACTGTCTCGGAGAATAACAAGACAGTGAACGAGATTATGCCTCTATTTCTAAATAATACTTCTCTTACTTATAAAATTGAGGGAGAGTATGTAAGTATTTTGCCTCGTAGCAAGCAAACTCAAACTCAGAGGAATGACAGACTACAAAGGGAGGTAAGCGGTACGGTCACAGATGAAATGAATGAGCCACTACCAGGAGCTGCCGTATATGTTGTTGGAGCTCAAATAGGTACTGTGACAGATATAAATGGCGATTTTACTATTATGGTTCCAAATGAGAACTCATTTTTAGAAGTAGCTTTTATAGGTATGGAAACTGCTACGGTTCCTACGGCTCAAATGGATGTGATAAATGTTACTCTTACGGAGTCTGCCAGGGTGCTAGATGAGTTGGTAGTTACAGGTTATCAAACATTGTCTCTGGAGAGATCTACAGGATCATTTGCGAAAATAGATGCTGAGGATCTAGAGATTAAACGTATCGACAATTTGGGCTCTGTTCTGGAAGGTCAGTTTGCCGGTTATGTAGATGGGCACATTCGCGGTGTTACTAGTATGAACTCCCCAACTTCACCACTGGTAGTTATTGATGGTTTTCCGGTTGAAAACTCAAGTATAAATAGAATAGGTGAGTTTCAAGAGAGTTTGCCCGATATGAATCCTGAGGATATAGAGAGTATAACTATTTTAAAGGATGCTGCAGCTGCATCTATTTATGGTGCTCGGGCAGCGAATGGAGTTATAGTAATTACTACCAAAAAAGCCAAGCAGGGTAGAACCGATATAAGCTTTTCTTCTACTTTGACATTTCAGCCTTATTCTCATTATGTGGATAATTTGACTAACGCAGCTGATGTGATTCAGATGCAGCGAGATTGGGCAAGCACGTCTAATTTGATGCAAGGAGGCGATGTCGCATCGCAAGTAGCTGCCAGAATTAGAGATGAAGGAAGGTATTCTAGAGGTGTAGATATATTGATGGATATGTACACTAATAATATTAGCATGGATGAAGGTAACAGAATATTGGATAATTTGGCCGGTATGGGTTATCATTATTATGATCAGGTGGTAGAATATGCAAAACGCAATCCCTTTTATCAGCAGTACAATTTGCGTGTGGCTAAAGCAAGCGATAGAAATTCTTTTAATTTTTCAACTTCTTACTGGGATAATAAGCATGCTGATATTAATTCCAAAGATTCTAGGATAGGAATTAATATTACCAATTCTATGAAAGTGACTGATTGGTTGACATTTGATGTAGGGGTATATTTTAAACACGGACAAAGTACAAATCAATCATTCAATATGTATAGTCCGGGTTTTTCTGTTATGCCCTATGACGGATTGGTTGCAGCCGATGGTAGTAATATTTCTGCTATCACACAAAATACTTCTAACAGGAACGATTTGATTGACGAGTATGGTTTGTATGATGAAACCATTACTCCAATGGATGAGCTGAACTATGGTTTGTCTGAAACCAGATCATTTGAAGCGCGTACGTATGCAAATATTAAATTAGATTTTACTTCTTGGTTAAATTACAACGTGATGTTTCAAAACGAACGTTCAGAGAATGTAAGTGAGAGCTTTAGTGAAATTCAATCTCATGGTATGCGGTCTTTGGTAAATAATTTTACAACCGGGTCACCGGGTAATTTGATTTATAATTTGCCAAATGGAGATAGGTTATTTACTCTGAATGATTTAGCTTCTGCATATGTGTTTCGTCATCAATTAAATCTTAATAAGACTTATAATGATAAGCATGAGTTTGCGTGGATTGGTGGGCAAGAGGTTCGTCACAGATTGATTAAGCATCAGGGCGATACATATTATGGATATGATCCTCAAACTTTGACAAGAGGGACATATAATGAACAGGAGTTGTCTAATTATTTCTATGGAATTTTAGGTTATGCTCCTTTTAATCCGGATAACGGTAGGTTTATGCTAGAAGATTTAGATCGATTTGTATCTTTTTACTCAAACGCTTCATATACTTTTGATAGAAGATATGTTCTTTCGGGCAGTATACGTTGGGATAGGTCTAATTTATGGGCAACAGGTTCTAAATATCAAAATAAACCAATATGGTCAACAGGTTTCAGCTGGAATATTGATAGGGAAGATTTTTTCAGTTCTGATGTAGTTGATATGTTAAAGTTCCGTGCTACTCACGGTATTGGAGGTAATATTGGAGATTCTACTTCACCATATTTAATTGCATCATACTTTACTTCTTACCAGTTTGGTGGTTTGGCAGGTATTGTACAAACTCCACCTAATGCAGACTTGCGTTGGGAAAAAACTACAACTACGAATATTGGATTTGACTTTGCTTTGTTTAGAAATCGTTTGTCGGGCTCGCTAGATTATTATAATAAGTATAGTTCTGACCTGCTTGCTGATACACCACTGAGCGCTACTCAGGGTTTTGGCTATAACACGATGTTGGTTAATAACGGTGAAATGGTAAATCGTGGTTTTGAGTTGGCATTACGTGGTGATGTTATAAGGAATAAGGATTTTAGCTGGAATGCAACACTTTTGTATGCATTGAACAATAATGAGGTGAAGAAGTTGCAAAGTACGACAGAGTCTGCAAATATGCTGATTAATTTTCCTACAACCTATGCTCAAATTGGTAAACCTCTTTACGGTTTGTACGCTTTTAGGTGGGCAGGATTGAATGAGCATGGTGATCCTCAAATTTATAATGAAGAAGGTGAGCCGGTTTCTAATAGAGTTGATACTAGCAAGGAAATGTATTATGCCGGTACTTCAATTCCGGTTCAAAGCGGTACTTTTACAAATATTCTACGATATAAAGATTTTGAGTTTTCGGCAATGCTTACTTTTGCTTTAGGACACAAATTAAGAGGCAGGGATGTTCCTACTATAAGTATGACTGAGGGTAGAATTAATAGTACATACAATAGCATAAACGATAGATGGAGAAACCCGGGCGATGAGGCTACGACGGATGTTCCTAGACTATTGTTCTCTAATCAAACCGATGAGTACAATACTTACCGAAATACTCTATATTCTTACTCGGATTTGTTTATATATGATGCTTCGAATATACGTATACGAAATATTTCATTTGCTTACCGTGTACCCCAAAGAATTGTGGAAAGGATGTCATTATCGAGTGCAAGATTGCAGTTTAATATAGAGAATCTTTCAACATTTGCGTTCGACAGCAAGGCTCGTTATAATTTAGGAGCCTACAATAAACCCAATTATGTATGGGGATTATATTTGAATTTCTAAAAGCAAAATAAAAATGAATAAATTATTTATTTATACAAGATTAATAGCATTTTCTACCATTGTAATGCTATTTTCAGCCTGTACAGAGTATCTTAACGAAATACCCAAAGGTCAAGCGATACCAACTACATGGGACGATTTCAACAACTTTCTTAAGAATGAATATTTCGATGGATATAACAGTGAAATGGGGCAGGTATATGTTCTTCTTAATGACGTGTACAGGAGCCCGACGAATTTAAATACGAGGTTGACGCAAGCTAATTACAATTGGGATGAATCTATTGATCGTACCGATGAAAATACGAGCGATTACTTTCTTTACACAAACAATTATTCCGGGATATTCTATGCCAATTTGATAATCGAAGAGGCTGATAATATGACCGAGAGTACAGAAGAGCAGAGGCTTATGATTAAGGCTCAGGCGCATATGTTGAGGGCAATGTTCTATTTTCATGTTGCAAATTATCATGCCGATCAGTATAGTGCTTCTACTCTGGATAAATTGTCGGTTCCATTGGTGACTTCATCAGGCGTTGAAGCTCCATCTCCGCAGGTTACTATCAGAGAGTTATATGATTTTATAGTTGCTGATTTACATGCTTCTTTGGAGCATTTACCTCTTGAAGGTGAAACTTATCATCATCCTACCAAAGTTGCCGGTTATGGAATGCTTGCAAGGGTCTATCTTTCTATGAGTGATTATGATAATGCATTAAAATATGCAGATTTGGCATTGGAGTTGAATGATTCGTTGTTTGACTGGATTGCATATTATGAAGCCGATGAAGACAGGTTCGCAGAACCTGCTCCCGGTTACCCTGCATCTAGTTACAATACTCAAAGCATTCCGATGGCAAAAGCGAATCCGGAGAATTATATTTTCCGTTACGGGTCGGCTTCCGATTGGAGCGGTGTAAGTGGCAGACCTATGGGACTTCCTCTGCATCGCGCAGAGAGATTTGAAGAGGGTGACGCTCGTTTAAGAACTCATTGGAAGAGGAGATTTTATGCAAGTACTAATGAGGATTTTTATTTCGGTATTCATGGTGAAATGAAAAATGTAGGAGGTATTACTTCGCCGGAGATGTATTATATTAAAGCGGAGTGTTTAGCACGTAAAGGTGGTTCAGATAATATAGATGCTGCTATGGATTTGTTGAATACGGTAAGAAAAACACGTATCTTTCCCGAGTATTATGAAGATGCTACTGCAACCACAACCAAGGAAGCTGTTAATAAAATCATTGATGAGAAAGCAAATGAGTATATACAAACAATGATTCCTTTCTGGGATTTAAGAAGATTAAATAAGGATCCGGAGTATGTGCGCACGCTCACCAAAGAAGTAGATGGTTTTACTTATAGCTTGACACCCGATTCGCATTTGTGGATTATGCCATTTGCGAGTAGGGTACTTATGAATCCTGGTAACAGTACAATTGTGCAGAATACTCCTAAATAGAATAATTAAATTATAAAAAAAATTGTATGAAATATACTATAAAAGCATTAATAGCAATATATATTATTGTTTTAGTTACTGGATGCTCCGATAAAGCCGCTTTGACGATTAACATTTCCAATCATAAAGAGGATGCCGAAGTTTTTTTAAGGCAGAGTGGCTCTGAAGATGTAAGTATAGATGTTGACGAGAATGGTGATGGGGTACTCCCATTAAATAGCATTGAACGGGGTTATGCATCATTATTTTATGGACCCTATTCTCAATTGATATGGATAGATGTAAATAATGATCTAATTGTAAGTTTTGATGGTGCAACCTTTCCCAAGCAAATAGATTTTGAGGGTTCTTCGGCCCACATTAATTATTACTTAGCCGATGCCGAATTACAAGAAATAATGATAAACGATAGTAGTTTGGAGGAATCAGCATTTTTTGCCAAAGCAGATAGTTTGTTTGATGAGAATTTGCAAAAACTAGATGAAGCGAATCTCCCTCAGCATTTTGTGGATGTTGAAAGTATTAGACTTACCTACTTCACTTATTTAGCTATTACGTATTATCCGGAGTTTTACCCTCGTTTTAGCGGAGATACAACTTACACTGCGTCAGATGTTTATTACGACAGGATAAGAGACTTGTGGGTTATGGATGGTTCTTATCTTGAGTTTCAAGAATATAAAAATTACTTGAGGAGCGCACTTCCATTGCTGGCAAAAAGAGAGTTTCCCGAAGTTACTTCTACTATGGATAGAAATATCGAATTTGTAGAAAAGAATATAGATAATGATCTGATCGCAGAATATATCATAAATAGCTATGTTTATGCTTATATTAAGCGTAATGGTACTAATAATTCAGATAAGTATTTGAAGACATTTAATCGTTATGTGAGTGACCCCGTATTGAAGAATGATATGGATGAAGTTTTGCAGAAATGGGAGGCGATTCAGGTTGGCAATCCTTCACCCGATTTCACAGCAACTGACATAAATGGCAATCAGTATAGTTTGGCTGATTTTAAAGGTAAGTATGTTTATATCGATCTTTGGGCTACTTGGTGCGGTCCCTGTAAAAAAGAGGCTCCTTTCTTTGAGGAATTAAGTGAGATTTATAAAGAAAAGGATATACACTTCATTAATTTGTCTACCGACAGTGATAGAGAAGCCTGGGAGGATTATCTGACCGAAGAAAACAAAAAGGGCATACAAATTATTCTAGATCCTTCGAGTTCTTTTTTAGAAGATTATATGGTTATTGGAATTCCTCATTTCATAATGCTAGATAAAGAGGGTAAGGTTCTGAATTCACAAATGACGCGTCCTTCGAATCCCGGAACAAAGGAATTTCTTGATGGATTAGTCGGTTGAATATATTTAATGATGTCCTATTGATAATAAAAGTGTTACGTAATGTAGCACTTTTATTTTTTTATCTGCTAGTGTAAACATTAATGTTACATTTGGTTGTTGCAAACCATAACTTTTCATGACTGTATATGATTAATTTGATTTTAGATAATATCTTTGCGTTAAGTAAAAGTGAATATTATGCGAATTATAAAAAGTATTCTCGATTCAGATCTTTATAAGTTTACCACCAGCTATGCTTATTCTAAATTGTTTCCACGAGCATTTGGGGAGTTTGTGTTTGTGGATAGGAGTAATGATAGTTATCCCGACGGATTTGATGTTTTGCTTAGGAAGGAGCTGAACAGGATGGCAGAACTGTCGCTAACAGAGGGGGAGGTAAATTTTATAAAGAATTATATGCCATATCTGCCCCCGACATATATCGATTTTCTAAGAGGTTTTAGATTTGATCCATCGGAGGTTGTAATTGGTATGGAGAGCGGAAAATTAAAAATTAATGCCACTGGTCTGCTTTATAGGGTAACTTTATGGGAGACTCCAATTCTTGCAACTGTTTCTGAATTGTTTTTTAGAATGACAGGAAAGCATCCCGATAATGATTATATGGAGAGAGTAGCTATTGAGAAGGCTTTGAGTATGAAAGAGCAGGGTATTACTTTTTCTCTTTTTGGTATGAGAAGAAGGTTTAGTTTTGATGTGGAAGATAAAGTGACTCAGCTGCTGAAAGAGCATGCCGGTAAGAGTCTTTATGGCACAAGCAATGTTTATTTGGCATATAAGCACAATTTAAATGTATCGGGCACTCATCCGCACGAATGGGTGCAGTTTCATGGTTCTATTTATGGTTACAAAATGGCCAATTACATGTCTATGGAGAACTGGATTAATGTGTATGATGGTGATCTGGGAACCGTTCTTACCGATACATATACCACAGATGTTTTTCTTCGTAATTTTAGCAAGAAGCATGCTGCACTTTTTACAAGTTTGAGACACGATAGTGGAGATCCGTTTACTTTTATAGATAAGGTTATTAAAAGGTATGAGGAGTTGAGGATTGATTCTAAACTTAAATATCTTGTTTTTTCTGATAGTCTGAATGTTGAGAAGGCTATTGATATTAAGAATTACTGCGGCAACCGTATTGGCTCTACTTTTGGTATAGGTACAAATTTGACTAATGATGTAAGGTATGACATTAAAAGTATGAATATTGTAATGAAGTTGTTTAGGTGTAAGATGACCGAGAAAGAGAGCTGGCAAGAGTGTGTGAAGCTTTCTGATGTGACAGGGAAACACACAGGTAGTGAACGTGAAATTATTTTGGCAAAAGAGGTGTTGGGGCTTTTGTGAAACGAGTTCTAGATTAATATAAAACAATCCTAAATTGATTATAACTAATGATAATTAAATTCAATAATAGAAAGTATATGAATAATTATTGCTGTTACCGGCTCCATCAGTGGCAGTGAAGGTGAATTTCTGATCCGAACCTTTTGTTAATCGTTCATCATCAAATTGATAAGTGTAGACAGTTGATTTTGAATCGTGTGTGAAGAGTACAAATTTGCCGTTTATTTCACCCCTGAAAAAGGAGATGCCACTCATATTATCACTTAATCTTATGCGTATTCTTTTTTGGGTAACCCAGTTTTCAGGTGCCAGAGGTGTGATGGTTGGTGGAACTTTGTCGGCAGAGACTGCATATTTGTTGCCCAACTCTCGTAATTTAAATGAAATTCCTCCACTATCATAATTTCCACCCATCCAGCTTTCGGAGCCATTGTTATTTATTCTTACCACTCCATAGTTATTTCTGTTTTGTAGTGTATCGGTGTTTAGTTTTATCCATACACTCGCGCTGTTGTGCAAAGGCACAGGTTCACTGTGTATTTGATGCACATCTGAGAAGTATTTGTTATTATATGTTTTGTTATATTTGAAACAAAAATTGTTGTAAAGGTTGCCACTTGGTATTGAAAGATTGAAGCCCATATCTCTAAATGAGTTGCTAAGGTTCCATGTCATAAAGTTTTCACATTCAGGGCGAGATTTTACTGCTTGTTTTACGCCATTTATTTTAAAGTTATAAGTAAGTGTGTTTCCGTAATGATCTTCAAGTTCGTACCTTAAATTATAGTCTCGTTCTTCGTTAATATCAATGTAACCGTTGTTTACAGATTTGTAGAATGGCAGGGTATTGCCGGGTTCAATAAATGATTTCATATAAAAAGATCGCCGAAGTCTCCAGTCTTCGAAGTCTACAAAGGAGTTTAACATTCGGGTTTTATCGAATTGAAAACGGCTTATAGTACTGCTGAAAACTTGCTCGTTATCAACAAAAAGACGTATAAATTTAACGCCGTAGATGTTGTTTTGTCCATTCATACGGTCGTATGCTTTTACTCCTACACCAATTCGTCCCCAAGCATTTATGATTCTGCCAAGTTCTTGGGGATTGCCGTTTGCGTCTTTGCTTATTGTTATTCTGGTAGGGGTGCTAATTTTATTTACAACACCTTTGCCAGATTTTGGGTAAAAAGCTATACCTCTTAAATCCGGTTTGCGAGTATCACTTATTGGTTCTAAAAAATCCAAAGCATCTAAAGGATGTTCGCTTTTTGTATCTCTTATTTCGAAATGAAGATGCGGTCCACCCGAACTGCCCGTATTGCCACTTAAGGCTATTTGCTGACCTCGTTTAACCGGCAAGGTGCCTTCTCCCGGGAAAAGGTTTACATTAAATCGTTCTTGTTCATACTGTTTTGCTTTCACCCATTCGGCAATCTCTTTTGAAAAACTGTTGAGATGTGCGTAAACACTGGTATGACCAGTCGTGGGGTGAGTGATGTAAAGTGCTAACCCGTAACCTCCCGGTGCAACACTTATTCTTGAAACATAACCATCTTCTATTGATAATATTGGCTTGTTTACAACTTGCTGAGTTTTAAAATCGGTGCCTGAATGAAAATGATTGTTTCTTAGTTCACCAAAGCCTCCACTAAGTGCCGGGGGTATAGATATTGGCAATCGGTAGATTTGCGAGTATGAGGTAAAGGTTGAGGCTAAGTTTAATACTATATATAAAAGTGGTAATCTTAGTAGTTTCATTATTTGTGGCTCTTTGATTTTTCTAAGTTTTGGTTGTATGACTAGCAATAGTATTGTCTATTATATCTTTAGCAACCTCACGTTTTGATTTTAAGTTGAAGGATATTTTCTCTCCTTTTTTAGAAATTATCGTTATTTTATTTGTGTCGTGACCAAAGCCCGCCCCACTGTCTTTTAAACTGTTTAATACAATATAATTGAAGTTTTTCTTCTCAATTTTCCTTACAGCATTGCTTTCTTCGTTGTTTGTTTCTAGTGCGAAACCTATTATAAGTTGATTGTTGGTTTTCATTTTGCCCAGAGTTGCAGCTATATCTGGATTAGGAGTGAATGTGATTATTATGTCTTCACCATCTTTTCGTTTAATCTTCTTATCATGTCTGTCTGCCGGCCTATAGTCTGCCACAGCTGCCGATAATATTGCAATATCCATTTCGGGAAAAGCTGTTATTGATGCATCGTACATATCTGAGGCAGATTCTACGTCTATCCTTTTAATGTTGGAATGTGAAGTTGTGAGAAATGTTGGACCTGTCACTAATAGAACCTCTGCTCCGCGTGATGCGCATTCTTCGGCAAGCGCGAAGCCCATTTTACCAGTTGAGAAGTTTCCTATATATCTTACAGGATCTATTTTTTCATAAGTCGGGCCGGAGGTTATTAATATTTTTTTTTTAAGGAGATCTTGTTCTATATTAAAATAATCCTCTAATATGGAAATAATGTTTTCAGGCTCTTCCATTCTGCCTTTTCCTTCGAGGTGGCTTGCAAGCTTGCCCACACCAGGATCAATAATATTCACTCCATCATTTTTGAGCGTTAGCAGGTTACGTTGAGTGGTTGTGTGTTTAAACATATCCAAATCCATTGCAGGTGCAACGAAAACTGGAGCTTTCATAGAAAGGTAAGTGGTTATAAGCATATTGTCTGCAATCCCAGTTACCATTTTGCCTAATGTGGTTGCTGTAGCTGGTGCAATAAGCATTATATCGGCCCATAATCCAAGGTCTACATGGCTGTGCCATGTGCCATCGGCGGATGCAAAAAAATCGCTTATTACAGGTTTTCCCGATAATGCTGATAATGTAACAGGGGAGATGAACTCTTTCCCGGCTGGACTCATTACAATTTGCACCTCGGCTCCCTTTTTTATCAAAAGACGAGTTAGTATAGCCGATTTATAGGCTGCTATACTGCCGGTAATACCTAAAACTATATGCTTTCCTTCTAACGACATAGCGGGTTTTATGACAACATTATTGATATTTAATCAATTACAAATTTACAAAAAAACAAATGATTTTGAATCATTTATTGAGTTATGACGCTAAGTTAATCTTTAATCAATGTAAAAAACAATCGCTTTATAAAACAATCGATGTTAAATAGTAGTAAATGTTGTGGTTGGCTTA
>CAZYGE010000059.1:0-5505 GCA_964647535.1 uncultured Proteiniphilum sp.
TCCTCACCAAATTTCACCCTATACGAACCATCTTGAGGAGTAACTGTAAAGCCGGTGCTAATACCGTTCACAGTCTCAATTTTTAACCCTTTGTCCAGAAGATCTTTTGCGTTTGAAGCAATAAAACTCTCAAGCTCTGCATCATTCTCTACTCCAATAGTAAGATTCTCTTCCTTAGCCCAATTCTTTACGAGCTCCACTATCAGATTCTGCATAAATGAGCTGTCGACAGTTGCTTCTTTCACCTTAGACGAAGCAAAATCGGCGGTAATAAGGTTTATAATTTCAGTTTTAAGAGCTTCAACTGATTGGTTAGCATAAAGCTTCAATTCAGACTCTGTGTGGTTCCTTAATTCATCAGAATCTTTTTTAGCAGAATCCAGTATCTTTTTTGCTTCAGCTTGAGCTTCATCCAAAATCTGTTTCTTTCTAGCGTTTGCCTGTTCTAAAATTTTATCTGCTTCCTCTTTACCTTTTTCAACTCCCTCAGAATAGAGTTTAGAGGTGAGTTCTTGAATCTTGTCCATATAAAGTTATTTGAAATCTATTATAGTTATTGTCTGAACGCAAAGTTATTAAAATATATCACACCTCTTATAATACTAAATAGCAAAAAAAGTTCAAATGTAAATAAAAAGCATAAATCTTATCAAGCTAATAATGGCACGTACTTTGCAGTATTTAACTTCTATGGACAAAAAAATCTTTAGACTTGCCATTCCAAACATAATAACGAATGTCACAGTACCGTTGCTAGGCATGATAGATATCGCAGTAGCCGGAAGGCTTGGCTCTGTAGTATACATCGGAGCCATTGCTCTGGGAGCCAATATATTTAACATGATTTACTGGAACTTCGGATTCCTTCGCATGAGCTCCAGTGGTTTTGCCTCTCAGGCATATGGAGCAAGAGATTTTACCGAATCTATGAGCGTATTAATTCGTTCGCTTGCAATCGGGCTAGGGATAGGTTTTCTAATACTCATCCTACAATACCCTATTGGAGAAGTTGCGTTCAATTTTATACAATCGGGACCTGAGTCTGTTCAACATGTGAGAACATACTTCAATATAGTAGTTTGGGGGGCCCCGGCCGTTTTGGGAATGTATGCTTTCAACGGGTGGTTTATAGGTATGCAAAATGCTCGCATTCCTATGGTTATCGCTATTTTTAATAACATTCTCAATATATTACTTAGTGTGAGCTTTGTCTTTGGGTTAGGTATGAAAATTGAAGGAATCGCTTTAGGAACAGTACTCTCACAAATCATTTCATTTTTTGTAGCATCATTTTTATGGCGTAAACATTACGGTCGATTAAAAAGATATATTCGCAAAGAAACCATATGGGTTAAAAAAGCCATTCAGGAATTCTTCAGAGTCAATGGCGATATCTTCGTTCGTACATTTCTTATTACATTGGTCACAACATTTTTCACGTTTGCTTCATCCGGAATGGGAGACACTATTCTCGCAGTAAACGCACTATTAATGCAGTTTTTTATGCTTTTTTCATATTTCATGGACGGCTTTGCTTATGCCGGTGAGGCCTTAACGGGGCGATATATAGGAGCAAGAAATGAACTCATGTTGCATCACATGATTAAAAGACTTTTTTTCTGGGGTCTTGTTGTTAGTATTATCTCAATGATTTTATATATGATTTTCCCCGATTTCATATTAAAGGTCCTCACTAACGATGAAATAATCATAGCACAAACCAAAGATTATTTGTTCTGGACATTATTAATTCCTATTGCCGGTTTTGCAGCATTCCTGTGGGACGGTATATTTATAGGGGCAACTGCATCATCACCCATGCGTAACGCCATGATTATATCCTCAATAATATTCTTCGCTGGCTACTTCCTTCTCAGACCTTTTTGGGGTAACAATGCACTTTGGTTTTCATTTATTGTTTATCTTGCAGCCCGCGGTGTACTACTCACATTAATGTCTAAAAAAATATTCACTCATGAGAAAATTTGATACAGTTGAATCTTTAGCTGAATTTTTAAGAATTTCAAAGAGTACGAAATTAACCGGCGAAACAAAAAACATCGTCGTAGAAGAAATTGCAATACAATCTTTGAATCTTAAAAAAATAGAAGAGCTTGTTCTTTCAGTTAATTTCTCCAAATGCCTATTCTTGGGATGCGTGATGTCAGACGATTTGTTGCATCATCTATTATCTGATAACTTTATATTTCCTTTGTTGGAAGTGCCTTTTAATACATATCCTAATCGATTGTATAACAAAGACTCGCTTTACAATGATTTCGACTATCATAACCCCGAAACATATGTAAACACCCAAGATAAAATTATATATGATTATTTCCAGCAGACGTTAGAAAGAAATTCTATAAAAGACTCGCTGGCACAAAGGCTACACGACCATTCCATAACTGATACCATGCATGAATTTATATCAAACTATGATGAGCGCAGACTTGTAGCAATTATGGGAGGACACAAGGTTAAACGCACCGATGCGATGTACCTTCAGATAGCACGACTATCCAAAACTCTCACGGAAAATGGTTACTTGATGCTATCGGGTGGGGGGCCTGGGGCAATGGAAGCAACACATTTTGGCGCATGGATGTCGGGTCGCAGCGAAGAAGAACTCCTACGTGCAGCCGCCACTCTTGCCGAAGCCCCTGTTTACTCCGATAAATATTGGCTTGCCAGTTCTTTCAGAGTCATGGAGATGTTTCCCGAGCCACTCAATAACAGTCTGGGGATCCCTACATGGCACTACGGACACGAACTACCTACACCCTTTGCCACCCATATAGCTAAATACTTCGAAAATAGTGTGAGGGAAGAAGGACTACTCGCAATTGCCAAAGGAGGCGTTATATTCACTCCCGGAAGTGCTGGCACAATGCAAGAGGTGTTTCAAGATTTAGCACAAAACCACTATGAATCTTATGGATATGCCAGCCCGATGATTTTTCTAAATGTGGAGTTTTGGACTAAATCCCGCCCAATCTTCCCAATCATTCAGCAGATGTCTGACAATGGCGATTTAATGAACCTCAACCTTGGTTTATATGACAATAACGAAGACGTGTTGGAGCATTTGAAGAAATTTAAATAGTGATGCTTCATTGATTGTTTTTGTGGAACTTTATTTATGTTATTTATTTATTCGAAATAACCAAATAGAAACTGAAACGGTTTTTGAAATACTACTTCCAGCTTATCATTGTCATGACCGGATAACACACCTTCTCCCGCTAGTGGAACAAACTGCTTCTCTACTATATTTCCTTCTGGAATCTGGTATATACCATGGGCTACGGTAGAGGTTGAAAATATGTTGTTTGAAGAAGATGTGTTTTCACGAAAAAGTAACACAAATGTCCGTTTAGTTCCATAACTAACAAACCCGGGATAACTATAACCATTAGGTTCATCGCCAATAGGTGAAATTACTCCTTCTTGCATCTCGTTGCGCACTTCCTTCCATGCGTTTACCAGCGTCGACACCTCAAATGCCTCTTCCGGCAACCCTGTTGCTTCCATCCATGCGAGCGGTTGACCTATCATTGCGATGGCAAATTGATAATCGAACGGCAAGTTCGAAGGTTTCAATGGATCGTTTTCCGGGTATTGATTATCATTGCGCCATTTATTAAGCCACTCAATCTGAAAGCGTTGAATGGGTACATATTTGGCCAATGTCCATGCGTTTCTTAGGGTTAAATGCGGATAGTAATTTCCCCAGTCTGTATAACGGTTTTCCAAGAATATATTGCCAAAATGATTAAAATAAAAATACCCACCTCGTTTACCGGCAGTCACGTCTATGTTGAATTGCAAATCACTATTACTCTTCTTTATCGCACCACCAAGCATATCGTTCACCCTCTCTTCGGAGAGTTTGCTGCCTATTTCAAGTCCATCAATTTTAATCCATGATATCCCATAGCGTTTGTGTAGGTTAAGTAATATATCTTGGTCTCGTTTCCAAGTGGCATAATTATTCGCTTTTGAAGGATTGAACCATAACCCCAGCTCAATTCCTAGCTGGTCAGCCGTTTCTTTCACCTTCATCAATCCGTTGGGGAAACGAGAAGTGCTAAACTCCCAGTGGGAGGCATCCCAATCATCCCACAACTGGCCTGCAGATGCTGCAGAATTTCTGGATAAGCCTTGTTGCCAACCATCGTCAATCTGATAATGGGTTATTCCTAGCCGTTTGGCAACACCCAACTCATTTAATATGAACTCTTCGTTTACCCGACTGTCTCGGTTCCGATCGCCCCATGTATTCATTGTAAATGTATTGTCGCGATCAGGGATATACTTATGAATAGCCAATTCGTATGATTTGTACGCCTCCAGTGCCTTGAACTCATTTTCGGCATGCATCAAAACAAAAAGAGAATAAGCTTCTTTCCATATCGTATCATCTTCGGTAGAGGATAAATCCAATCCGGGAGAGTGAACTTTTACTCCCGTAAAATCAGTGCTAAAATCGAACCCTGTATAAACTGACTGTGCTCGTTCAATCGGAGCCAACTTAACAATCAAATTCACATCTTTGTTATGGTTGTTTTCAGCCAAAAACAGAGATCCTCTAAAGTTTTCTGATTTACGATAGGGTAATGCATAACGACGATAAACTATATTAGTATGATGGTCTGTAGCCTCCCGAAAAGAAAATATTGAGGTCGTTTTATGCGGTGAGGAGAAAGGCATGAATAAATAATATGGACTATTACTTATTAACAAGTCTGGGTTCTCAATCAAATCGGAATCCCCAGCTCCGTGGGTTTGAAATAGTTCTGTGTCTCCTTTGATTAACATTCCCCACTCAATACCCAAAACATTGTCATATTTACGCAATGTTCTAATCACCTCGTATGTATCGTAAACCGAATGAATGTTTAACTGATAATATCCCGATACACGCTCTGTTTTTTCCAATCGTGAAATATTGCTACGTGTTTCACGTGGCTTTCCTTCATTACTTCTGTCAGACTGCTTTTTAGAAAACATCTCAACTCGATTATCCGATAAGGTAATCGTTTTAACCAAGGTCAACAAGCCATCTTTTAAGAGATATTGCTGCTTACTCAAACCATCATTAATGACCAGCGTATCAGCACTGCTCCATTTAAATGGTGCCTCATTTGCGATCACTTGCATTCCGGCAAGCAAGAAAATGATAAGAAAAATCGAAATGTTATTATTCATAATTACCTTGTGATAACAAATTCATCAATCAAAGTGTTTGTTTCGCTGTATGATTTGTACTCTACTCGATTTGGAGTCATTTGTATGTACTGATAGGTGCTCATTTCTTCATAATGCAGAGCCTCGAAATCGGTGCCGATGATTACCTTCTTTGATGTGTCTATTAGCCGAGTACACTTGTACCGGAAGATGAAAAATATTCTTGGTGTCTCACCATCCTGGTACATCCGTGACTATCGTTTGAAGAAAGCAGCTGAGATACTTTCGAAGGAAGATATGCGTATTAATGATCTT
>CAZYGE010000059.1:5605-12286 GCA_964647535.1 uncultured Proteiniphilum sp.
GGTTTGAAGACCCTAATTATTTTGGCAAATGTTTTAAAGAAAAATACGGAGTAACACCCAACAAATATTCAAAAATATAAAACTGCTTTCAAAACATCTATATAAAACAACTGTTAAAAAATCAAGCATTATCCACTGTGGGTGAGTTTTGTATAGATTAAATTAATAAAAGTTGCACACATTTAAACAAATGTTTTTATATTTGCACTTACGTTAATCTAGCAATATCTCTATGCTGGCTAGAACGTTAGATTATAAACCATGTTTAATTTTTTTTAAGAATTTTAATTGTATAACTAAACTAATTTATGAGAAAAAAAATCTTCTTCAGTCTACTCGTATTATTCTCAGCAATGGGTAGTATAGTTGCGCAAACCCGTGTAAACGGGGTTGTGATTGATGCTTCCGGAGATCCCGTAATAGGTGCTACGATACTTGTTCAGGGAACCGGTGATGGAACGGTAACCGATATTGATGGTAATTTCACGCTAGTAGCACCTCAGAATGCCATAATCGTTATATCATATGTAGGAATGATAACACAAGAAGTACCTTCTAGTGCAAATATGAAGGTAGTTCTTCAATCTGATTCCGAACTGCTGGACGAAATAGTCGTAGTAGGGTATGGAACACAACGCAGAGAAAACCTTACTGGAGCAGTGTCGAGTGTAAATGTAGAGGAAGCTGTAGGCAGCCGTCCAATAACTGACATTGCTAAAGCACTTCAGGGAATCTCACCCGGACTCACAATCACTAATAATCTAGGTGGAATTGGAACCGAATCAACAATAAGACTAAGAGGATCCGTTGGATCCCTCAACGCAGGTGCCGGAACAACTCCTTTAATACTAGTTGACGGGGTAGAAGTACCCAACCTCAATCTTATTAATCCTAATGATATAGAATCTATATCTGTATTAAAAGATGCTGCATCAGCCTCAATTTATGGAACCCGAGCGGCGTGGGGCGTAATCCTTATTACCACAAAACAAGGACAAGAAGGAGCACCAAGAGTAAGCTACTCTAACAACTTCGCTTGGAACACTCCAACAAGAATGCCTGAACTCATGTCCACTGTTGATAATGCCGAATACATCTTAAAAGTAATTCGCAGAAACGAACCCGAAAGAAATGTTGTATCCAATATTGGATACTCTATTGACGAAACGGCAATTCAGAAAATGAAAGACTGGCAAACCCAATATGGTGGAATGTCACAAAGCGAACTAGGTGAAATGCAGCTTGGCAGGGACTTCGAAATCAGAGACGGCAGAACATTTTTCTATCGCTCCTTCGATCCCCTTGATATGTTTACAAAAAAATGGACACCACAACAAAATCACGACTTCTCTATATCAGGAGGAAGTGCCCACACAACATACAATGTGGGTTTGGGATATCTGAGCCAGAGCGGAGTCATGAAAATGAACACCGATAAATACGAACGATACAACGTCACTACAAATACCTCAACAACAATAAAAGACTGGTGGAAAGTGCGAACCAACGTAATGTTCACTCGTAGCTCAATGAGTGAACCATACAGATTCACTTCTGGACAATATGATACTTGGTTTTACCTCCTAAGATGGCCAAAATGGTATCCATACGAAACTTACGAAGGACGTGATTTCCGTTCATCTGTGACTGATCTAAAACAATCCAACCGAGAATCAATAAACACAAACTATATTCGCGCAAACATTGGCACAGAACTACTTCCAATGGAAAACCTCTCAATCAATTTCGATTACACATTCGGACTCTGGAATATGTATCAGAAAAGAGACGGAGGCGAAGTTGTAGCTTACAATATGTTCGCAGCTGCGCCCCTGAGCGCTTATGAATCGCTCTACGGAGGCACCCACAACAGAGCTGTACAAACTTCTCGCTACACAATGTCAAACATCTTCAAAGCATTTGCAACTTATGACCTTAACATACGTGATACACATAACATAAAGGTCATAGCAGGGATGGATGCCGAAACCAGAGAAGGTCTGGGCCACTATTCCGAGAGAAGAGACCTAATAGACATTAATATGCCTGAAATTGCTCTTGCCACAGGTGATCAATACGCAAACGGAGTAGCATTCCACAACGACTTTGCAGCAGCAGGTGTATTTGGAAGAATCAATTATGATTATATGAGACGCTACCTACTCGAGATAAACGCTCGTTACGATGGGTCCTCTCGATTCCCTAAAGGTAAAAAATGGGCACTTTTCCCATCTGCCTCAGTAGGTTGGAGAGTATCAGAAGAATCATTTATGGAATGGGCTACGCCGGCACTATCAAACTTAATGATAAGAGGCTCATGGGGAACAATTGGTAATCAGGATGTTGCGGCTAACTCTTTTATCTCAACAATGAGCTCAGGCAACTCAGGATGGGTAATGAACCGTGTAAATCAACTTTATCTTGGTGCTCCCTCAGTACTTTCTCCCGAACTAACATGGGAAAGAGTAACCACATATAACCTCGGATTAAATGCCGGATTGCTTGACAATCGTCTGAATTTCATATTTGACTACTACCAAAGAGTTACTTCAGATATGCATACTGCTGGTGAAGCACTCCCATCAACATTTGGAGCGAGTGCTCCAATGATAAACTTTGGAGAACTCACTGCAACCGGTATTGAACTTGGAGCAAGTTACAGACATGTCTTTGCAAACGGGTTCAATCTTGGAGTTTCTGCCTCAATGTCAAACGTAAAAGAAGAAATCACCAAATTTAATGAAGAAGCAAATAACATTTACGCAAATTATAAAGGACGCGTTTTAGGTGAAATATGGGGATACGAAACCGACAGATTATTTCAGCAGGATGATTTTAACGACGACGGAACCCTTAAAGATGGAATACCATCACAGGCTCTTTACGAATCAGGAACATTTACATTTGGCCCCGGCGACGTAAAATATAAAGACCTTGATGGTGATGGAGTAATCACATACGGATCAAACACACTCGAAGATCACGGAGACCTCAAAGTAATCGGAAACTCTCTTCCTCGCATGGAATACAACTTCTCATTTGATCTGGAATACAAAAGCTTCGATATGAGAGCATTCTTTCAGGGAGTAGGATCTCGCGATTACTGGGCATTTGGATCAGTAGCTATACCTTCCGGCGGGTCGGGAGTAGCTGATGGACAATTTAATCACTTCCTCGACTACTGGACACCTGAAAATACCAACGCTTACTATCCAAACCCAAGCGACAACTCATGGATAAGCAACGGTAACAACTTCCTTAGACAAACTCGCTACCTTCAAAATATGGCCTACTTGAGACTCAAAAACCTTACAGTTGGATATACACTTCCCGCCAACTGGCTTCAAGCAATACAGCTTCAAAGTGCCAGAATATACCTGAGCGGCGAAAACCTATTTGAATTTGACAAGATGACAATTCCGGTAGATCCCGAAAGTACAGATTACAAAACAGGATTCGGTGGCGGAAGCTGGTCATTTGGAAGAAGCTATCCATTTTCAAGAACAATATCTGTGGGTATGCAGGTGAATTTTTAAAAATTACACAAGATGAAAAAAATAAATATTATAACTATACTGTTCATTGCACTGATGTTTGCAGGCTGCGATGATTTCCTAACACGTGATCCGCTTGATACTATAACAGACACTCCTCAATTCTGGAACAACGAGGATAACATCCGAACATACACAGTTGGTCTATACGATCAATATTTTGAAGGATGGCGTTCAAGCTGGTCCAGAACCGACTGGTATGCCGAAACCAACATAGCAGACTGGACCGACAACAATTTACAAAATGCAGCAACATTCTTCACTAGGGTAACCCCAGCTACGGATGCCACCAATTGGCGATTTGTAAACTTGAGAAGAGTAAACATCCTTATTGACAGAGCCACAAACTCTGACCTACCAGACGAAGCAAAAAACCATTGGGTTGGAGTAGGGCGTTTCCTTCGAGCACTAGAGTATCATAAACTTGTATCTAAATATGGCGATGTGCCCTGGTATGACGAACCGGTCGAAAGTAACGAAATGGAAGAGCTTTATAAGGAACGTCAACCCAGAACTACGGTAATGGACAATGTTACAGACGACCTCGAATTTGCCAACAGCAACATCCGTGAAACAGATGGAGTTAAAGGTCTCACAATAAACAGAGCTGTTGCTCTTGCATTCACATCTAGAGTAATGCTATTCGAAGGCACTTGGCAGAAATATAACGAGGGCAATAACGCAAAAGCGACCGAATATCTTACCATCGCGAAAGAAGCTGCAGCTAAGGTAATAGGTTCGAACGACTACTCGCTTACACCAAATTTCAAAGACCTCACTACTTCAGTATCGCTCGCAGGGAACCCAGAAGTTCTCCTCTACCGCGAATATGAAGAGGGAGTTCTTATGCACAGTTTAATGTCGTTTCAGAACACCGAATTTCAGAACCATAGTCCATCAAGAAGTCTAATTGACAACTATCTCTCAACAAACGGACTTCCTATAAATCAGGATGAAAATAATCTTTTTGGTGGAGACAAATGGTTTTATGACGAAATTGCAGATCGTGATCCACGGCTGCATGCAATAATTGATACAGACGGACTCAGACTAGAGGGAGTATCTACAATATATGCAGCATCAGGATACTATACAAACAAATTTGTAAACGAGTCCCTAGTTAACTTGCCGGGAGGAATGAGCAGCACTAACATCACCGATGCCCCAATTATAAAGTTAAACGAGGTAATGATGAACTATATCGAATCTGCAGTAGAACTTGCAAGTTTGGGATCATACACCCTCACACAAAACGACTTCGATATCAGCATAAATGCTCTTAGAGACCGTCCCAGCACCGATATGCCGCATGTTTCGCTAACGGGTAGTAATCTTAGTGTTGGAGGAATAATTATCGATGATCCAGAACGTGATACGGATGTAACACCAATCATTTGGGAAGTAAGAAGAGAAAGACGCAGCGAAATTGCATATGAAGGCCACAGATTTAATGACATCAGAAGATGGGGAAAGCTTGAATATGCTGACATGAGACTCAACCCAAAACTAAATCTTGGTGCATGGGTAGACAAACCAAGATATGTTACTTGGTATAATCAACAGAATCCATCTGACCCAATTACAATTGAAGATTTAGATGGTGTAAGGTTAGACAGACCGGGCAATGAAGGTTATATCAAACCAATTACAAATGAAACTTTAATGCGTACGTATTCACCAAAAGATTATCTTTATCCGATTCCTTCAGATCAGATATCTCTTTATCAGACTAAGGGTATTACTTTGACTCAGAATCCTGGCTGGAACTAGATTAGGTGTTTTTTAAAGATTTGTGCCCGGGCTTTAGAGAATTCTCTAAGTCCGGGCTTACTATTATTAAAATGGCATAAATCGAACCGTAATATCCAAATACTTTAGTTTTTTAATCCCTCTTTTTTTAAGAATTCCGTTAGTTCTTTAATCCTATCAGTCTGGATTATATTCACATTATTATTAATATACCATTCATACACATTAGGGTTCTCCAAAGCTACATCATCATGATTGCCAGCGTTATGATTATGCCATAGAGAATTTATCCAAACTCGAATCCCCTTATCTCTCAATGGTTTGAAATCGATTAGAAACTCTTCAGTCTCTCCAACTGTAAATTCAAAACCATATGGCTTATAGTTTTCCGTGAACTCATTAATATGTTCTAATCCTTCCCCTCTTTCTAAACGCACAATAGGCATATACACTATATCATCTTTAATGTCGCCGTAGTTGCGATTGAATGTTTCATAATCAGAATTACCTTTAAAAAGCACCTCATTAAACATATCATACTTCTCAAGCAGCGGATACACCAAACTAATGTAATTGAACCCTTTATCAAGGTTTAAGAAGATTCTTCCTTTCGATTCTTCTAAAATTTCTTCCAATGTAGGCACACGCATTTGGGTAGGGTGCCCGGCGCCATCACGCAAATAAAACTCTTTTATTTCGACAAGCGTATAGTCAGATGGTTTACCTTTCCCCGTTGTGGTGCGATTAATGGTGTTATCATGCATTAAAATCAACACACTATCCTTGGTAAGTGCTAAATCTATTTCTGCCATATCTGCTCCGGCCTCAATAGCTTTCCTAATTGCCCATACAGAGTTTTCGGGAGCTTCCCGCCAATTTCCTCGGTGAGCCACCACCATTACTTTATCTTGTGGAAACTCGTGGAGTGCAAACTCGCTTTTGTTTTGAGTATGAGTGCAGTTTACTAAAACAAGAGAGAGAAAAATAATTATTGTTTTTATCATTGTATTTGGCATTTTTTGTATCATTGTGAATTAAGATTGTTATTATTATAATAAGTGTATAGAAACGGGTAACTCCAATTTCCTTCTCAAAGATACGTATAGTGATGTATATTGTTTAATTGATTTCGTCATTTTTTAAAATTTTAAATTTCCCTGTCTAATCTTTGATTACTGTAGTACTTTACTTTTTCCTCTGCTAATGTCAACAAATCTGATGAAATCAGTCGAATGTCCTATTGTTTTGCTCGCTAATTTGCTGATTGCTAGATAAATAAATGACAGTTGGCCCTAGTTCTTCATAATTAAAAACACTTAGATTTTCCAATGACATAACTTCTAAGAAAGAAATGGAGGTTTTCAACTAAATTGAAGAA
>CAZYGE010000060.1:0-12246 GCA_964647535.1 uncultured Proteiniphilum sp.
AAGTAAAAGCTATATAATTAAATTAAAAAGTATGCTAACCAAAATATTATCGGTATCGGGTCGTCCAGGTTTGTATAAGTTGATTTCTACAAATAAAAACATGAATGTAGTTGAGTCGCTTACTGATGGAAAACGTATTCCTGTTTATATGCATGAAAAGATTGTTGCACTGAGCGATGTTTCGATTTACACAAATGAAGGCGACACTCCTCTTATCGATGTTTTGAAAAAAATTAAAGAGAAAGAGGATGGAAAGCAGGTTGAAATGAAGGCAAAAGCTTCCGGTAAGGATTTTTTTAATTATCTGGAGGAGGTTTTACCGGACTATAATAAAGAGAGTGTGTATGCTTCCGATGCAAAAAAAATAATATCTTGGTATAATATTTTGATTGAAAACGATATTGATCTTGAAGTAGTAGAAAGCACAGAAGATCAAGAGTCAGAAGAACAAGTATCACAAGAACAGGATTCTAAAGAACTAAAATCAGAAGAACAAAATTCAGAAGAGAGTAATGAAAATGTGGAGGAAACATCTAAATAACCAACTTTGAATATTAAAGATGTAGTCACGCGTGCAGGCACCGGCATATTGTATATCGTTTTTATCTTGCTGGGTGTTTTGGGGGGTAAAATATCATTCTTGATTGTCTTTGGAATTATATTAGGTGTTAGCCTTTTTGAGTTTTATAGAATGATGGAGAAAGATACTTCTCATTCGATTAGTAAGATTTTCAATATCGTAATGGGAATCTTGATATTTTTATCTGCTTTTTTATATTTGGAAGGTATTTCAAATTTTGCATTCCTATTGTCTGTGCTACTCTATTTATTGATATTAATTGCATCGGGATTATTCATAAGGAGAGATGATGTCATTCATAGCATTATCTATTCCGGATTCGGGCAGATGTATATTACAATGCCTTTGTGTATGTTGATGCTTACTTCATATACTTTTAACGCACCCATACTGGCTCTGTTTGTGTTTATTTGGGTTAATGATACTGCTGCTTATTTCTTTGGTTCTTTACTTGGCAAGCACAAGCTAATTGAGCATATCTCACCGAAAAAATCTGTTGAGGGATTTATTGCAGGGGTGTTGTTCACCATAATATCGTCTTTTGTTTTTGCTCATTTCTACCCAGCCTATTCTGTTACGTTTTGGGTAGGGTTTGCCGTGGTAGTAGCTTTATTTGGCACTTTGGGCGATCTTTTTGAATCTCTAATTAAGCGTACGAGCTCAGTTAAAGACTCGGGCAATATCATTCCGGGGCATGGAGGTATTTTGGATAGGATTGATAGTCTACTTGTAGCGATTCCGGCCATTTATTTGTATCTTACAATTTTTCATTCCATATAAAGTGCAACAGAATTCAAACAGAATCTTAACATCTAATAATTTCTTTTTAAATAAATTTTTTCGTTCTTTGACTTAGATTTAAAACTAACCATTACTATACAGGGCTCATTGATGCATTTGTGTAAAGAGCAATTAATCATGAAAAGTAAACTGACTTATTTTATCATTACTGCCATTGTTAGTATCATTATTACGGCTTGTAATAATGATACTGACAATGGCGTTATAGAAATCTTTATTGATTTTTCTCAAATTGAAGAACTCGATTTAACTCATTCGAAGAAAACAAACTTGGAATTTACAGAAAACTCGATCATCAGAAGAATTGATGAGTTACTTTTCTATGATAACAAATATTATGTCATACGATCAAGAGGTGATTTGTACGTTTTTGATTATGACGGCTCTTTCAAAACTCAAATTGGAAGTAGAGGAAACGGACCAATGGAGTTTACTCATTTTAATTCATTTTTCATTAAAAACAATGTCGCTAGTATTTATGATGCTATGGCAAGAAAAATAATAACATATGATCTAAATGGTAAATATCTAAATTCTACCACATTAAGTGGTTATTATGATGAAATAACACCGAATTATATTTATCCAATTACCGATAATAAATTTATCTCTAAAAACACTTATGGAGGAGATAATAGAAAAACACCTTCATACAGTATTTTAGATATGAATTATCATATTATTTCAAATTCTGAGAAGCGTTATTTAAAAAATGGAATAACAACACTAAATAACTTTTTCGCGGAACATGAATATTTATTATTCTGGGAGCCTTTAAATGACACTATTTTTTCTGTAACAAACAATGAATCGTATTCACCTAAATATTATGTCAATTTCAATAAAAAATCCTTGCCAAGCCGAATAAAAAAACTTGATTTATATGAGGCAATTGAATTTAGCAATAGATCCGAAAACAAGGAAAGATATGCCTCTTTAATAAGATGTGTTTCGGAAGACAAGTTATATGTTAGGTTTATATTTTTGTATAATGAAGATGTTTACTATGTTAAATACGGGAAACAAGAAGAAGTTACTAAAATTTATAAATTTGTATATACTTCAAATACAATAGAACCATTAATTTATTTACATGAAGATAAACTTATAGTGCCGGTTAACGATTTGGAAGATGTTTCTAATCCATCACTAGTGATTGTAAATGAAAGTCTTTTGTAGTATAATATACTTTGGATAAGAATAAATGCCAGTGTCCTTTATTGAGGAGCATATATTTTTATTATTCCAATTAGAACAATTATAGAAATAGAAACGTTTTAACATTATAACTACATTATACTAAATTCCAATGGAAAAAAAATATATAGGTACAAATGCCGGTAAGATCTGGAATTTGTTGAATAACAAGCAAACCTGGAATACATTACAGCTTTGCAAAGAAACAGGTCTTTCTGAAAGGGATGTTCACTGCGCAATTGGTTGGCTTGCAAGAGAGAACAAAGTTGAAATAAGAAGGACAGAAGATGGAGAGGAAGATTACTATTTAATCATAGAGTATTACTTTTGATTTAAATTTGAATCTGATTAAACAGTATCTCCCTCTAATCCTATTTACACTATTTACATAATTCCTTTTTCGCGCAATTGTAATTGCCATTTCCAAGCAGATTCCATTGTTTCTTCAATGCTTTTTTCTGCTTTCCAACCGAGTACATTGTTGGCTTTATCGGGTTGAGCCCATATCTGCTCAATGTCTCCTTCACGACGACCCACTATTTTGTAGTTTAATTGTTTTCCGGATACCTTTTCAAAGAGGTTGATCAACTCTAATACAGAAACACCATTGCCTGTTCCGAGATTAAAAATTTCTACTTTGTCTTCTGATTTGTTTTCGAGCATTCGTTCAATTGCGACAACGTGTGCTTTGGCAAGGTCTACTACATTTATGAAGTCTCGGATGCATGTCCCGTCAGGAGTGTTATAATCGTCTCCAAACACACTAAGTTGTTCTCTTATCCCTATTCCTGTTTGAGTGATGTATGGAACAAGATTTTGAGGTACTCCTAGAGGAAGTTCGCCAATCTCAGCCGAAGGGTGTGATCCGATGGGGTTGAAATATCTTAGAATGATGCTTTTAACATCTGCTCCAGAATGGATGAAATCTTGTATTATCTCTTCATTGATTTGTTTGCTGTTTCCATATGGCGATTCAGCGGGTTTGATGGGCGCATTTTCATCTATTGGATTTTTATCGGGTTCGCCATAAACAGTGCAGGAGGATGAAAACACTATTCCTTTAACACCATTCTCGGGCATAAGCTCAAGCAGATTAATTAGCGACACAAGGTTGTTGCGATAGTACATTAATGGTTTTTGTACTGATTCTCCTACCGCTTTGCTGGCCGCAAAATGAATGATTCCATCAAACTGATGTTCTTTGAAGAGAGTTTTCAAATCATCCATATTCACACAGTCCATTTTATAAAACTGTGGTTTTATACCGGTTATATTTACAATACCACCCAAAACATTTTCGTTGGAGTTGGACAGGTTATCAATGATTACCACCTCGTATCCGGCCTGCTGTAATTCAACTACAGTGTGTGAACCGATATATCCTGTTCCACCTGTTACTAAAATCTTTTTATTCATACTTTTAATTCCTTAATAACGTTTTTCATTTGAGCTTCAAATTTACTAAAAATAAAACTGTTTACTTCATCAAAGCTTATAGAACAGGCGTTTCTATTATTGTTTAATTTTTTTTAGTATATTTGTTTGCTTTCAATTATGAATAGCATAGATTCTATGAGTTTTAGTGTCAATGTATATTATAAGAAAGATGATTTGCCGATAATGGAAGATCGTAATTTTTTCCATTATGCTTCTTCTTTTGATTGGTATGGCAAAAGTGCAACTTATGAGCCTTTGATGTTGGTGGCTTTTAATGAAAATAAGCCAATTGCGGCAATGTTTGCTGTAATAACACGTCGTAATAGATACTTATATGGCTCTTTATTCAAAAGGTGTTTTATATCTCAACAACCCTCTTTTTTTGATGAAAGTGTTTCACAAATAGATGTTTTTCATCTCCTTATTTCTAAACTTGTAAAGGAAGTAAGGAACAAAGTGTTTTTAATCAGGTACTATTCTCTTGGCAGTAGTATTTTTGGTTATAAAGGTTTTCGCGAAAACAGTTTTTATTCGGTGAAATGGATTAATATTAAAAATTCGCTGCAACGGAGAAGGAAAATATGGGATCAGCTTTACAATTCTAGAAAAAACCAAGTTAACAAAGCGATTAAAAAGGGTGTGATTATAGATGAGCTCAAATCTGAGGAGAATCTTCCAGAAATCTACAAGCTTATTGAGAAAACTAATAATAGAAAGATATCACACAGGTTTCCACCATATCAATATTTTGAGAATTTCTTTTGCCACTATGTTTTAAAAGGTAAGGGTAAGATTATTCTTACACGTTATCATGATAAAATTATTGGAGGTGCGGTTCTCGGCTTTGAAGGAAACTCTACGGTGTATTGTCTTTACTACTGGGGTAAGAGCAGGCGGTACAAAAATCTATATCCCACTATTTTTACTTTATATTCTGCAATGCAGAGAGCAGAAGATGAAGGTTTTGATTTTTTCGATTACATGGATGTGGGATTCATTAATGAGAATACGGGTAGAGCTAGGTTTCTATTACAATTTGGAGGCAAACAGTTGGCAACTAGGCGTTGGTACAGGTATAACTGGGGTTTGCTGAATTTTTTTGCGAAAAGGATTTATGATTAGCTTTATCAAAAATTCAAATAAGTTTGTCATGAACTCAAGAATATAGGTCTCATAGAAATAGATCTCTTATAAATAAGTGGAGAGTACTTATGCAAACTACTGTTAATTGGATGTTGAAATATTGAGCTTTAAGAGCTATAATGCTAAACAATATTAAATATTACACTTTTATAGCTATATGGTTTGGTCAGTATCGATAAAACGCATATATTTGCATCGTGTTTTTCATGGTATTAGATTTAAGGTTAACAATGAAGATTGGTTGTCGTGAGACAACCATTCCTTTTTTATATAGGTACCATCCATAAATATTGCTTCAAATATATCTTTCCCACAGCTCAGAATGTATTAACTCTTTAGTTTGATTGATTAAATCAGGTATGTCATTTTCATTGATGTTATCAGTTGGGATTGGTTTATGTATTACAAGCTCAAGTTTTCCGGGCTTTAAATTCCATGTGCCTCTTTTTAGAATATCAAAAGGTCCGTTTATTGTTAATGGAACAATTGGCAGTTTACTTTGGTGTGCAATGTGAAATGCCCCCATTTTGAAGCGTCCCATTTTTCCGGTATGACTGCGTGCACCTTCGGGGAATATTACAATTGATACACCATCTTTAATTTTGGAGATTGCTTTTTTGAAAGTGATGGCAGTTGATCCGGGTGTGGAATTATTTACAAATACATGTCCGGCCATCTTGGATGCATATCCTACCAAAGGAATTGTACGAAGACTTTGTTTTTGCATCCATATGATATTGTGATTCAAAAAGCCGTATGTGAGGAATATATCAAATGCTCCTTGATGATTTGCAACAAATACATATGATTGTTTGGGATTTAGATTTTCATGTCCTCGTGTTTTTATTTTACATAATGCCAGCCAGCATGTTATCCTTGACCACCATTTTGAAGGATAGTACCCCCAATTTTTGCTGCCAAAAATTGGCGCCATTGCCATTACGATTAATGCTGTTAAAAGTGTAGTCAGAAAAAAAATGGGAGCAAAAATGAACCATTGATATATGAAATAGAATATATTTTTCACAATTGTAGGAATATCGAATAAACAATTTCACAAATATAAAAAAAAATAGAGTTTATTTGTATACAAAAGACTTGAAACACATTTTTATCTCAAATTATTTCCTTGTTTGTCTAATTTTGCGTTTATTTGTGTTACGAAATCAATTACATATTTATTAATTACACTCATGAAAGAATTTGCAAGATACATCGGCGTGCTGGTAATGCTAATTGGCGTTGCTGTTTTGGTTATTCCATTCTTAGCTGCGGGAGGGACAAACAATACTTTTTTAATTATAGGGATAGTATTAGTTATAAATGGAATGTTAGGCCACATTTATGTAAATAACATGAAAAGAGAAAGTATGGTTGCTATTATCCTATGGGCAATTTTATTGCTTCTTGTTCCGTTTGCAATATATTACTTTGCTAAAAGGACAGCATACACCAAAGATGAAATTGCAGCATATAATTAGATTTGTTTAGCTGAATATTGATTTTTAATTAGCTGAATAAGCAAAACGAAATTTAAGCTGCCTTACGTCGTACGTAGGGCAGCTTTTTAGTTGCTTCATGAGGGAAGTTAGTTCTATGAATTAGCTATTTTTCTTTACAACATAAAGCTGGAAGCTATCATACCTTCTAACAGTAACCTCTTCGCCTTTATCAATCAAACCCCTGACCGCCACGGCATCGTAATATACTCCATCTACTATTACCTTCCCAGAAGGCCGCAATACAGTTGCAGCAATGCCGGTTTTACCAACCAACATATCGGGTTCCATAGGTACGGAATAATAACCTTCTTGGTTTGCTAGCAGTGCTACATGTTTAAGCGGCCCCCTCTGCCCTATCCTACTGCTTAACCAGATAATTAGGACTATCCCCATACCCATACCCCCCAGCACGGTCATTAACGCCTGAAAGGCTTCCAAAGCAGGGATCCCTTCAAAATTAAATCTTATATTACCTACAAGTGCTAACACCAGTGAAGAAAATATAAATATAAAACCTATAATACCGGTTGCTCCGAACCCAGGCACAACAAATATTTCGAAAACAATGAATATTAGACCGAATACGAATAGTAGTATTTCCCAATTTTGAGCATAACCCGTGAGATATAACGGTGTGAAATATAATATAGCTGCTGTTATTGCGATTGCTGTTGGGAATCCTACACCCGGTGATTGGAGTTCAAAGTAGATACCTCCAATTATAAACATTATTAAGAATGCTTGAAGAACACCGTTGGTGAGGAATCCTTTTATTCTATCGTAAAATGTTGGGTTGTATGTTTCCAAATCATAATCATTGAAGCCAAGATGAGAGACAATGACCTCATGGACGCTTTCAGCTATTCCCTCACAGTAGCCAAGTTCTATGGCTTGACTTGCAGTGAGGGTTAATATCTGTGTAGAATCTGCATATCCGGGAACTACTACTCTTTCATCTACCATGGCTTCTGCAACATTTGGATCGCGCCTCCAACGACTTACGGGAACGCCGTTTTCAACTGTTTCGATTTTTCCATGACTCTCTGCCGTGGCTCGCATTATGCCTCTCATATAAGATTGGTATTTGTCGGTGGCAACTTCACCGCTGCCGCCTTCAACAACAGTTGCTGCACCCATTGATGCGCTGTTGCGCATATAAATTGAGTCGGCAGCAATGGCTATAAGTGAACCTGCAGATGCTGCATTGACATCGATAAATACATATACCGGTATTTTTGAATTTAATATTGCTGTGCGCATAGAGTCTGCATCAAGTACTGTACCTCCATATGTATTCATATGGAGCAACACGGCATCTGCATTATTTTCTCTGGCTTCATATAATCCGTTTTGCAGATATACCCAGGTGTTACTTCCAATATTCTCTTTTATGTTAATTAGATAGATCGAGGGTTTGGAATCCTGAGCCTGTATTGCGAAGGGCGTGATATATAGAAAGAGCAGTATAATTATGTGTATCTTTTTCATCCTTAACCTGTTTATTACGACAAAGATAGCATAGATAATTCAGAATAATGTTTTTTTTTGTAAATTTGCGCCTTCAAACTGGATACAAAAACCGGATGCTAAAAATAGGGCATCACTATTATTTTTCAAGATTTAATATTATGCAAAAATTTATTTTAATTGCTTTAACCACAGTGTTTATTTTTCAAGCTTATGCTTTTGATGATGCAAGAATGATGCGTTACCCCGATATAAATGGTAACCTTATAACTTTTGTTTATGCAGGTGATATATGGAGCGTTGACGCTAATGGTGGTGAGGCAAAAAGATTAACTTCGCATGCAGGTATAGAATTGTTCCCTAAGATTTCTCCCGATGGTAAATGGATTGCCTTTTCTGCAGAATATTCAGGCAGCAGGCAAATATGGGTTATGCCCGCTGAAGGTGGTGCAGCCCGACAGCTAACCTTTTATAATTCGGTTGGGATGATGCCGCCAAGAGGGGGTTTTGATAATGTGGTGCTAGATTGGAGCCCAGATAGTAAGAGTATACTCTTTCGTGCAAGTAGAACTTCATTTGGTGAAAGAAATGGAAGATATTTCACTATAAGTATAGATGGAGGGATGGAAGAGCCTCTACCAATTGTTAATGGTGGATTTGCTGTTTTCTCTCCCGACGGGAACGAAATTAGTTTTACTCCTGTTGACAGAGAGTTCAGGACATGGAAAAGATATAAGGGTGGTCGTGCAACGGAGCTATGGACATTTAATTTAAATGATAATACTTCTGAACAGATTACTAATTGGGTGGGGTCTGACCAATGGCCAACATGGTACGGTGATAATATTTTTTATGCATCGGATAGAGATACGAGATTGAATATTCGAAGATATAATACAAAAACCGGAGAAGACGTTCAAGTTACTTCTCACACCGATTTTGACGTTATGTGGCCGTCGGGGAGTAACGGTAAGTTGGTTTATGAGAATGGTGGTTATTTGTATGTTTTGAATTTGCAGACGGGCGTGTCTGAAAGGATTTCTGTTTCTATCAAATTTGATAATCCGAATTTGCAGACGACATTTAGAAATGTAAAGGATTTTGTTGGAAGTTACTCCTTGTCGCCAACAGGTAAGAGAGCTCTTATTGAAGCCCGAGGTGATATTTTTAGTGTGCCAGCAGAGCATGGAGAGATTATTAATCTTACTAATTCTCAAGGTGTGCGGGAAATATCTCCTGTATGGTCGCCGGATGGCAGACAGATAGCTTTTTACTCAGATGAAACTGGTGAGTATGAGCTGTATGTAGTCGATAATAAAAAAGGAGCCGAGCCACGACGTGTAACTACAGGGTCTGCTTCATGGAAAAGTGAACTTATATGGTCGCCAAAAAACACTCATGTTGTGTACAGTGATCGCACTATGAATCTTTGGTTGGTTGATATGGCTTCGGGTAAACAGACTGCTGTGGATATCGCAACTGCAGAGGAGATAAGGGATTATGCATTTTCTCCTGATGGTGATTGGATTGCTTATAGTAAATCATCACCAAATTATCAATCTGCTCTTTGGCTCTATCAGTTATCTACGGGAAGTAAATATCAGATTACAGATGCATCATTTTCCGACGGTTATCCAACGTTCAGCAAAGACGGTAGGTTTCTATTCTTTCTATCTAACAGAGATTTCAATCTAACATTTAGCAGTTTTGAGTTTGATTATCTTTATAATAATGCTACTCGTATTTATGCGATTCCTTTAAGGGATGATGGCTCTTCTCTTAATCCTCATAAGACAGACATTGAACCATATGTGGATGAAGTGAATGGTGATAGTGAAAAAGATGTGATACCTGATTCTGATGATGTGAAAGTTATAGTAGATATAGAGGGTATTCAGAATCGTATTGAGACTCTGCCTATATCATCGGGAAACTACAGAATTCTTGGAGCTGTTGATGAGGGATTGCTTTTTTCTTCGGGCAATAAAATAATGAGATATAATATTGAAGAGGAAAAAAGTGAGGATTTGCTAGAAGGTGCGGGTTATGCAATACCGTCTTTCGACGGCAAATCGTTTATATATCGTCATAATGGTGATTACATGATTGCTAAAAATCAGCCGGGACAAACCGTTGGTACGGGCAAAATAGATTTAGAAAATTTGGTTATGAAGATTGACCCCAAAAAGGAATGGAGCCAAATTTACGAAGATGCTTTTAGAATTTTCAGAGACTATTTTTATGTAGGTAATCTCCATGGTGTGGACTGGAAGGGTATAAAAGAGACGTATGGTGCCATGTTGCCTTATGTTCCGAGCAGGTTTGATCTTGATTATATTTTAAATGAGGTGATTAGCGAAACTAATACCGGTCATGCTTATGTTGATTGGGGTGATATTGATAAGGTTGACAGAATTGAAGGTGGTTTGCTGGGTGCTGAACTGGAAGCAGATTTGAGTGCGGGTAGATATAGAATTAGAAAGATTTACCAAGGTGAGAACTGGAACGAGAGCAGACGTTCGCCCCTTACAGAGAGTGGTATTGATGTGCAGGAGGGTGATTATATTATAATGATAAATGGAGAGGATCTTACTACTGAGAGTAATCCTTACGAATGGCTTGAGAATTTAGGTGATAGGTTTATTGAACTTACAGTAAATGATAATCCATCAATATCTGGCGCAGAGACTCACATGGTTAAAACTATTACAAGTGAACAGGAGTTAAGGTATCTCGATTGGGTGAATGAACGACGTAATCTAGTAGATAGGCTTTCGGATGGTAAGATTGGCTATGTACATGTGCCTAACACGGCAATAGAAGGGAACAGGGAGCTGTTTAAGGGTATGCTTGCTTATAATCATAAGGATGCTTTGATTATTGATGATAGGTATAATGGAGGAGGTTTTATACCTGACAGGATGATTGATTTAATAAATAGGCGTACATTGGTTTACTGGCATAGAAATAATATTGAACAGCCTATGAAGTCGCCAGGTCTTGCACACGATGGTCCAAAGGCTATGCTTATTAATGGATATTCTTCTTCTGGTGGCGACGCTTTACCTTATTTCTTCCGAAAAACAGGTACAGGGAAACTGATTGGGACACGCACATGGGGTGGATTAGTTGGTATCTCAAGTAATGCAAGGTTGGTGGATGGTGGTTATATTTCAGTACCAATGTTTGGAGTATATGACGAACACGGTGAGTGGATAATTGAAGGGATTGGAGTTTATCCGGATATTGAAGTTGTGGATACTCCCGATGAATTGGCCAAAGGGAATGATCCATCAATAGAAAAAGCAGTTGAAGTGTTATTGGAAGAATTAAAGCTCAGTCCACGTAAGAGAGTTGTGGCGCCTTCACCCCCTGATAGATCAGAATGGATTGAGTTTGATATTAAATAAACAATATTGTTAGAGTTGTTGTTTTAAAAGACTAGTAATGAAGTCTTACTTAAAATAATATTAGTATGAATTACTTTAAAATTACAACGCTTGCAGCTATTCTTTTTTTAGTTTCTTCGGCATCATGTGACGAACGTAAAACAAACAACGAGCAAGATTTACCCGAGGAGCAATATCCTCCGGTAGAAACTGGTGAGCGAAATATTGATTTTGAACCTGCTTTTGAAGGACAAACAAGAATTGCAGGAGTTAAAACCAAAACACCCTACACAGTGGAAACCATCTCCACTGAACTAGATAGTCCTTGGGCTATTACAGAATTACCTGATGGTAGGTTTGTTATTAATGAGAAAGCAGGCACCATGAGAATCGCAACTAAAGACGGAACGTTGAGTGATAAAATTGATGGATTTCCGGAGGTTGATGATAGAAATCAAGGTGGTTTATTGGATGTTGCACATGCACCCGATTTTGAACAGAGTAGGCTGCTCTATTTTTCTCTTGCAGAGAGAACCGGACAAGGTTCTTTGACCGCTGTGGGTAAAGGAAGACTTTCGGATGATGAAACTACTATCGAGAATTTCACAATCATCTATAGGGCTATACCTCACTTCGATAATAGCATGCATTTTGGTAGTCGTTTGCTTTTTGATAGTAATGGAAATATATTTGTTACTACAGGTGAACGATCTGATCTTGCAACTAGACC